>CAMLMA010000042.1 GCA_946481065.1 uncultured Nitrosomonadales bacterium
ATCTGGTGTTGATGCATCTTAATCGAAGTGCCTGTAAAACCAAACCGTCATAGGTACCCGGGCAGGCGAAAAAATCCACGTATAATTCAAATCACGAAGGTATAAGTCATCCAGGTACCCAGACATGCGACAACTCACCCATCACATCAGTATCCAGGCCAAAGGCCGCCGCATCTACGACATCACGCCGCAGGTGCTCGATTGGGCCAACCAGAGCGGCTTGCAGACTGGCATGCTGACGCTATATATCCAGCACACTTCGGCCAGCCTCATGATCAACGAGAATTACGATCCGGAAGTGCTGATCGACATGGAACGTTTCTTCGCGAGGCTGGTGCCGGACGGCGATCCCTTGTTCATCCATACCGCCGAAGGCCCGGACGACATGCCGGCGCATGTGCGTACGGCGCTGACCCAGACCAGCCTTTCCATCCCCTTGCTCGACGGCAAGGTGGCGCTTGGCACCTGGCAGGGCATCTTCCTCTATGAACATCGCCTGGCATCGCATACGCGCAAGGTGCTGCTGCACCTGATCGGCGAATAAACCGCCGCTTTATCCGGTAGCGTCATGCATATCTCACCTTTTACGCTCAGCGGTTTTCCCAAGGTCGTCTTCGGCGACCACACGCTGGGGCAGGTCCCTCAGCTCGCGCTGGAGTTCGGCCGCCGCGCGCTGGTGATGACGGGCGCGCGCTCCTTCATCGAGACGCCAGCCTGGCCCATATTTCGCGCCCAGCTCCAAGATGCCGGATTGCATGTCGAACATGCCGTCGTCGACGGCGAGCCTTCGCCGGAACTGGCGGATCAGATAGCTGCGCAATTCCGTAACGCAGAGATCGAGGTCGTCATCGGCATCGGCGGCGGTAGCGTGCTCGACGCGGCGAAAGCCGTGGCCGGCCTGCTGCGCATCCCCAACAGCGTGATGGATTTCCTCGAGGGCGTGGGGCCGGAGTTGCCGTATCCCGGCCCGGAAGTGCCGTTCATCGCGATCCCCACGACGGCAGGCACCGGCTCCGAGGCGACCAAGAACGCAGTCCTCTCGAAACAGGGAGCAGACGGATTCAAGAAATCCTTCCGCCATGAACGGCTGGTGCCGAAGTATGCGGTGATCGATCCGCAGTTGCTCGCGACCTGCCCCAAGTCGCTGATTGCGGCCAATGGCATGGACGCGTTCACGCAATTGCTCGAATCCTATGTCTCCACGCGCGCCAACCCGGTGACCGATGCGTTGGCGATGTCCGGCATCCGCGCCGTGCGCGACAGCCTGCCGGGCTGGTATCACGATGAGGGCGATGTGGCTCAGCACCGTGCCAACATGGCGTATGCCGCGTTGTTGTCGGGCATCACGCTGGCG
This sequence comes from uncultured Nitrosomonadales bacterium, assembly GCA_946481065.1. Next base: position 1,355 of record CAMLMA010000042.1, read on the forward strand.
CAGGTGGGGCTGGGGTCTGTGCATGGGCTGGCGGCGCCGCTGGGCGCCTTTTTCCCGATCCCGCATGGGGTGGTCTGCGGCACGCTGGTGGCCGAGTGCACCCGGGTCAACATCGCGCTACTGCAGCAACGCCAGCCGAATAGCGACGCGCTCTGGCGCTACGCCCATGTCGGCAAGGTGCTGCAGCGTGACATGAGCCTGAGCGAGCGCGACGGGCTCCAGGCCCTGATCGCCGTACTCGAGCGATGGACGGAGGAACTGGAGTTGCCCAAGCTCTCCGCTTACGGCATGCGCGAGACCGATATCCCGCATGTGGTGGCGAATTGCCGCGGCAGCAGCATGAAGACCAACCCCATCGTACTTAGCGCCGACGAGGTCGCCGCGATCCTGCACGCGCGATGCTGAGCACGCGACGCTATCACGCGGTCTTGCGGACGACGCTCGCGGTCGTCTTCATCTGGTCATTGGTGCGGCCGCATGACGGTTTTACCTGGCTACTGGAAGCCTTCCCGGTCATCATCGGTTTGCCGATCCTGCTGCTGACCTATCGGCGTTTCCCGTTCTCGCGCCTAGCCTACGGGCTCATGTTGTTGCACGCTGTCATCCTGCTGGTCGGGGCACATTACACCTACGCCGAGATGCCGCTGTTCAACTGGTTGCGCGATAGCTACGACCTCGATCGCAATTATTACGACCGGCTCGGCCATCTTGCGCAGGGCTTCATCCCGGCCATCGTCGTGCGGGAGATCCTGCTGCGCCAGTCGCCGCTGAAGCCGGGCAAGTGGCTGGCGTTCGTCGTGCTCAGTATCTGCCTTGCCATCAGCGCGCTCTACGAGATGCTGGAGTGGTGGGTGGCGGTGGCGTCCGGCAGCGACGCCGTGGCGTTCCTCGCGACGCAGGGCGACGTCTGGGATACCCAGTGGGACATGTTCCTCTGCCTGCTCGGGGCGATCGCGTCGCTGGCGCTGCTCTCGCATCGGCATGATCGCTCACTGACGCGACTGCACTGAAACGACCGCACTGACACTGTCACCCCGGTGTCACGCTGATGTCATGGCCTGGTCACGCCCCGGCGCCAGAATCCAGCCATGGATGGACACAATACCCCGCCTGTAGCCGGCAAGCTGCGTCTGGTACTGGTCACTGAAACCTGGCCACCCGAGATCAACGGCGTGGCCATGACCCTGTCCCGATTGATCAAGGGCCTGGCGCAGCGACACTGGCAGGTGACGCTGGTGAGGCCGCGACAGCGTGGCGAAGGTAGGCTCGCTGCAGATGTCGCGATCGATCACATGCTGGTGCCCGGCTTCCCCATCCCCGGTTATAGCGCGTTGCGCATTGGCGCGCCCATGTTCGAGAAACTGCGCCATGCATGGAAGTACGACCGGCCACATGTCGTGCATATCGCCACCGAGGGGCCGCTGGGCTGGGCTGCGCTGAAAGCGGCGCGTAGCCTCGGCATCCCGGTCAGCAGCAGCTTCCATACCAATTTCCACCGCTATTGCCGCCACTACCGCATGGGCTGGCTTGGTGGGCTGGTGAGCCGCCACCTGCGGCAATTCCACAACCAATGTGCCTTGACCATGGTGCCTAATACGGCGCTCGGAAGGTTGCTGGAGGCGGATCGCTATCGCAATGTGGTGATCCTGGGACGCGGCGTGGATACTGCCCTGTTCTCGCCCATGCGCCGCGACGAGACCTTGCGCGAAAATTGGGGCTTGGCGCCTGCCGACATCGGGGTGCTGTATGTCGGCCGCATCGCCGCTGAGAAGAACCTGGAGCTGGTGGTTCGGACATTCGACGCCATCCGGCAGGTTATGCCGACGGCCCGCATGATCTGGGTCGGCGACGGCCCGGAATCGAAACGGCTGCGCAAACGGCATCCGGACCATATCTTCTGCGGCAGTCAGGTGGACGAAGCCCTGGCTGCGCACTATGCCTCTGCCGACCTGTTCCTGTTCCCCAGCATGACTGAGACTTTCGGTAACGTCGTGCCGGAAGCCATGGCGAGCGGCCTCGCAGTGGTGGCCTATGACGATGCGGCGGCTTCGCTATTGATTGAGCATGGCAGCAACGGCGAACTCGTTGCCCTGGGCGATGCTACGGGCTTCATGGATGCTGCTGTGAGGATCGCGCGCGAACGCGACTATCTGCAGCGATTGCGCGCCGAAGCGCCGCGCATCTCTCAGGCGCATTCATGGGGGCGGGTCTGCGACGAATTCGACCGTTATCTGCGGCTAGCCATGGCCGGTAATAGCACATTGCATCCGGCGCCGGCAAGTGGGCCTGCCGGACTAGACGCAGACGGCACGGATCTGACTGATGTCCGTCTTTCCCGCGAGCACCTTGAGGATACCGTCCTGCTTGAGGGTGCGCATACCGCCGGCGATGGCCGCAGGTAATAGTTCGCTGACCGGCGCCCGCGTCTGGATGCGCTTTTTCACTTCAGGGGTGATGACCATCAACTCATGTAGCCCCATGCGCCCTCGATAACCGGTGTGGTTGCAATGTTTGCAACCATTCGGCTGGTAGAGGGTGAACTTGCCGTTCTTGCTGTAAGTGGTCTTCCACGCCTGCAGCGCTTCGCCGGCATCCAGCGGGGTGCCTTCACAATATTCGGCGACCAGCGCGTCGATCTCCGCCGCGCTCGCTTCATGGGCAGTCTTGCATTCCGGGCACAACGCGCGTGCCAGCCGCTGGGCGAGGATCGCCAGTAAGGCATCGGAGAAATTGAACGGATCCATCCCCAGGTCGAGCAACCTGACCACACTCTCGGGTGCGGTGTTGGTATGCAGGGTGGAGAGCACCAGATGGCCGGTGAGCGATGCTTCGATGCCGACCTTGGTGGTCTCCTGGTCGCGCATCTCACCGACCATGATGACATCGGGGTCGCCACGCAGGAAACTGCGCATGGCATTGGCGAAGGTCCAGCCGATCTTGCTGTTGACCTGCACCTGACGCAGCCCCGGCTGGGCGATCTCGATCGGATCCTCAGCCGTCCAGATCTTGCGTTCCGGCGTGTTGATATACCCCAGCAGGGAGTGCAAGGTCGTCGTCTTGCCGGACCCGGTCGGGCCGCAGACCAGGATGAGGCCATAAGGCCGGAGCATGAGTCGTTTCAATGTCTCCAGCGCGTCTTCCGCCAGCCCCAGCCCGTCGATCGGTACCGGTTTGGCCGCCGCCAGGATGCGCATGACGATATCCTCCAGCCCGCTGCTGGTGGGGATGGTCGCGACACGCAGTTCGATCTTCGCCGGACCGAAATGCTGGAAATCGAGCTTGCCGTCCTGTGGTTTGCGCCGTTCGGAGATGTCGAGATTGGACATCACCTTGATGCGCGAGATGACGGCATTGCGGAAGTTGGGCGGGATCTCCAGATATGGCGTGAGCGCGCCGTCCTTGCGGAAACGGACCCGCGTGTTCTGCCTGCCGGCGTAGGTTTCGATATGGATGTCGGAAACGCCTTCATGGTAAGCATCGAGGATGATCTTGTTGACCAGCTGCACGAGGGTGTTGTCAGACTCCGGGATGGCTTTCTCGACCAGTTCGAGCTCGATCCCCTCATCGAAGAGCTTGTTGGCGAGGTCGTCGATCTTGACGTCGCTGTTCTGGTGAAAGGCGTACTCATCCTTGCCTGAGGCGCTCACAGCGGCTTCGGAAGGGAAATGCAAGGTGGAAGAGGCCTCATAGTTGCGGCCGATCGCGCTGAGGATGTCATCGCGCGACGCCATCACCGGGATGGTCTTGACCTGCGCCATGAAATGCAGCTCCTCGATCGCCTTGGTGTCGAGCGGGTTCTCGAAGGCGACCACCAGCCGGTCGCCATGCAGGTAAAGCGGTATCAGCAGATGCCGCCTGGCGAAACTGGCGTTGGTCAGGCGTAGCGCATTCGGGTCGAAATTGAACTTGCCCAGACTGACATAAGGGATGCCGAGTTTCTTCGCCAGCGCGCCCTTGAGCGTTCGTTCGTCGATCACGCCCATGCCGACCAGGATCTGGCCGAGCTGTATCTTGCGGTTCTCTTTCTGCTTGGTCAGGGCGTCCTCGAGTTGCGCTTCGCTCAACAGCCCCAGTTGCAGCAGCGCCTCGCCGAGTTTGAGGATGGGCTGGCTCTCCTGATGCTTGATCGCGAGACTGAGCTGATCGCGCGAGACGATCTGGTGTTCCGAGAGGTAATCGCCGATGCGCTGCACCCGCAGTTCGCGCTGGCGATCGAGCGCGGCGTCCACCTCGGCCTTGCTCGCCAGCTTGTCTTCGACCAGCATCTCGCCGATGAAAGGGCCGATCTGGAACTGTTCCATGGCCAGGTGCGGGATGAAGCTTCGGATGATCTTCTGGTCTTCGCCCGGGGTGAACAGGTAAAGACCGTTGGCGGTATTGGCATACCCCAGGGTCTCGCCCCGCAGGGTCTCCTTGTCCTTGAACTCCACCGTGTATTGCTGGCGCTCCGAAGGCGGATGGATCTCTTCCGTGCGTTTTTCCAGTGCGATGGACTGGGGTTTCAGCATCAGCGATCTGACCAGGCGGACGCTCTTGATGCGGTCGAGCGCGATGGTTTCGCTGGCTTCATCGCGGGTCGGCAGGAAAACGAGCTGCGCGGCCTCTGGCGAGAACTGCAGCAGGTCACCCAGTATCTTGCGACCGTCGCGCATGTACAGCACGCAGGTCTCCGCTTGATCGGCGGCGCCGGCGGTCGCGTCCTTGAAGTAGGGCGGTGTCGGCCATTCGAGCAGGGTATCCATGTACTCCTCCATCACTCCCCATAGGCGATCGATGTTCATGGGCTATCTCTTGTCTTTGCCGCGATCGGGATACGCGACCGGATAGTCCCGGTAGGCACTGCAAACGCCGCTTGGCGTTACGGCATTATCTTAATCTGCTCCAGCTCAGCGGGTCGAGCGGTTTGCTGCGGTAGCGCAGCTCGAAATAGAGGCCATCGGTCTCGTTGCCGCCACTGTTGCCGACCGCCGCGATCGTATCGCCGCCGCTGACCGTGTCGCCGACTTGTTTGAGCAAGGTCTGGTTGTTGCCGTAAAGGCTCATGTAGCCATCGCCGTGATCGACGATCAGCAGATTGCCGAAACCGCGCAGCCAGTCGGCGAAGACGACGCGACCGCTGGCGATCGATTTGACCTCGCTGCCTTCACTCGATTTGATGAACAGGCCTTTCCAGGAGACGCCGGTATCCTCGCGTGAATCGCCGAACCGGTTGGTGATGTCGCCGCGCACCGGCAGGTTGAGCTTGCCTTTGAGCGCAGCGAAATCGCCACCGTCGAAGGCATCGGTCGGCAAGGCCTCGTTGCGGGCCACGGGTTCGCTGGCCTTGGCCGATTTTCCGCGATTTTTCGGCAAGGTCTTGGGGATGATGCGCGACAGCCGCTCGACCAATTGCGACAAGCGCTTCTCGTCGCGCTTGAGTTTGCTGATCTGGCCGCGCTGTGAGGTGATCTTGGCCGAGAGCTGCTTCAGCACCTTGTTGCGCTCATTCTTCTGCGCTTGCAGTTCGCGGCGCTCTTTCTCCTGCTGCTGCTTGAGTTCTGTCAGGGTCTTGAGGGTGCTGGCGGTCTCGTCATTGAGCTTGGCGATCTTGCCGAGGTTCTGCTGCATGCTGGCGATGAGTGTCGCGCGGGCCTTGGCGACATAACTGTAATAGTGCAGCTGGCGGGCGATGGCTCCCGGATCCTGCTGTTGCAGCAAGATCTGCAGATAGCCCTGCTGGCCATGCAGGTACTGCTGGTAAAGCTGGGCGCCAAGCAGATCCTGTTGCTCCTTGACGGTGCCCTCGGTCTCCAGTTTTTGCTGCTGCAGGCTGGCCAGGGTATTGCGGTTCTGCTGGTGTTGCTTGCGCAGCTCATAGAGCTTGCGATTGGTCTCGCTGATGGCCTTTTCGCTCTGTTTCAGTTCGTCGGTCGCATCCTTGTGCGCTTCCTTCGTGCTGTCGAGTTCCTTCTTCAGTGCCTCGATACGCTCATGCAGGCGGTTGAGGTCTTCCTTCGATTGCTCTGCCTTCGCACCCGCCCAGGCAACGCCTGGAGCGAGAAGGCCAAGGAGCAGGCTGGCGAGCAGGGTCAGTAGGGCGATCGCTCGCTGCATCGGCTCAGGCGCTGGCAGCGGCCGTGGCCTGCGCGAATTCGACCAGCGGCTTGCCGGTCATCTCCGCTGGTTGGGGCAGGCCCATCATCTTCAGCAGGGTGGGGGCAAGGTCGGACAGCGCGCCGGTTTCAGCCAGCCTGGCCGGCCGGCCGATGTAGAGCATGGGCACCAGATTGGTGGTGTGCTGCGTGTGCGGCTGGTGGTTCACGTTGTCCATCATCATCTCGACGTTGCCGTGATCGGCGGTGATGATGACTTCGCCGCCGATGCTCTGCATGGCCTCGACCACGCGGCCGATGCAGCTATCCACCGCTTCCACGGCCCTGATCGCCGCCTGCAGGTCGCCGGTATGGCCGACCATGTCGCAGTTGGCGAAATTGCAGATGATGGCGTCGTATTTCTTGCTGAGGATCGCGGCCTCGAGTTCTGCCGTGACCTCGAACGCACTCATCTCCGGCTTGAGGTCATAGGTGGCGACCTGCGGCGAGGGCACCAGGATGCGGTCTTCACCGGCGAAGACCTGTTCTTCGCCACCGTTGAAGAAGAAGGTGACGTGCGCGTATTTCTCGGTTTCGGCGATGCGCAGTTGCGTCAGGCCCTTGCCGGCGATGTATTCGCCAAAGGTGTTGCGTACCTCGAACGGAGGGAAGATCGGCACGATCGCAGTCTCGTTCTTGTCATGCATGGTCAGCGAAAAATAGCCGGCCAGCTTGCGCACATGACGGCGATGGAAACCCTCGAAGGTCTGCGCCACCAGCGCGTGGTTGAGTTGGCGCGCGCGGTCGGAGCGGAAATTCATGTAGACCACGACATCGCCGTCTTCCAGATGCAGCGGCTTTTCGCCCGGCTGCACGATAGCGGTCGGCTTGACGAACTCGTCGTTCTCGCCGCGCGCATAGGCCGCCTGCAAGCCGGCGCTTGCGGTGGGCGCCTGGTATTCGCTGATGCCTTCGGTGATGAGGTCGTAGGCGGCTTCGACCCGCGGCCAGCGCTTGTCGCGGTCCATGGCGTAGAAGCGGCCACAGATGGAGATGATCTTGCCGGCGCCGAGTGTCGCCAGCTTCTGTTCAAGCTTCTCGATGTAGGCGGCGGCGCTCACGGGCGGCGTATCGCGGCCATCCAGGAAAGCATGGACGTAGACCCTTTGCAGTCCCTGGCGCACCGCCATTTCGGCCATGGCGTGGATGTGGTCCTCGTGACTGTGCACGCCGCCGTCGGAGAGCAGGCCGAAGATATGCAGGGCCTTGCCCGTGGCCTTGAGGCCGTCGATGGCCTCGACCAGCATCGGTGTCTTGAAGAATTCGCCGCTCTTGATGGACTGGTTGATGCGCTCGAAATCCTGATACACCACGCGACCGGCACCGATGTTGAGGTGCCCGACTTCGGAATTGCCCATCTGGCCGTCAGGCAGTCCGACATAATGCTCGGAGGCGTTGATCAGGGTATGTGGATGCGTATTCCACAGGCGGTCGAGATTGGGCTTGTTGGCCAGGGCGATGGCGTTGTCGTCGATGTCCTCGCGGTAGCCGAATCCATCGAGGATGAGGAGTATCACGGGCGTTACGTTCATTTTTTACCTAACATTTCTGTGGTTTGTCACCACGCAATCCATATTCTAGTGAATTTGAGCCAATAAATCTGCACGCTCTCTGAGGGACCGCGCATTCGCGCGCAAGTTTTGGATGGGTCGGGCCGGCTTGAAATTGCCGCAAGACACGCCATCTAGACATGCATGCTAGGTAAGTCATGCTGTTCTGGTTAAAATTACGACTTTGATTCGAAAAGGCTGGCGATGTTGAAATTTCTTGTCGATAACGTGCTGCTGATCGGGCTCGCGCTCGGGTCCGGTTTCATGCTGTTGTGGCCTATGCTGAAACGCGGTGCGTCCGGCGTGGCCAATCTGAGCCCGACCGAGGCGGTGTTGCTCATCAACCGCTCGAACGCTGTCGTGCTGGATGTTCGCGAGGCCTCCGAATATGCGCAAGGCCATATTCCTGACGCCAGGCACATCCCGCTGGCCCAGCTTGGCGATCGCCTCAAGGAACTGGCGAAATACAAGGAAAAACCGGTGCTGCTGCATTGCCAGGGCGGCGTGCGCTCGGCCAAGGCTTGCGATCTGCTGGCGAAACAGGGGTTCACCAAGCTCTACAACCTGCAGGGTGGGCTCAATGCCTGGCAGCAGGCCAAACTGCCAGTGGTGAAGGAGTGAGCATGGCTAAAGTCGTCATGTATACCACCGCGACCTGCCCTTATTGCATGAACGCCGAACGCCTCTTGCAAAGCCGTGGCGTCGCGGAGATCGAGAAGGTTCGCGTCGACCTGCAGCCGGAGTTGCGCCTCGAGATGATGGAGAAGACCGGTCGCCGCACGGTGCCGCAGATCTATATCAACGATCATCATGTAGGCGGCTTCGAAGACCTGCGCGCGCTCGATCAGGCCGGCGGGCTGCAAGCCCTGCTCGATGCCTGAGCCGGCATTTTCAATTCAAAAACAAGCCATAAGCAGATAGAATGACGAGCTTGTCCGTTTCAATCTTTTAACCGAAGCATCACTATTGCGCCAGCGTTTGCTGGCCTTACTATTTAGGAAAAGTCATGGCAGAAGAAAACGTCGCCGCACAGGCAGAGGAAGCCCAGCAAGCCGGGTTCGCGATCGAGAAGATCTACGTCAAGGATATGTCGCTCGAGATCCCGAATGCGCCACAGATCTTCATTCAGCGTGAAACGCCTCAGATCGGCATCGAACTGAGCAACACCGCCAACATGCTGGAAGAGGGCGTTTTCGAAGTGACCATCACCGTCACCGTCACCTCCAAGATCGAAGACAAGACCGTATTCCTGATCGAAGTCGCGCAGGCCGGTATCTTCCAGATCCGCAACGTACCTGCCGAGAACCTTGAGATCATCGCCAGCGTGACCTGCCCGAACATCCTGTTCCCGTATGCGCGCGAGACCGTCTCCGCACTGTCTGTGCGTGCTGGCTTCCCGCCGGTGCTGTTGAACCCGATCAACTTCGAAGCCCTGTATGCCCAGCAAAAGCAGCAGCAAGCTGAGCAGGCGAATGGCGAAACCACGCACTAAAGCCTGGCTGCTGGGGTTGCTCGTGGCCTTGACGCCACTGGCGGCCTCGGCGATCGAATATCGTTCCGTCGCCGCCGCCAAGGCGGTGCTCTACGATGCGCCTTCCGCCCAGGGCAAGAAGCTCTTCGTGGTGAGCCAAGGCTATCCCGTTGAGATCATCGTCAATCTTGGCGACTGGCTCAAGGTCCGCGACAACGCTGGCAGCCTCAGCTGGATCGAAGCCAAGCAGCTGGGGACGAAACGCACCGTGCTCGTCGTTCAGCCGCAGGTGGAGATGCGCCAGGCTGCGGATGCGGCTTCGGGGGTGGTGGCGCATCTGGAAAAAGACGTGGTGGTGGACTTGATCGAAGCGCCGGGCAACGGCTGGATCAAGGTCAAGCACCGCGATGGCCTGGTCGGCTATATCCCGACCGCCGCAGTTTGGGGGTTGTGAGCACATCATGAAGATCACCGTACTCGGTGCCGGTGCCTGGGGCACGGCACTGGCCTTGCAGGTCAGTCGCCAGCACGACGTTTCGCTGTGGACGCGTAACCGCGAGCACATCATCGACATGCAGATCACGCGCGCCAACCACCAATATCTGGGCGATTCGGTGTTCGGCGATAACCTCAAGGTCGAGGGCGATCTGGCCGTGGCGCTGGAAGGTGCCGACCTTATCCTTTCCGTGGTACCGACCAACGGTTTCCGCAACGCCCTTAAAGAGATCAAGAGCATCGGCTGCCCGGCGCCCGTCATCTGGGCCAGCAAGGGTCTGGAAGCGGCGACGGCCAAGCTGCCGCATGAGGTGGCGCAGGAAGAGCTCGGCGATAGCCGTCACTGGGGGGTGTTATCCGGCCCGAGTTTCGCGGCCGAACTCGTGCGTGGCTTGCCGACCGCGGTCACGCTGGCGGCCAATGATGAAGGCTTCTCGAAAGAGGCAGGCGCCATGCTGCATGGTGGCAATTTCCGTGTCTACACCAATACCGATGTCATCGGCGTTTCCGTCGGCGGTGCGCTGAAGAACGTCATTGCGATCGCCGCCGGCATCAGCGACGGCATGCAATTCGGCAACAATGCGCGCGCGGCCCTCATCACCCGCGGCATGGCCGAAATCACCCGATTCGGCATCAAGCTCGGCGGGCAGAAAGAGACGTTCATGGGGCTCACCGGCATCGGCGACCTCATCCTCACTTGTACCGGTCAATATTCCCGCAATCGCGAAGTCGGCTTGCGGCTCGCCAACGGCCAGACCTTGCCGGAGATCCTGCAAACCCTGGGGCATGTGGCGGAAGGCGTGCATACCGCCCGGGAAGTGGTGAAGCGCGCCGCCCAGTTGGGTGTCGAGATGCCCATCACGCAGGAAGTCGATCAGGTGCTTTCGCACGGGCGTTCGCCGCGTGCCGCGGTGGAGAATCTGCTGAGCCGCGAACAGAAGTCCGAAGCGATCTGAGTTTGTAACGCGACCGGCGCGCATGGTCCGCAGCGACATCCTGCGACAGCCAGGCATTGCGCTTCCCTATATGCTGAAATGCTGAGTCTATGCGCTGAAATTTCTGGGCGCTGAAATTCCGCGCTGATGTCCCTGCCGGCGCTTACTTCATTGCGTCGATGCCAGATGCCGGCAACCTCAACTGCCGCCGGCGAATCCGTTCTGACGCCAGGCCTCGAACACCACCACCGCTACCGAATTCGACAAGTTGAGACTGCGATTGTCCGGCATCATCGGCAGGCGCAGTCTGCAGGCTGGTTCGAACGCTTCCCGGACCTCCTCAGGCAAACCGCGGGTCTCCGGCCCGAACACGAAGACATCCCCCGGCTTGAACGCGATATCGGTATAGCGGGTGCTTGCCTTGGTGGTGAGCGCGAACATCCGTCGCCCAGCCAGGGCCTGCTGGCAGGCCGCCCAATCCTCATGTACCTGCATCCTGGCATATTCGTGGTAATCCAGCCCCGCGCGACGCATCTTCGCGTCATCAAGCGGGAAGCCGAGCGGCTTGACCAAGTGCAAGGTTGCGCCAGTGTTGGCCGAGAGGCGAATGATGTTGCCCGTATTGGGGGCGATCTCGGGTTGATAGAGGACGATATCGAACATGTGGGTAGGTGACGGGTTCATTGGGGTGGATTCATCTCGGTAAAGTGCGTGCGACGACCCAGCATTCTACCTCGGTTGCGCCGGCGGCCTTGATGACCTTGGCCAGCTCGTGCAGGCTGGCGCCCGTGGTCATGACATCGTCGATGAGGGCGATGCGCAAACCGTCGAAGCGGCGGTTGCAGGCGAACGCGCCGCGCATGTTCTTGACGCGGGACTTGAGTGGCAGGCTCGCCTGCGGCGGCGTATGCCGGATGCGCTGGCAAGCCCGGGCGTCCAGGGGTAGCTGGAGTCGCCTGGCTAACGGTCTCGCGATCTCCAGCGACTGATTGAAGCCGCGTTCCTTGATGCGCGTGGGATGCAGGGGCATGGGAATGATCAGGTCCGGTAGGGTATGGCCTGCCAGCCGCTCCTGCCAGAGGCTGGCGAACGTGACGCCCAGGTCCAGTCTCTGCTGGTATTTGTAGCGTTGCAGCAGCGCGTCCACAGGATGCGCATAACTGAATAGCGCAAGGGTTCGGTCAAATGCCGGCGAGACCCGCAGGCACTGGCCGCAACGCTGCCCGGCCATGGCCGTCAGCGCACATTGCGGGCACTGGGCATCCCCGAGCGTCGGCAGGTCCTGGCGGCATGCAATGCACAAGCTCGCCACATCAGAGACAGCGCAGCCGCACAGGCGACAATGACGCCCGAATACCAAGTGATTAGTTTTTGACCATCTGTCAATCAATTGCCGCAGATTCATTTGACAGGCTATAATTCATGCAAATTTTCAAAGGGTTCCGTCATGGCTTCCAAGCTGATCACCGCAA
>CAMLMA010000043.1 GCA_946481065.1 uncultured Nitrosomonadales bacterium
CCGGGCCTTCGACGCCTTCCAGCGCCAGGCGCATGCAGCGCATCGCGCCTTCGCCGGACGGGGCGACCATGTCATAACCATCAGAGGTCGCGCCGTAGCCGACCACTTCCGCGTAGATCTTGGCGCCGCGCGCCTTGGCGTGTTCGTATTCTTCCAGCACGACGATACCGCCACCGCCGGAGATGACGAAACCGTCACGGTTGGCGTCGTAGGTGCGCGAGGCTTTTTCCGGGGTGTCGTTGTACTTGCTGGAGAGCGCGCCCATGGCGTCGAACATGAACGACAGGGTCCAGTGCTCCTCTTCACCGCCGCCGGCGAAGATGATGTCCTGCTTGCCGAGCTGGATCTGCTCGACACCGGCACCGATACAGTGGGCGCTGGTCGCGCAGGCGGAACTGATGGCGTAATTGATGCCCTTGATCTCGGCGCCTGTCGCCAGGCAAGCGGATACGCCGCTGGCCATGGCCTTGGTGACCATGTAGGGGCCGACGCGGCGCACGCCCTTTTCACGCAGGGTGTCGACGCCTTCGAGGATGCTCTCGTGCGAAGCGCCGCCCTGGCCGACGATGAGGCCGGTGCGTACGTTGGAGACCAGCTCCTTCGGCAGCTTGGCGTCCGCGATCGCTTCCTGCATGGCGAGCCAGGCATAGGCGTGACCCTTGGCCATGAAGCGCATGAGCTTGCGGTCGATGAGCGCTGCGAGGTCCAGACCCTTGATCGAACCGGCGACGTGCGAGCGCAGGCCCATCTCGGCGTACTCAGGCTGATAGGTGATGCCGGAACGCCCTGCTTTCAGGCTATCCAGCACTTCGGATTGGTTGTTGCCCAGGCTGGACACGATGCCCATGCCGGTGACTACTACTCGACGCATGCAGCGCTCTCCCATGGTGTGCTAAAAATACTCCGTATACGCTAACTTTGTTGCATCGCTCGGGTATTTTCAGGCTTCCGTAGTTCTAATAATAAAAAGCTTTAAATAATTAAAAATTATCCGTGCGGGTGAATAAGCCCACGCGCAGATCGGTCGCGGCGTAGATCTCGCGGCCATCCAGCTCCATCGTCGCATCGGCGATGCCCATGACCAGCTTGCGCATGATGACGCGCTTGAGGTCGATGCGGTAGGTGACCAGCTTGCCGGTCGGCAGCACCTGGCCGGTGAACTTGACTTCACCCGCGCCCAGTGCACGGCCGCGGCCGGGGCCGCCCATCCAGCCGAGGAAGAAGCCGACCAGTTGCCACATGGCGTCGAGGCCGAGACAGCCCGGCATCACCGGGTCGCCTTCGAAATGGCACTGGAAGAACCACATGTCGGGCTTGATATCGAGCTCGGCGATGATCTGGCCGTTGCCGTATTTGCCGCCATCTTCGGTGATGGAGACGATGCGATCGAACATCAGCATCGGGGGCAGAGGCAGTTGCGCATTCCCCGCGCCGAACATCTCGCCGCGCCCGCAGCGCAACAACTCCTCGTAGGTGTAACTATTCTGTTTTTGCATGTGTTTTACTTTTATTGGGGACCCGATGAATCGGTTGTCCGCTATTTTCGCCGGAAACGACATTCAGCGGAAGCCCTGCTGTCAGAATCGCGAAAAATAACAGGGGTATACAGATCTGTTTACACTTTGTCTCAATGCCGTTAATATCGCCCTTGAATCAAACATAACAAGCTATCATTTCAGCACTCTTCATTCATTTTAAATCACGGGATTAAGTCAATGAGCGACCGTCTATTGGCCGACTGGCGCGAGCATGCGCTAAAACTGGAATCGGAAATCAACAAGGTAGTGGTGGGCCAGCAATCGCCTATTCGCCTGATCACCACCTCCATCTTCGCGCGCGGCCACGTGTTGCTCGAAGGCGATGTCGGCGTGGGCAAGACCACGCTGCTGCGTGCCTTCACACGCGGCATCGGTGGCGGCTACCAGCGTATCGAAGGCACCATCGACCTGATGCCGAACGACCTGGTGTACCACACCTACCTCGGCGAAGACGGCAAGCCACACGTCAGCCCAGGCCCGCTGCTGATGTCGGGCGAGAACCTGTCCGTGTTCTTCTTCAACGAGATCAACCGCGCCCGCCCGCAGGTGCATTCGCTGCTGCTGCGCGTGATGGCGGAACGTACGCTGACCGCATTCAACAAGGAACATCACTTCCCGCACATGCTGGTGTTCGCTGACCGTAACCAGGTGGAGAAGGAAGAGACCTTCGAGATCCCATCCGCGGCGCGTGACCGCTTCATGATGGAGATCCCCATCGTCGTGCCGAGCGACAACGACATCATGGAATCGCTGGTGTTCGACACCCGCTTCCACAACGTCGATGCGCTGGTCGATACCGTGCCTGCCGACATCCTCAAGTTCGACGAGCTGAACGCCTTTGCCGGCGTCATCCAGTCCAGCGTCGAAGCCAGCCCCACCCTGCGCAAATATGCGCTCGAACTGTGGCTCGCCACCAAGACGCCGACCCATTACGGCATCAAGGTCGCTGGCGTGGACATGAACCGCCTGGTACTGGCCGGCGCCAGCCCACGCGGCATGAGCATGATGTTGCGTGCAGCCCGTGTGAACGCCTGGCTGCATGACCGCAGCGCCGTGTTGCCGGAAGACATCCACGCCGTGTTCCATGCCACCGTGGCCCACCGCCTGGTATTCAGCCCGGTCTACGAGATGCGCCGCACGGAGATCGCGCGGGAGATGTTGACGGGGATTACTAACGCGATCGCCGCCCCTTAAGACATGTATCAGATCGCCGTTGCCATGTTGTCTTCGTTGCGCGAGCCTTGCCGTACTGAATGTACTGTCTGCGGCTCTTGCGCCTCGACGCCTCGCATCGGCTTCCCGCTAACATGTCTTTCGACTGACCTCTCCACGAGCATCTGACGCATGTACAACTTCGACATCAAGGAATTCAGCTACCACATCGGCTGGCGCTCGCGTGGGCGCCACCCGGGTCAGCATTCCAGCACGCAACGCGGCATGGGCATGGAGTTCCGTGGGCATACGACCCTGCTCTCCTACCCCGACCCGCGTCGCATCGACATTCGCCAGACCATCCGCGACCCGCTGGAGCAGGTGTATGTGCGCCTGTTCAACCAAAAGAGTTCGACGCCGGTGTATGTCATCTGCGATCTGTCGGGCTCGATGAATTTCGGCAGCCGCCACCGCAAGATCAAGCTTGCCGCTGAGATCGCCGAATCTGTGGCGCAGTCCTCGACACGCGCGGCCGATCCGTTCGGTTTCATCGGTTTCGACGAGACCGTTCGCGAAGACTGGGTATGTACCGCTTCGGTGAAACCGCAGCGCGCGTTCGAACTGACCGAGCGGCTCAAGGAATACCATCCGCATGCGGCCTCGGCCGAGGGCTTGCGCAATGCCTGGCGTTTCCTGCCGCGCGAGCGTTCGCTGGTGTTCCTGATCTCGGATTTCCATATGCCGTTCGAGCTGCTGGAAGATTCGCTGGCCATGCTCTTGCGTCACCAGATCGTGCCCATGGTGCTGTGGGATTCGGCGGAATACCGCAACCTCCCAGAGTTCGGCATCACCAGCGTCGCCGACAGCGAGACCGGCGCCCGGCGTACCCTGCTCATGCGCAAGGAACTGCGCGACAACATCGTGGCCTCGTTCGAAGCCAGGCGTGAAGCGATCTACAACCTCTTCATGCGATTCGACATGCCGCCGTTCTTCGTCGAAGGCGATTTCGACGCCGACGCCATGACCGAATACTTTTATCAATTTGTCGCAGCCTAGCCCGAAGCGCCCTATCCAATGAAGAACCCTATAGTCATGCACATGCGATCCAATCTCCTAGCCTTGTTCATGCTGGCCCTGCTGCCCGCCAGCCAAGCCATCGCCGAAGAATTGCCGCCGAATATCGAGGACGGCATCGTCAGCATCAAGATCGTCGAGCCGACCCACAATGTCGGCTACACGGTAGGCGATATCCTCGAGCGTGATATCACCTTGGAAGTGAAGAAGCCTTACAAGCTGATCGACAGTTCGTTGCCGATCGTTGGCTACGAGAAACGCTACAAAGGCCAGACCCTGGGCGTGGACCTCAGAAGCATCAGCCACACCCAGGAAGACGGCAAGGACAGCACGGTGCATCACATCAAGCTGGCCTACCAGGTCTTCACCAACAATGTGGTGGCCAAGCATGCCAGCCTGCCTGCCGAGTTCATCCGCCTGATCAAGGACGGCAAGGTCGCCCAGTACCGTATCCCAAGCTGGGATTTCGTGGTCTCGCCACTTTCCATCTTTGGCCAGATCAAGGTCGAGAATGACATGAGCCCCTACCGCGGCCCGCTGTTGCTGGACGCCACCCAGGACAAGCTGCGCCTGAAGGGCATGCTCGTGGTCATCTCGCTCTGCCTGCTGGGCTTGCTCTATATCCTTGGCAAATACACCTGGCTGCCGCGTATGGGCGGCCCGTTCGCCAAGGCCTACCGCGATCTGCGCCGGTTGCCGCACAGTCCGGAAGGCTTGCAGCAAGCCGTGTCGCGCCTGCACCAAGCGCTCAACAAGACGGCTGGGCAAAGCGTATTCAGCGATACGCTGGACGAGTTCTTCGCCATCAAACCCGGTTTTGCCACGCTGCGTGGCGAGCTCGACCAGTTCTTCCAGGTTTCCCGCCAGGTGTTCTTCGAGCCCGGCGCGACGCAGATCGCAGAACCGCAAGCCTGGCTGAAGAAGTTCTGCCGCCACTGTCGCGACTGTGAGCGCGGCCTGATCCCGGACCCGATGACGAAGTCGGCTTAAGTGACGCAGGCATACCCGATGACATCCCTGATGAATCAACAAGTAATGTGTTTGCATGCGCAGCAGCGATCTGCTGCTGAGAAGGCTGCGTCATGAGTTTCAGCCATCCCTACGTATTGTGGTTGCTGCCGCTGGCCCTGTTGCCCTTGCTGCTGGAGCGCGTCCACTCACGCACCTATTCATGGGTCGACATGCTGCCCAGGGACCGCTTGTCGGACCTGGTCGGTATCCTGCTCAAGGTGCTGGCGGTATTGACGGTATTGTTCATCATCATCGGGCTGGCCGGCCCCCACACCAACGAAGAGCAGATCGAGCGCGTCGGCATCGGCGCACAGATCGGGCTGGTGCTGGACCGCAGCGCGAGTATGGACGATCCGTTCTCCGGCAGTGAGACCGGCCGTGTGGGCGAAACGAAATCGGTCGCTGCCGCGCGCCTGATCACGAACTTCGTGAAATCCCGCCAACACGACATGTTCGGCATGATCTCCTTCAGTAACTCCGCCATGTATGTGCTGCCCCTGAGCGAGAACCGCGACGCCGTGATCTCCGCCGTACAGGCGACCGCAGGCAACGCGCTGTTCCAGACCAATATCGGTAGCGGCCTCACCAGCGTCGCCGGCCTGTTCAACAAGGTGCCGGACTCCGGGTCGCGCGCCGTGATCCTGCTCTCGGACGGCGCCGGTCGTATCGACGCCAACACCCAGCAGAAGATCCGCGACTGGTTCGACCGCCTGCACATCAGCCTCTACTGGATCGTGCTGCGCCAACCCGGCGGCATCAGTATCTTCGACGAAAACTTCAAGCCCAAGGAAGATGCCCCGCTGCCGCCACAGATCGAACTGCGGGATTTCTTTAACACGCTGCGGACCCCATTCCACGCATACGAGGCGGAAGACCCAAAATCGCTGGAATCGGCCATGAACGATATCAATCAGCGTGAAAAGAAACCGATCCGTTACATGGAAGAGATTCCCGGTAAGGATCTGACCAATATATTCCTGGTGCTGGCCGCGATCACGATCGGCTTGCTCCTGAGCGTAAAATACCTGGAGATCAAAACATGGCACTCAGCGTAAGCAAACTCACCTGGGGGTTCAGTATCGTCGCCTTGCTGTCGGCGGCGGGCGCTATCTACGAATTCAACCGCATCCGGCAGATCGATGCCTTCAATGCCGCGGTGGTGGCCGCCAAATCGCCTGATACCGATCGCCAGAGCTTCGAGGCGAAATTCGCCAGCGCCTACTGGCTGGCCCGCAACGAGCGCTACAAGGAAGCGACCCTGCTCTTCACGCAGCTGCTCAACAATGCGACGACAAAACAGCGCGCGATCATCCAGCACAATCTGGGCAACATGTTCTTCCTGCGCGGCCTGGCCATCAATGGCGCCAACATGACGGTGCGTGACGAGACCGAATACCTGTTCCGCCAGGCCAAGACCGCCTATGTCGCGTCGCTCAAGCTCGACAACAGCCACTGGGGTACGCGCCACAACCTCGACCGTTTGCTGACGATGCTGCCGGCGACGCCGACACCGGGCGTCGGCGAATCCGATAATCCGGGTCTGATCATGGGCAACATCCCTGTCGGACTGCCTTGAGCGCTGCCGTGTCGCCATCCCGCCCTTGCCATGAAGCATCAGCGCGCAGGTTGCCTGCGCCGGCCCGGCTTGAGGCGGCCTGGCCAAAGCCTATCGCCTACCATTGCCCAGCACTTGTGAGTTGCGCCCATGAACACCGTTAAACACTGGCTCAAGAAGGCCTTCAATTATTTCCGCCATCGGCATGACGTCGCCTTGCTGACGTCCGCATTCATACTGCTGGTGGTGGCCTTGTTCAACCCGACTGTGCCGATCAAACGCGACATCTACAGCTACATGCTGGTCGCCGACATCTCGCAGAGCATGAACGTGGTCGACACCACACTCAACGGCAAACCGGCGACGCGCGCCGAATACATGCGCTACATGATGAAACGCGTGGTCGCATCCATGCCCTGTGGCACCAGCGTCAGCATCGGCCTGTTCGCCGGCGTCAGTGTCGCCGCCATGTACCGGCCGCTCGAAGTCTGCCAGAACTATGATGCCATCCAGGACACCATCACCCATCTCGACTGGCGCACGGCCTGGTCCGGCAATAGCCGCATCCGCAACAGCATGCCCAACCTCGCGCGTACGCTGCGCTCCTTCCCGCAATCGGCACAAGTGGTGTTTTTCACCGATGGCGAAGAAGCCCCTAAGCTGCACGTGTTCAACACGCAAGACCTGACCAATTTCCAGGGCGGCACCGACTGGCTGTTCGTCGGCATCGGTAGCGACAAGGGTACGCCGATCCCGAAACTGGATTCCGAGAACCAGCTGATCGGCTACTGGTCTGGCGAGAGCTTCGCCATGCAGCCGGGGATCGCCCAGATCTCGGAAGCGAACATCGGCGTGCGCGACGATAACGTCGCCTCGGCCGAGAGCGATCGCTACCTTTCCAAGCTGGATGAACAATACCTGAAAGATCTCGCGAAAGAGATCAACGGCATGTATGTGAATGGCGACAGCCTGCACGACATCCTGGGCGCCATGAAGAAACAGCGCCCGGCCCGCCGCGATACCGCTGCTTTTGAATTACGCTGGCTACTCGCTGCTGTGGCTGGACTGCTGTTCATCACGGCCTACCTGCCCAAGCATCCGGTCAAGGCCAGCCGTAACGCGATCCAGGCCTGGTTCTCACGCCGCCGGAAACCTCAGGCGCCCGCCGCTTCGTCACTCGAGTCCTGATATCCCCAGCGCAGCCAAACCCGCAAGCGGCGATAGGCTTCCGCATCGACCGCATCCGGCAGGATGACCACCGCCCGGGAAGACCAGCGACCCGCAAGGCGACAATGCAGGATGGTGAGATAAGGCGCGACGAAGCTCGTCGGCAGGATCGTCACCGCATGCACGCTGCCGTCGGCACATTCAAGCTGCCAAGCCCCCTTGCTATCCAGACATAGCGCCTTGCAGGCCTGCGGCGTGCGCTGCCACTGTTTCAGACCATGCTGACGCAAGGTCAGCAGTATCAGGATCACCGCTCCGAGTTTGATCCCCTGGCTGAGTACCTGTGCAAACGGCTGGCCGAACACCTGATCGAGCAATGGTCGGATGGGCAGGTACAGCACGATGGCGCAGCTACCCAGCGCGACGCACACCAATAGCACGAACAGCCGCACCGAAGGCTTGAAATCCAGCCGTATCGGCTTCACGTTATAATGTGACATACCCTAAAACCCGGCTTGAGATATCGATGACGACTCCGTGGCATACCTTCCTGACACAACACGCAGCAAGCTTTGAAAACGACCATGTCGCCGATTTTGGCGATGCCGGCGCAGAATTACAAGCGGCTGCCAGTGGGGATGTGCTCTGTGACCTATCCCACCTTTCGTTACTGGAAATCGGCGGCGCGGACGCCGTCACCTTTCTGCAAGGCCAGGTGACCAACGACGTCAAGCTGCTCGATGGCCATACCAGTCATTATGCCGGCCACTGCAATCCCAAGGGCCGTATGCTGGCGCTGTTCCTTGCTTTCGGGCATTTCGACCATCTGCATCTGCAGCTGCCGAAGTCTCTTGCCGAGACCATCGCCAAGCGCCTGCGCATGTATGTCCTGCGCGCCAAAGTGACGATCAAGGACGTGTCGGATGAAATCGTCCGCTTCGGTGTCGCCGGACCGGGCAGCGAAGTCGCCCTCGGGCGGATATTCAGTGAGATCCCGCAGCAGCCCCATGCGCTGCTCACTCTGGAGAATGGCGTCATCTTGCGCCTGCCGGGATCGGTGCCGCGCTTCGAGGTCTTCGCCAACGCCGAACGTGCCACAGCCTTGTGGCAAACGCTGGCTGAGACGCACATGCCCGCCGGCAAGGCGGTCTGGGACTGGCTCGAGATCCAGGCCGGCATCCCTGATGTCTACCCGGCCACGCAGGAAGCCTTCGTGCCACAGATGCTCAACCTGGATGCCATTGGCGGTATCAGCTTCAAGAAAGGCTGTTACACCGGCCAGGAGATCGTGGCGCGCACGCATTACCTGGGCAAGGTCAAACGCCGCACGCAGATCGCCCACATCGGTTCGGCACAACCCCCGCAAGCTGGAGACGATATCGTCACCGCGGCTGGCGGCGAAGCTGCAGGCAAGATCGTCCGAAGTGCAGCGGCGCCTGCCGGTGGTTACGACGTATTGACGGAAGTACGGCTGGAAAGCCTGGCGGAGCCGCTCAATTGGCAAGGGCATGTACTGACGTTCAAGCCATTGCCCTATCAGTTGCCGGATAAAGCGGCATAAACCCGAAATCGGCGCTATTGCAGACGCCACGTCGATGACGCCCTGTCAGGCGGGTTGATTCATCAGTTCAAGTGAGATGACGTAGCGACATCGCCACAGAGAGATTACCGAAAGCGGTCGGCGCGAAAGCAGAGAGCGGAAAGCAGACAGCGTCAGTGTGTCGGTGTGGGCTTGCTTTCTGATTTGGCCCCGGCCTCATGCCCAGCCTCTTTTCCGGCCGCCTTGAGGGCCGGATCGACCGGGGGTGGCGCATAGGTGGTGGGCGCCCCTGCCTGCAAGACCTGATAGAACACTTCATCCTGCTTGATCATGCCGAGCTCGCTGCGCGCACGCTCTTCGATCGCGGCATATCCCTGCTTGAGGTCGCGCACTTCGGCATCCAGCGTATCGTTACGCGCTTTCAGCAACTTGTTCTTGTCCTTCTGCTCCGTGATCTGGCGGTTCAGGTCCCAGACCCGCAACCAGCTCCCCTTGCCCAGCCACAGCGGATACTGCAGCGAGGCAATGAGGATGACGAAGATCAGCGTCAGGACACGCACAAAACGCGCTTAGTGAGCCAGACGCTCAACGACCCAGATGGTAGAACGCGTCCATACCGGCGTAGCTGGTGGCGTCGCCGAGCTCTTCCTCGATACGCAACAGCTGGTTGTACTTGGCGATACGCTCGGAGCGCGACAGCGAACCGGTCTTGATCTGCAGCGCGTTGGTCGCGACCGAGATATCGGCGATGGTGGTGTCTTCGGTCTCGCCGGAACGATGCGAGATGACCGAGGTATACCCGGCGCGCTTGGCGGTCTCGATGGTGGTGAAGGTCTCGGTCAGGGTGCCGATCTGGTTGACCTTGATCAGCACAGAGTTCGCCACGCCACGCTTGATGCCTTCGCGCAGGATCTTGGCGTTGGTCACGAACAGGTCGTCACCCACCAGCTGCACGTTCTTGCCCATACGGTCGGTGAGCAGCTTCCAGCCGTCCCAGTCATGTTCGCTCATGCCGTCTTCGATGCTGATGATCGGGTATTTGTCGACCCAGGCCGCCAGGTAATCGGTGAACTGGGCGGAGGTGAGCTGCACACCTTCGGACTCAAGGTGATACTTGCCGTCCTTGTAGAACTCGGAACTGGCGCAATCCAGGCCCAGCAGGATGTCACGACCCGGCTCGTAGCCAGCGTCGGAGATCGCTTCCAGGATGTACTGGATAGCCGCTTCGTTGGAAGGCAGGTCAGGCGCGAAACCGCCTTCGTCGCCAACGGTGGTGGCGAGGCCGTTCTTGTGCAGCGTCTTCTTCAGTGCATGGAACACTTCAGCGCCAGCACGCAACGCTTCGCGGAAACTCGGCAGGCCGGCCGGGATGATCATGAATTCCTGCATGTCGACGCTGTTCTCGGCGTGGGCACCACCGTTGATGATGTTCATCATCGGTGTCGGCAATTGCATGAAGCTGGAACCACCAAGGTAGCGGTACAGCGGCAGGCCAGACTCCTCGGCCGCAGCGCGGGCGCAGGCCATGGAGACGGCGAGGATGGCGTTGGCGCCCAGGCGGCTCTTGTTCTCGGTGCCGTCGAGGTCGATCAGGGTGTTGTCGATGAAGCTCTGCTCCTCGACATCGAGGCCGATGATGGCTTCGCAGATCTCTGTGTTGACGTTCTCGACCGCCTGCAGCACGCCCTTGCCCAGGTAACGGGACTTGTCGCCGTCACGCAGTTCGACCGCTTCCTTGGTGCCGGTGGAGGCACCGGAAGGCACGGCGGCACGGCCGATGATGCCGGATTCCAGCAACACGTCCGCTTCGACAGTGGGGTTGCCGCGGGAGTCGATGATCTCACGCGCGATGATGTCTACGATTGCACTCATGTTTCCTACCCTTTTGAATTAAACCTAAGATTTGAAAATGTTCCCAGCCGGAAGGCAATAGTCCACTTAGAGCGTGGCTTCAATGAATCCTGCTTTTTTGACCAGCTTGTCCATGTCGATCAGCACCTGCAGCAAGGCTTCCATCTTCGGTAGCGGCCAGGCGTTGGGGCCGTCGGACAAGGCCTTGGCCGGGTCCGGATGGGTTTCCATGAAGATGCCGGCGATGCCGCTGGCCACCGCTGCGCGCGCCAGCACCGGCACGAACTCGCGCTGGCCGCCGCTCTTGTCGCCCTGCCCGCCCGGTTGCTGTACCGAATGGGTGGCGTCGAACACCACAGGACAATGGGTCTCGCGCATGATGGCGAGGCTGCGCATGTCGGACACCAGCGTGTTGTAACCGAAGGAGACGCCGCGCTCACAGACCATGATGGTGTCTGCGCCGCCGTTGGCTTCCTTGGCTTTCTGCACGACATTACGCATATCGCCAGGTGCGAGGAACTGGCCCTTCTTGATGTTGACCGGCTTGCCGGATTTGGCGCACGCGGTGATGAAATCGGTCTGGCGGCAGAGGAAGGCCGGGGTCTGCAGCACATCCACCACGGCCGCCACTTCCGGTACCTGCTCTTCGGTATGCACGTCGGTGAGGATAGGCACGCCGATCTGCGCGCGCACTTCATCGAGGATCTTCAGGCCTTCGGCCACGCCAAAGCCGCGGAAAGTCTTGTTCGAGCTGCGGTTGGCCTTGTCGTAGGAAGACTTGTAGATGAAATTGATGCCAAGCCGGTCGGTCATCTCCTTCAGCTGGCCGGCCGTATCGAGCGCCATCTGCTTGGACTCGATCACACAAGGGCCAGCGATCAGGAAGAGAGGTTGATCGAGACCGACTTCAAAATTGCATAGTTTCATCAATTGAACCTTTATTAACAGCCACCGATATACACGGATAAATAGCGATATTCAAAACCAGCGTCGGAAAAGGTTTCCCTCCCCCGCTGCTCTAGATCCGTGTTGATCCGTGTACCTGTGGTTAATGCTTCTTTTGCTTCAAGGCCGCTTCAACGTAGGCCTTGAACAGCGGATGACCGCTGCGTGGGTTGGAGGTGAATTCCGGGTGGAACTGGCAGGCGACGAACCAGGGATGGGTCTTCTGCGGCAGTTCGATCATCTCGCACAGCGCTTCTGTCGGCGTGCGCGCCGAGATGATAAGCCCGGCTTTCTTCAGTTGTTCGACGTAGTGATTGTTGACTTCATAACGGTGGCGGTGGCGCTCGTTGACTTCCGTACCGTAGATCTGGGCCGCCAGCGTGCCAGGTTCGATCGGGCATTTCTGCGCGCCCAGGCGCATGGTGCCGCCGAGGTCGGAGTCTTCGGTACGCTGCTCGGTCTTGCCGCTGGCGTCCTGCCACTCGGTGATGAGGCCGATCAGCGGGTGTGGGCCGTCCGGGTTGAACTCGGTGCTGTTAGCGTCCTTGAGGCCGGCGACGTTGCGCGCGAACTCGATCACGGCGAGCTGCATGCCGAGGCAGATACCGAGATAAGGCTTCTTGCTCTCGCGGGCATAGCGGATCGCCGCGATCTTGCCTTCGGTGCCGCGCTTGCCGAAGCCGCCGGGCACGAGGATGGCATCCATCTTCTCCAGCGCGCCGGTGCCATGCTTCTCGATGTCCTCGGAATCGATGAAATGGATCTTCACCTTGGATTCGGTATGGATGCCGGCGTGGATCAGGGCTTCAGTCAGGGATTTATAGGATTCGGTGAGGTCGACATATTTGCCGACAAACGCGACGTGGACTTCATGTTTTGGGTTGTGCAGCGCATCGACGATCTTCTTCCAGGCGGAAAGATCGGCCGCCTTGGCCAGGATGCCGAGTTTGTGACAGACGATCTCGTCCAGCATCTGGTCATGCAGCAGGCCGGGGATCGCATAGATGGAATCGGCGTCGATGGCGGATATGACGGCTTCCGGCGCGACATTGGTGAACAGCGCGATCTTGGCGCGCTCGTCGTCCGGGATCGGGCGGTCAGCACGGCACAGCAGGATGTCTGGCTGGATACCGATCTCGCGCAGCTCCTTCACCGAGTGCTGGGTCGGCTTGGTCTTCAGTTCGCCCGCCGTCGGGATCCACGGCAGCAGCGTCAGGTGGATATAACAGGCGTTGCCCTTGCCTTCGCGGATACCCATCTGGCGGATGGCTTCGAGGAACGGCAGCGACTCGATGTCGCCGACGGTACCGCCGACTTCGACGATGGCGACGTCAGCGCCTTCGGCGCCGCGCTTGATGTGGTTCTGGATCTCGTCGGTGATGTGCGGGATGACCTGCACGGTCTTGCCGAGGTATTCACCGCGGCGTTCCTTCTTGATCACGGTCTCGTAGATCTGGCCCGTGGTGAAATTGTTGCGCTTGCCCATGCGCGAGCTGATGAAGCGCTCGTAATGGCCGAGGTCGAGGTCGGTCTCGGC
>CAMLMA010000044.1 GCA_946481065.1 uncultured Nitrosomonadales bacterium
CGCGTTTTCCGCAACTGGTGGTCAAGGATGCCGAGCTTTCCGTGAAGGCGATCCTGGACTCCATGTCGGACAATCTCGCAACGGGCGAGCGCATCGAAATCAGGGGGTTCGGTAGTTTCAGTCTGAATTACCGTCCGCCGCGCCTGGGTCGTAATCCGAAGACTGGCACCAAGGTGCAGGTACCCGAGAAATACGTACCGCACTTCAAGGCCGGCAAGGAATTGCGCGAACGCGTTGATTTGTCTCAATAGTTGATAGCTATACCGAAGCGGCAGTCTCCCCGGAGGCTGCCGCTTTTTTTTGCCCTGAGCCACCTCGCCAGTACCGGCATATTTTGGCGTTGCACCCCCGAATTAGGTAGAATCTGGCCATGCGTTACGTTTACCTGACCTTGGTGTTTTTGCTGTTCGTGCTGCTGCTCGGATTCGCCTTGAAGAATGCGGAGATCGTCGAGCTCCACTATTACCTGGGTTTCATCTGGCGAGCGCCTTTGTCGCTCATGCTGCTCATCGCCTTCTTCTTTGGCACCGTAGCCGGCATGATCGCCTGCCTCAACCCGCTCATCCGGCAACGTCGCCAATTGATCGCGATGCAGCGTGAATTGCGCCAACTCGACCCGCACACGCAGGCGACCGCCCGCGGCACAACTGCCACCGGCCATTGATGCCGATTCATCTCAAACAATAAAGACGGATAACCATGGAATTCGAATACTGGTGGCTACTGGCGCTTCCACTCTTCTTCACGCTGGGATGGATCGCCGCACGTGTCGACATCAACCAGCTGTTGTCGGAATCCACGACCCTGCCTGCCGCTTACTTCAAGGGGCTCAACTTCCTCATCACGGATCAGCACGACAAGGCGATCGAGGCTTTTGTCGAGGCCGTCGAAGCCAATGCCGACTCACTGGAACTGCATTTTGCGCTCGGTAGCCTGTTCCGCAGGCGTGGCGAAGTCGATCGCGCCATCCACCTGCACCTCAACCTGCTCGAAAGGCGCGAGCTGCCTGAGCCGCAAAAAATGGCCGTGATGGCAGAACTGGCGCAGGACTATTTGAAAGCTGGCCTGCTCGATCGCGCGGAAGAGCTGTTCAAATCCCTGGATGATAGCCGCTACAAGCAGCCCGCCTTGCGCGCCCTGCTCGAGATCTATGTGCGTGAGCGGGAATGGGAGCGCGCCATCGAGAGCGCCAAGGAGCTGGAACGCCTGTCCGGCGTGCCGTTCCGCAAGGAGATCGCGCAGTACTACTGCGAGATGGCGATGAAGTCCATCCTCACCAACGATCACCATACCGCGCGCCATGAACTGGAAAAAGCGCTCGATGCGAACAAGGGATGCGTGCGAGCCAATATCCTGTTGGGCGACATGGAAGCCGCCGACGGTGCGCACAAGGTCGCGATCTCGATGTGGAAGCGCGTGGAATTCCAGAAGCCGGAATATCTCGGACTGATCGCCGCGCGCCTGCTCACCAGCTACCGCGCCATCGGCAAGCTCGATGAAGGCATGGCCCAGCTGCGGAGCTATTTGCAGACTTATAAGCTGCCGTCCCTGCAGGCCGTCGTCTATGAAGCCGTCCTGGCCGAGCAAGGGCCCGAAAGCGCCGCCGTCCTGGCTCGCGAAGAACTGAGCAAGAAACCCAGCCTGCAAACACTGGACCAACTGCTCAAGGCCCGCATGCTGTTCGATAAGCACGACCAGCAAGATACCAATCTGACGCAGCAAACGGTACGCGCCGCCATCGGCACTCGTAACGCTTTCGTCTGCGACCAGTGCGGCTTCCGCGCCAAGAACTTCCACTGGCAATGCCCGGCTTGCAACGCCTGGGAGGCGATTGCGCCAGAACCTAACGAACCGAACGCCTGATGACCATGCCTGATCCGAAAATCGTCGTTGCGCTGGATTACGCGGATGCCGCCAGCGCCCTGAAACTGGTCGATCAGCTCGACCCGAGCCTATGCCGCCTCAAGGTGGGCAAGGAACTGTTCACCGCCGCTGGCCCGGGATTCGTCGAAGCACTGGTCGCGAAAGATTTCGGCGTGTTCCTCGATCTCAAGTTCCATGACATCCCGAATACCGTTGCCAAGGCTTGCGAGGCCGCGAGCCGGCTCGGCGTCTGGATGCTCAACGTGCATGCCAGCGGTGGGCTGGCGATGATGCAAGCGGCGAAAGAAGGGGTTGCCCGTAGCGGCCATTCGCCCCTGCTGATCGCGGTCACGGTGCTCACCAGCATGGACCAGGCCACGCTCGACCAGATAGGCGTTGCGGGCAGCCTGCAGGACCAGGTCCTCAATCTTGCCCGCCTGACCCAGCGCGCCGGCCTGCACGGCGTGGTCTGCTCGGCACAGGAAGCCGCCATGCTGCGTCAGGCACTCGGCGACACCTTCTGCCTGGTCACACCCGGCATACGCCCTGCAGACGCCAGCCTCGATGACCAGAATCGGGTCGTCACACCCGCCAAGGCCTTGCAGATGGGCTCGAGTTATCTCGTCATCGGACGCCCCATCACGCAAGCGCCTGACCCGCTGGCTGCCCTGCAGGCGATCCAGCGTGAGATCAGCGTCAACTAGCAACCCTGCGAGGGTCGCAACACCTCTCCCGTCGTTAAGATGCAGACGCAGCGCCAGATACGGCCTGCATCTAAAACTATTAATGGGAGAACAATATGAACAAGATCCTAGTCGCGCTTCTGCTGAGCATCGGCCTCTCGCTCAACGCCTATGCCGCCGTCGACCTCAACACCGCTTCCAAGGCAGAACTCGAATCGCTGAAGGGCGTAGGGCCTGCCAAGGCTGACGCCATCATCGAGTACCGCAAGAAGAGCGGCGGCTTCAAGTCGGTGAACGACCTGGACAACGTACCGGGCTTCGGTGAAAAGACCGTCGAAGGTCTCAAGAAGGAAGTGACTGTCGGTGCCGCGAAATCCGCAGCAGTCCAGAAGAAATAATCTGCTTGCATCAGATCAACAAAAAGCCCCGCTCCGCGGGGCTTTTTGTTGATCACATGTGTTCAATCATCATGATGATCGTGGCCGTGTCCTTTGTGATGCTTGTGCTTATGTTTGTGATGCTTGCCTGAATGATGATGGCCTTCACCACCTACAGCGCCCGCCGTCGGTTTAGCCGGCTCGGCAATCACCTTGCCGACCACTGCCCCTCCCGCTCCGCCGACGCCAGCGCCTACGACAGCACCAGTGCTGCCTCCCATCTTTTGACCGACGGCTGCACCTGTCGCTCCGCCTGCTGCGCCACCTATGATGGCACCGGTCTGACCTTCACCGTTGGTTGTCACGGCACCGCCGACGCCACCGCCCACGGCGCCACCAACAACACCGCCAGTCTTGCCGCCCACGGCCTGGCCGATGGCTGTTCCAGCCGCCGCCCCCAACCCACCGCCCACTGCAGTCTTGGCATTCGTGTCTTCAGCTTGCGCTTCAAAGCTAATCAAGAGAAACAGTAACCAGATCATTTTTTTCATATTTGTATTTGCTCTCAGTAAGATGCAATGAGGTTATTTGACACGCATTCCCGGCTGAGCTCCGCTATCGGGCGAAAGGATGAATGGGCCACCACGCTCATCGCTGGCCGCCAGCACCATGCCTTCCGAGAGGCCGAATTTCATCTTGCGCGGCGCCAGGTTGGCAACCATCACCGTCAAACGGCCCTTCAGCGTTTCTGGATCATAAGCCGACTTGATGCCTGCAAAAACATTGCGTGTCTTTTCTTCACCGATATCCAGCGTGAGCTGCAACAGCTTTTCCGCACCTTCGACATGGTTGGCGTCGACGATACGCGCGATACGCAGATCGACCTTGGTGAAGTCGTCGATACTGATGTGGCTTGTCTCTTCCGCTGCTGCGGCAGATGCAGCAGGCGCGATCGTGTTTTGTGCGGGCGTGGCAGTTTGCATGGTTTCCTTGTTGGCTTCGGTCATGGCTTCGATCAGTTTGGGGTCGATGCGGGTGATGAGATGCTGGTAAGTCTCGATGACATGCCCTTCCGGCAGTCCGAGAGCGGCGTCTGGCCAGGTCAGCGGTGAGATATTGAGGAAGCCTTCGATGGCTTCAGCCAGCTTCGGTAGCACAGGCTTAAGATATAGCGTGAGCAGACGGAACATCTCCAGCGCTTCGGAGCAGACCATGTGCAGATTATCTTCTTTGCCTTCCTGTTTGGCCATTTCCCATGGTGCTGCGCCAGCCACGTAAAAATTCGCCTTGTCTGCGAGTGTCATGATCTCGCGAAGTGCGCGGCCATAATCACGGTTCTCGTAACAATCGGCAATCGCACCAGCCGCAGCGCGCATCTCATCGATCACGCCGTTCGCGCCAGCCGCGCGTACCTTGCCGCCGAAACGCTTGGCGATGAACCCTGCGGTTCTGCTTGCTATATTGATGTATTTGCCGACCAGATCGCTATTCACGCGTGCGACGAAATCCTCAAGATTGAGGTCGATGTCTTCCATGCTTCCGTTGAGCTTGGCGGCGTAGTAATAGCGGAGGTATTCCGGATTCTTGACGTGATCGAGATAGCTGCGAGCGGTGATAAAGGTACCGCGTGATTTCGACATCTTCTCCCCATTCACGGTCAGGAAGCCATGCGCGAAGATCTTGGTGGGTGTGCGATAGCCTGCATATTCCAGCGTCGCCGGCCAAAACAGGGCATGGAAATACAGGATATCCTTGCCGATGAAGTGATAGAGCTCGGTGGTCGAATCCTGTTTCCAGTATTCATCGAAATCCAGGCCGCGGTCATCGCAGAGCTTCTTGAAGCTCGCCATGTAACCGATAGGCGCATCCAGCCAGACGTAGAAATACTTACCCGGCGCGTCCGGGATCTCAAAACCGAAATACGGCGCGTCGCGTGAGATATCCCAATCCGACAATCCGGCCTCGAACCATTCGCCCATCTTGTTGGCCGCCTCGGCCTGCAGCGTGCCGGAGCGCGTCCATTGCTTGAGGAAATCTGCGCACTCGGAGAGCTTGAAGAAGTAATGCTCGGTCTCGCGACGTACCGGCGCGGCACCGGAAACCGCAGAGTATGGGTTGATCAGTTCGGTCGGGCTGTAGGTCGTGCCACAGACTTCGCACGAGTCACCGTACTGGTCCTTGGCATGGCATTTGGGGCATTCGCCCTTGATGAAGCGGTCCGGCAGGAACATCTGCTTCATGGGGTCGTAGAACTGCTCGATGGTCCTGGTCGCGATCTTGCCCTTGGCTTTGAGCGCGCGATAGATATCCTGTGAAAGCGTCTTGTTCTCTGGCGCATTGGTCGAGTAATAGTTATCGAACTCGACCAGGAAATCCGCGAAATCGGCACTATGTTCGGCGTTCACGCGCTCGATCAGCGCCTCCGGTGTGATGCCCTCTTTCTCGGCACGCAGCATGATGGGGGTTCCGTGCGTATCGTCGGCACAGACATAATGCACGCTATGGCCCTGCATCTTCTGGAAGCGCACCCAGATATCGGTCTGGATGTACTCGACCAGATGGCCCAGATGGATGCTGCCGTTGGCATAAGGCAAGGCGGAAGTAACGAGGATCTTGCGGCTCATAGAATCGCTTAAGGGCTTTAATTTGCAGGGAAAGCCCGCATTTTAGCAAATGACGCCCTCCAGCACATGGGCTAAAATGCACTTCTTGTCGAAATCGTGCGCTACTGCGCCACCCATCAGGAAAATCGAAGCATGTCCGTCACCGAATCGCAGGTTCAAACAGCCCTTAAGCAAGTCGTCGACCCCAATACCGGCAAGGACCTGATCACCACCAAATCCGCCAGGAACATCCAGATCCAGGGCAACGACGTCAGTGTCGATATCGTGCTCGGCTACCCGGCCAAATCAGTCATGGCCGAGATCCGGGCGCTGGTCGAGGCGCAGCTCAAGACCATCGCCGAAATCGGCACGATCACGATCAATATCGGCAGCCGCATCGCGGCTCACAGCGTACAGCGTGGCGTCGGCCTCCTCAGTGGGGTCAAGAACATCATCGCGGTCGCTTCCGGCAAGGGCGGCGTCGGCAAGTCCACCACAGCCGTCAATCTGGCGTTGGCGCTGGCAGCGGAAGGCGCGACCGTCGGCATCCTCGATGCCGACATCTATGGCCCCTCGCAACCGCAGATGCTGGGCATCAGCGGCCGACCTGAAAGCACGGACGGCAAAAGCATCGAGCCGCTGCAAAGCCATGGCATCCAGGCCATGTCGATCGGCTTCCTGGTCGACGTGGACACGCCCATGGTCTGGCGCGGCCCTATGGTCACCGGCGCACTTGAGCAATTGCTGCGCGATACACGCTGGAAGGACCTCGACTATCTGGTGATCGACCTGCCACCCGGCACGGGCGACATCCAGCTCACGCTGTCGCAGAAAGTACCGGTCACCGGCGCCATCATCGTGACCACGCCGCAGGACATCGCCCTGCTAGACGCGCGCAAGGGATTGAAGATGTTCGAGAAGGTCGGCATCCCCATCCTCGGCATCGTCGAGAACATGAGCACCCACATCTGCTCCAACTGCGGTCACGAGGAACACATCTTCGGCGCAGGCGGCGGCGAAGCCATGTGCAAGGATTACAATGTCGAATTACTGGGGAGCCTGCCGCTCGATATCCGCATCCGCGAACAAGCCGATGGCGGCAAACCCACCGTCATCGCCGAGCCGGATAGCCAGATCAGCGCGACCTACAAACAGATCGCGCGTACCACGGCGATCAAGATCGCCAATCTGGGGCTGGACCACAGCAGCAAGTTCCCGAATATCGTGATCCAGAACACCTGACCGCACTCGATGTTAAAAAAAACGGCTCACATGATGTGAGCCGTTTTCATTTCATGGACGCTATCAGTCGATGTTCACGCCATAGATATAGACATCGACGCCAGCTTCCGGCGCGATCACCGTGGCCGGGATCGCGACGCTTTTGCGCCAGTTGTCCACCGCCTCCTGCTTGCCGGCGCCGGTGACGAAGAAGATCACTTCTCGCGAACGACTGAGACGCGCGCCGCTGATGGAGACCCGCTCCGGCGGTGGTTTCGGCGCGTCGAACACCGGAAATGCATCGACGCTGTCATCCCAGGTGTGGCCAGGGAACAAGCTCGCGGTATGCCCGTCTTCGCCCAGACCCAGCAGCACCAGGTCAAAATCACCCAGGCCCGCGAGGATATCGGCATAAGCCTTCGCGCCAGCGACGGGGCCGAGTTCGGTCGGGATATCGTGGATCTGCTGCTTGGGGATGGCGACATGATCGAGCCAGGCTTGTGCGGCCATCAGGCTGTTGCGGTCTGGATGATCGACCGGCAGGCAGCGATCGTCGTTGTAGTAGATGTGCCACTTACTCCAGTCAGTGTCGGCATGACGCAATAATTCGTAGATACTCTTGGGGGTGTTGCCGCCCGCCAGCACGATGCTGAAGGCACCGCGGGCGGCGATCGCCTCGCTGGCCGCGGCGACGATACGAGCTAAAGAGGCTTGATTGAGTGCTGCCTGGGATTCAAAAGAATGCCAACGACTGGTCTGCCTTCCGACAGTAAGGGTTTGGATAGGTTTTTGCATGTTCAGGAACGCCTTGTAATAGTACAATGACGGACTTCAGTCGCTTTAAAAAACCACTGAAATCCATATATCTCAACCAGAGATGATGACACATCATCCTCATCAAGGAAAATCGAATGAAACTGGCAATGCTGGGCTTAGGCAAAATGGGTGGCAACATGACGCGCCGCCTGCTCAAGGGTGGTATCGAAGTCGTAGGGTTCGACTTCAGCGAAGACACCGTTAATCGCATCTCTCAGGAAAGCGGCATGATCCCCGCCAAATCCGCTGCGGAAGCCGTGAAGAAACTGGGCGACGGCCAGAAGATCGTCTGGCTCATGCTGCCGAGTGGCGAACCGACCGAAAAGCAGATCCAGGATCTGATCCCGCTGCTGAGCAAAGGCGACATCATCGTCGACGGCGGCAACTCCAATTACAAACATAGTCAGCGTCGCGGCGCGATGCTGGCCGAGCATGGCATCGGCTTCATGGACTGCGGCACCTCCGGTGGCGTCTGGGGCCTGGAGAACGGTTACTGCCTGATGACCGGCGCTACGCCGGAAGTCGCCAAGGTACTGGAACCTGCCATGAAGGTATTGGCCCATGAAGATCGCGGCTGGGCACATGTCGGCCCTGTCGGTTCCGGCCACTTCACCAAGATGATCCATAACGGCATCGAATACGGCATGATGCAAGCCTTCGCCGAAGGCCTGGACCTGCTGAAGGGCAAGGAAGAGTTCAACCTCGACCTCGCGCAGATCACCGAGCTCTGGCGTCACGGTTCCGTCGTGCGCAGCTGGCTGCTCGACCTGACCGCGGACGCACTGAAAGTCGACCAGACGCTTGATACCATCGTCCCTTACGTCGCCGACTCTGGCGAAGGTCGCTGGACCGTGGTTGAAGCCGTCGAGCAAGGTGTCGCTGCGCCAGTGTTGACCGTGGCCCTGCAAGCCCGATTCAGAAGCCAGGACGCCAAGGGTTACAGCTACAAGCTGCTCTCCTTGATGCGTAACGCATTCGGCGGCCACGCAGTCAAAACCAAGTAACCCGGTTTTCACTGCCCGAGAATGGCGCGTTTGCCACCCGCAAAGGCGCCATTTTCCTTTACGCGCCGGCCATTATTAAAAGCGGGCGAAAAGCTGTAAAATCACGAACTTGCTTTGATTCGAAATTAGACCTACGGAAAACTTGCACCCATGAAACAAATCGACCCATGTACCCTGGTTTTGTTTGGCGCCAGCGGTAACCTCTCCCGCGTCAAACTCATGCCCGGCCTGTTCCGACTGGACGCGCTCGGCCGCCTGCCAGAAAACATGGCGATCCTTTCCGTCGGCCGCGGTGAAGTGAGCCAGGAAGCCTGGCACGCCGACATCAAGGGCATGCTCGATGCCAAGTTCAAGAAGGGTTACGACCAGGAAGTGTTCAAGCGCTTCATCGCACGTAACCATTACCACGCGAACCCGCCGACCGATCCGGATGCGTTCAAGAAGATGAAAGCCGTGCTGACCAACGACAAGGTCTTTCCGCAGAATTTCGCTTACTTCCTTTCGGTGCGTCCTTCCGACTTCGCACAAGTGGTCGACCAGCTGGCGTCCGTCGACCTGCTGAACGAAGACAAATACTGGCGTCGCGTGGTCATCGAGAAGCCATTCGGCACCGACCTGCCTTCCGCCAAGGCGTTGCAGGCCTCGATCACCAAGCACCTGAAGGAAAGCCAGATCTACCGGATCGACCACTACCTCGGCAAATCCGCCCTGCAGAACATCCTGCTGCAGCGCTTCGCCAACACCGTGCTCGAACCGATCTGGAACAAGGATTACATCGATCACGTCCAGATCACCAATACCGAGATGCTGGGCGTGGGCGACCGCACCCAGTTCTATGACGCCACCGGCGCGCTGCGCGACATGATCCAGAGTCATGTGTTGCAGACCCTGGCCTTGACCACGATGGAACTGCCTAAGGACCTCAGCCCGGATGCGGTGCGCGCCGAGAAGATCAAGGTGCTGGAAGCCATCCGCCCGATCCCGGTCAACGATCTCAAGCATCACGCCTTCCGCGCCCAGTATGCCGCCGGCGAGATCAATGGCGAAAAGGTACCGGGCTACCTGGAAGAACTGGGCAACCCGGACAGCGTGGTCGAAACCTACGCCGCGCTCAAGCTCTTCATCGACAATCCGCGCTGGCAAGGCGTACCGTTCTACATCCGCACGGCCAAGCGCCTGCACGAAGCCGACACGCGCATCGCCATCCGCTTCAAGAAGGCGCCGCTGCAGATCGGCGATGGCCAGCAGCAGAACTGGCTGATCATCGGCATCCAGCCACGCGAATGCATCAAGCTCGAGATCCAGTCCAAGATCCCGGGCCTGGACATCAACACCCGCACCATCGAACTCGACGCGGCCAACCGCCAGGATGGCGACGAGACCGTCGACGCTTACGAGGCCTTGCTGCTGAACCTGATGGAAGGCGATAACTCGCAATACCTGCACATCAGCGAAGTGGAAGCCCAATGGCGCCTGGTCGACCCGGTGATCGAAGCCTGGGCCAAGGATCGTGCGCCAGTCCACCAGTACACCGCGGGCAGCCGCGACCCGGAAGCTTCCAAAGTCATCTTCGAAGCCGAAGACCAGTTCTGGCGCTACAGCATCGCCCTCGGCGGCGACCAGCATTAAGCACCCATAACAAGCAGGCGCATGGTCAATGCGCCTGCCATCAATGCACAAGGGATCACGATGAGCATCAAGTCTGACAAGTGGATACGCCGCATGGCCGAGCAGCACGGCATGATCGAGCCGTTCGAGCCGAAACAGATCAAGCAGGACGCCGAAGGCAAGCGCCTGGTCTCCTACGGCACCTCGAGCTACGGCTACGATATCCGCTGTTCGAAGGAGTTCAAGCTGTTCACCAACCTCAACAGCACCATCGTCGACCCCAAGAATTTCGACCCCAATTCCTTCGTTGAAGTGAATGCCGATTACTGCATCATCCCGCCGAACTCGTTCGCGCTGGCGCGCACGGTCGAGTACTTCCGTATCCCGCGTAACGTACTCACCGTCTGCCTCGGCAAATCCACCTATGCCCGCTGCGGCATCATCGTCAACGTGACGCCGTTCGAGCCGGAATGGGAAGGCTACGTCACGCTGGAGTTCAGCAACACCACCCCACTACCGGCCAAGATCTACGCCAACGAAGGTTGTGCGCAGGTATTGTTCTTCGAAGCTGACGCGGACGATGTCTGCGAAACTTCCTATAAGGATCGCGGCGGTAAGTATCAAGGGCAAGTAGGCGTCACCCTGCCCAAGATCTGATCCAGATCGAATTGCCCAAGTCATGGTCACAGCACAATAGCGTGCTATATTCCGTCCCATTCTTTTTATCGGCAGCCGTTAGGAGGCCCTGATGAAATTCCGATTCCCTGTCGTCATCATCGACGAAGACTTCCGTTCTGAAAATTCTTCAGGCCTCGGCATCCGCGTACTGGCCAAAGCCATCGAGGATGAGGGTTTCGAAGTCCTCGGCGTCACCAGCTACGGCGACCTGACCTCGTTCGCGCAACAGCAGAGCCGCGCGTCGGCCTTCATCCTGTCGATCGACGACGAGGAGTTCATCGAGGAGTCGCCTGACGCGCTCGATAACCTGCGCAAGTTCGTCGAGGAGATCCGTTTCCGCAACGAGGAGATCCCGATCTTCCTGCACGGCGAGACGCGCACCAGCCGCCATATCCCGAACGAGATCCTGCGGGAGCTGAACGGCTTCATCCACATGTTCGAGGACACCCCGGAATTCGTCGCTCGCTATATCATCCGCGAGGCCAAGACCTACCTCGACAGCCTGCCGCCACCGTTCTTCAAGGCATTGACCCATTACGCAGCCGACGGCTCCTATTCCTGGCACTGCCCCGGTCACTCGGGTGGCGTGGCGTTTCTCAAGTCCCCGGTGGGCCAGATGTTCCATCAGTTCTTCGGCGAGAACATGCTGCGCGCCGACGTCTGCAACGCGGTCGACGAACTCGGCCAATTGCTGGACCATACCGGCCCTGTGGCCGCTTCCGAGCGCAACGCGGCCCGTATCTTCAACTGCGACCACCTGTTCTTCGTCACCAACGGCACATCGACCTCGAACAAGATCGTCTGGAACTCCACCGTAGCGCCCGGCGATGTCGTCGTCGTCGACCGTAACTGCCACAAGTCGGTGCTGCATTCCATCATCATGACCGGCGCGATCCCCGTGTTCCTGATGCCGACCCGCAATCACTTCGGCATCATCGGGCCGATCCCCAAGGAAGAGTTCGCCTGGGAGAACATCCAGAAGAAGATCCAGCGCAACCCCTTCGCCACCGACAAGAACGCCAAGCCGCGCGTACTGACGATCACCCAGTCGACCTATGACGGCGTGTTGTATAACGTGGAAGAGATCAAGGAGATGCTGGACGGCAAGATCGATACCCTGCATTTCGATGAAGCCTGGCTGCCGCACGCGACCTTCCACGATTTCTACGGCGATTACCATGCCATCGGCGCCGACCGCCCTCGCTGCAAGGAGTCGATGATCTTCTCCACGCAATCCACGCACAAGCTGCTGGCTGGCCTGAGCCAGGCTTCACAGATCCTGGTGCAGGACGCGCAGGACATCCAGCTCGACCGCGACGTATTCAATGAGTCTTACCTCATGCATACCTCGACCAGCCCGCAATATTCCATCATCGCCTCCTGCGATGTGGCAGCCGCCATGATGGAAGCGCCGGGCGGCACCGCACTGGTCGAAGAATCGCTGATGGAAGCCCTGGATTTCCGCCGCGCCATGCGCAAGGTGGGCAGCGAATGGGGCGCCGATTGGTGGTTCAAGGTCTGGGGACCGGATGACCTGTCGGAAGAAGGCATCGAGGAACGCGAAGCCTGGATGCTGAAGGCAGGCGAACGCTGGCACGGCTTCGGCAACCTCGCCCCTGGCTTCAACATGCTGGATCCGATCAAGGCCACCATCATCACCCCCGGGCTGGACGTCGACGGCGATTTCTCGGAAGACTGCGGCATCCCCGCGGCCATCGTCACCAAATACCTGGCCGAGCACGGCGTCATCGTCGAGAAGACCGGCCTTTATTCCTTCTTCATCATGTTCACCATCGGCATCACCAAGGGTCGCTGGAACACCATGGTCGCCGCCCTGCAGCAATTCAAGGACGACTACGACAAGAACCAGCCGCTATGGAAGGTGCTGCCGGAGTTCGTCGCCAAGCAGCCGCGCTATGAGCGTATCGGCCTCAAGGACCTGTGCACACAGATCCACGAGGTCTATAAAGCCAATGACGTCGCGCGCCTGACGACCGAGATGTACCTGTCGGACATGGTGCCCGCGATGAAGCCGACCGACGCCTTCGCCAAGATGGCGCACCGCAATATCGACCGTGTGCAGATCGACGAACTGGAAGGCCGTATCACCGCCGTGTTGCTGACGCCCTATCCGCCAGGCATCCCATTGCTGATCCCGGGTGAGCGCTTCAACCGGATCATCGTCAACTATCTCAGGTTCGCGCGCGAGTTCAACGAACGCTTCCCCGGTTTCGAGACAGATGTGCATGGCCTGGTGAAAGAGATCGTCGACGGCAAGGCTTGTTACTTCGTCGACTGCGTCGCCCAGTAGCCGTAGCGTTTGCAACCTAGCGCGGGCGCGCAAGGGCAGCGTTCTAGGCTGGCATTCAAGCGCTGGTATTCAAGGGATTGGCGTGCAAGGCTGGCGTTCAAGGATAGCCCGCCAGGATCGGGTTCAAACCACCCGACGGTAGGTGACGTAACTGAAAGGCAGACCCTTGACGCT
>CAMLMA010000045.1 GCA_946481065.1 uncultured Nitrosomonadales bacterium
AGCAGCGCGCCCACAACGCAAGCTTGCGCTCTACTTTGCGCACTGCAATCAAGAAGGTCATCAAGGCTGTTGAAGCCGGTGACAAGGCTGCTGCACAAGCCGCCTACAGCGAGAACGTCAGCGTCATCGACCGTATCGCCGACAAGCAGATCATCCACAAGAACAAGGCCGCTCGCCATAAGAGCCGCCTGTCCGCTGCCGTAAAGGCGATGGCTTAAGTTCTTAAAAGATCTTCCAATAAAAAAGCCGGAC
The DNA here is from genome assembly GCA_946481065.1 of uncultured Nitrosomonadales bacterium. The sequence continues at coordinate 253 of CAMLMA010000045.1, forward strand.
GATGTCCGGCTTTTTTATTGGCTACGAAAATCATCTATGCCCGCTGGATGTTTTCCATCGCCCCGATCGCTAATGTCGCGATCTCTAATATCACGATGTCTGATTCTCCGATTTCTGGCGTCACGAATTCCAAGGCCAGGATAGATTTTCTAGGCGCGAAAGTCCCATCCAAAACTCCCACAGAGATAAGCGCCTGAATGGCGCAGGCAGCCCCGCCTCAACCGATGCCTAGCTCCGCGCGCGCGATCAAGGCTTGGTTCACGACCGTATCGCGATCCTGGCCCAATACCGTGAAGTGTCCCATCTTGCGTCCTGGCCGCGCCTCGTGCTTGCCGTAGAGGTGCAGCTTTAACGCCGTATGCGCGAGCGCCTTCTGCCAGGCGGGTTCGCCGTCCTTCCAGACGTCGCCCAGGATATTCACCATCACCGCCTGGCTGTGCAAGCTGGCGTCGCCCAGCGGCAAACCGGTCAAGGCACGCACTTGCTGCTCGAACTGGTCAGTGACGCAGGCGTCGATGGTGTAATGGCCGGAGTTATGCGGCCGCGGGGCCATCTCGTTGACCAGCAATTTGCCTTCGCTGACGAAGAACTCGACGCCAAGCACGCCAACATAATCCAGTTTCCCGGCGATCTCGATCGCCAGCGCCTGGGCCTTGGCCTTGATCACGTCCGAACCGCGCGCGGGTGCGATACTGACATCGAGGATGCCATTCAGGTGGCTGTTCTCCGCCACCGGGAACGCGGCGATCTTGCCTTGCGCGTCACGCGCCAGCACGACCGAGACTTCGTAATCCAGCGGCAGCATCTGCTCCAGCACACAAGGCTCCTGCTTGAAGATCGTGAATGCCGCCAATGCTTCTGCGCGGCTTTTCACGCGTGCCTGCCCCTTGCCGTCATAACCGAAACGCGCCACCTTGAGGATCGCCGGGTAGAGCGCGCTATCGTCCGCCGGCAGATCCGTTTCCTGATTGACGACAACGAACTGGCCGACTGGCAGGCCCGCGTCACGGAAGAAGGTCTTTTCGGAAATGCGATGTTGCGCGATCGCCACCGCCGAAGCGCTCGGACGCACGGTACGGCTTTGTGCCAGGAACTCAAGCGTGGCTGCCGGCACGTTCTCGAACTCGGTCGTCACGGCTTCACACGTCCTGGCCATCTCAGCCAGGGCAGCCTGATCGTCGAAAGCGGCGCACAGGTGGACGTCGGCGATCTTGCCCGCCGGGCTGTGCTTGTCCGGATCGAGGACGGTCACCTTGTAACCCAGCTCATGGGCTGCGATCACGAAAAAGCGACCAAGTTGGCCGCCGCCGAGCATCCCCAGCATGGCCGGGGGAAGAATGGTGTGCTTGCTCAAGATAACTCCGTAATTTCAAACATGGCTGGCAAGCACTCAGGGCTTGTCGGCCAATTCCATGGATAAGACCTTGTCTGTCTGCCGGGCGCGGAACTGCGCCAGCTTCTCCGCCAGCGCGCTATCGTTATTGGCCAGCATGGACGCCGCGAACAGGCCGGCATTGGCGGCGCCGGCTTCGCCGATGGCGAAGGTGGCGACCGGGATGCCCTTGGGCATCTGCACGATGGAGAGCAGGGAATCCTGCCCCTGCAGGTGTTTGGAAGGCACTGGCACGCCCAGCACCGGCAAAGTGGTCTTTGCCGCGACCATGCCCGGCAGGTGCGCTGCGCCGCCGGCACCGGCGATGATGACCTTGAAGCCGTTAGCGGCGGCACTTTCCGCGAACTTGAACATGAGATCGGGCGTACGGTGCGCGGACACGACCTGCGCCTGATAGCTGATGCCGAAATCCGCCAGCATCTGGGCAGCCGCTTTCATCACTGGCCAATCGCTGTCGGACCCCATGATGATGGCGACCACTGGTTTTTCTTGAGTCATTAGCTACCCCTTTAAAGCGAAACAAGATTCCTATATCGCGTGCTCAACCGCCTGCAGCGCGATATGAATCCGTTAAAGCAAAATCATATTGTCCCGATGGATCAATTCCGATTCATCGACATAACCCAGTATCTTTTCAATCTCGCTACTCGGCTTGCGCAAGATCCGCGCTGTTTCCGCCGCACTGTAATTCACGAGGCCGCGCGCGATCTCATGGCCGCCGGTATCGACGCAGGCGACGACCTCGCCACGCTCAAAGTGGCCTGTTACCGACACCACACCGATCGGTAGCAGGCTCTTGCCATCCTGGCGCAGCGCCTTGATGGCACCATCATCCAGCACCACCTGACCGGAGAGGCGCAAATGGTCAGCCAGCCATTGCTTCTTGGCGATGGTCTTGATCTGCTCGGCTTTCAGATGCGTGCCGATGACTTCGCCCTGGGCCAGCCTAGCCAGCACATTCGGCTCGCGGCCTGAGGCGATCACCGTATGCGCGCCACTACGGGCCGCACGTTTGGCGGCGAGGATCTTGGTCAACATGCCGCCAGTACCGACGGTGCTGCCGGCGCCGCCCGCCATCGCCTCCAGGGCGACGTCGCCGGCGATGGCGCGCTGGATGAATTCTGCTGTCGGGTTCTTGCGCGGATCGGCCGAATAGAGCCCGGACTGGTCGGTGAGAATGACCAGCGCATCGGCCTCGATCAGGTTAGCCACCAGCGAGCCCAGCGTATCGTTGTCGCCGAAGCGGATCTCGTCCGTCACCACGGTATCGTTCTCGTTGATGATAGGGATGACCTTCATGTCCAGCAAGGTGCGTAGCGTGCTACGGGCATTGAGATAACGCTTGCGGTCGGCCAGGTCATCATGGGTCAGAAGCACCTGCGCCGTGTGCAATCCATGGCTGGCGAAACAGCGCTCATACATCTGCACCAGACCCATCTGGCCGACGGCGGCGGCGGCCTGCAGTTCGTTGACGGCGGTCGGACGCTTCTTCCAGCCCAGCCGTTGCATGCCTTCGGCGACGGCACCGCTGGAGACCAGCACCACTTGCCGGCCCTGCTTGACCAGCGTCGAGATCTGGTCGGCCCAGGCGGCGATCGCAGTTTGATCCAGCCCCTCACCGTTATTGGTGACGAGGCTGGAGCCGACCTTCACGACCAGGCAGCGTGCATCAAGTAGTAGGGAACTCATTGCGTGATTGTTCTGTGTTGGATGAGTCTATCCTGGATTGCTCCAAGGTTTCCGCTTCCAGTCTTTTCGTGGCTTCCAGATGTTCCATGATGGCATAGGTCAGCTCTTTGGTGCCGATGCCGCCCAGTGCCGAAATGGCAAAACAGGGACCATCCCAACCGTATGCCTTGACGAAGTCTTTCGCGACCTGCTTCGGGTCTTCCACCATGTCGACCTTGTTCAAGACCAGCCAGCGAGGCTTATTGTAGAGGTCTTCGTCGTACTTCCTCAATTCCTCGACGATGGCACGGGCTTCGGCCACCGGATCGACCGCCTCGTCGAATGGCGCGACATCGACCAGATGCAGCAACAGCCGGGTCCTGGCCAGATGGCGCAGGAACTGGTGACCCAGGCCCGCGCCTTCGGCCGCACCTTCGATCAGGCCCGGAATATCGGCGATGACGAAACTGCGGTTGGCATCGACACGCACGACACCCAGGTTGGGATGCAAGGTGGTGAACGGGTAATCGGCGACCTTGGGCTTGGCGGCCGAGACCGAACGGATAAAGGTCGATTTGCCCGCATTCGGCATGCCGAGCAAGCCGACGTCGGCCAGCACCTTCAACTCCAGGTAGAGCTCGAACTCCTCGCCCTGCTCGCCCTTGGTGCATTGGCGCGGCGCGCGATTGGTACTCGATTTGAAATGGATATTGCCAAGGCCGCCGTTACCACCCTTGGCCAGCACCGCTTGCTGGCCATGCTCGGCCAGATCGACCAGGAACTGGCCAGTGGCCTTGTCGCTGACGACCGTACCGACCGGCACGCGCAGGAACATGTCCTCGCCCTTGGCGCCATAGCAATCCGAACCACGGCCGTTCTCGCCGCGCTGCGCACGGAAGACACGGGTATAGCGGTAATCGACCAGCGTGTTGATATTACGATCGGCTACCAGGTAGATCGAGCCGCCGCGACCACCGTCACCGCCGCTGGGGCCACCCATGGGCTCGTATTTCTCACGCCGGAACGTGGCGACGCCGTTGCCGCCGTCACCTGCGTAGAGCTTGATCGTTGCTTCGTCAATGAATTTCATAATATATGTATGGCTACGCTCGTTAGCTTGCCCACCCGAAAGCATCGCTCGCGTTGCCAGCAGAACCGACAGGCGCGCACGCGAATCGCAATTTCTTAAAACAAAAAAGCCCTATCGAATGATAGGGCTTTTCGCGCTGAGCGTCAGGTTTAGACTGGGACAATATTGACCAGCTTGCGGCGCAATGCGCCCTTGACGCAGAACGTCACCTTGCCATCGACCTTGGCGTACAGGGTGTGATCCTTGCCCATGCCGACGTTCTCGCCTGCATGCATGCGCGTACCACGTTGACGGACGATGATGCTGCCGGCAGAGACGACTTGCTCGCCGAAAGCCTTAACGCCCAGTCGCTGGGCCTGTGAGTCACGACCGTTGCGGGAACTACCGCCTGCTTTTTTGTGTGCCATGTTCTATTCCTTACTCTGCAGCTGCTTCTGCTTTAGCCTTGGTTGCCTTTGCAGCCTTGGCTGGTTTGCTACCACCGGTGGCGATGTTGCCGATCTCGATCTCGGTGAAGCTTTGACGATGACCTTGGGTCTTGCGGTAATGCTTACGACGACGCATCTTGAAGATCATGACCTTGTCGCCCTTGCCGTGCGCAACAACCTTGGCTTGTACAGTGGCGCCAGCCACCAGTGGCGCGCCGATGGTGACGTTGTCGCCATCCGCTACCAACAATACCTTGTCGAGGGTGATGTCGGAACCGACGTCGCCCGCCAACTTCTCTACCTTGAGCTTATCGCCAGCGGCTACACGGTACTGCTTACCGCCGGTTTTGATGACTGCATACATGATTAAGCCTCGTTCGCTACGCTTTCAAATGAATCGCGCATTATACGTAAAATCACCGGATTAGCAAACTCAAATATCGCTTTTATTCCAGCATGCGCCGTTTGCCGGATTCGACGCGCGTGGCGGCCTAGACTCGCGTCAGCCTATGTTAGAATCCGCGCATCCACAATCGATGAAACCCAAGTGTCCCTAGCCCTTATCCAATCCCGCATCGCCGACGACATGCACGCGGTCGATGCCGTCATCCGGCGCTCGTTGCACTCGGACGTGGTGCTCATCAACCAAGTCGCGGATTATATCGTGAATAGCGGCGGCAAGCGGCTACGGCCTGCGCTGGTGCTGCTCTCCGCAGGCGCCTTCGGCAAGATCGCGCCGACCCATCACGTGCTGGCGGCCATCGTCGAATTCATCCACACCGCGACCCTGCTGCATGATGACGTGGTCGACGAATCCGGCATGCGACGCGGCCGCGAGACAGCGAACAGCCTGTTCGGCAACGCCGCCAGTGTGCTGGTCGGGGATTTCATCTATTCGCGCGCGTTCCAGATGATGGTCGATATCCAGAACATGCGGGTCATGGATGTCCTGGCCGAAGCGACCAACATCATCGCCGAAGGCGAGGTGTTGCAGCTGCTCAACATCCATGATGCCGATATCACCGACGAGGCTTACCTGCGGGTGATCCATTACAAGACGGCAAAGCTGTTCGAGGCCGCGACCCGGCTTGGCGCCATCATCTGCGATGCTTCGGCGCACGACGAGCAGGCCATGGCGGAATACGGCATGCGCCTTGGTACGGCGTTCCAGCTGATCGACGATGTACTCGACCTGAGTGGTAATAGCGGTGAGATCGGCAAGAACCTCGGTGACGACCTCGCGGAAGGCAAGCCGACACTGCCGCTACTCTACGCCATGCGCAACGGCGACCCTCAGCAACGCGAAACCATCCGGCGCGCCATCGAGCAGGGCGGGCTGGAAGAATTGCCGACCGTGATCCAGGCAGTCAGGGATACCGGTGCGCTCGACCATGTGCGCCGATTGGCGCGCGCAGAGGCCGAACGTGGCTGCGCCGCGATCGCACACCTACCGGCAGGGGATTACCACACGGCGCTCATCGACCTTGCGAATTTCGCTGTCGAGCGTTCATTCTGAAGTGACCGGCTGCCAGCCGCTCAGTTGAGCATCACCGGTTCGCCGGTCTCGGCGTAGTAATAACTCAGATGGGCGCAATCGCTGGTGCCTGTCGTCAGCGAACCGTCGAACAAAGCCTGGCCATCTACATCCACCACGGCATAGCCATTGTGATACAGGGTGACTTCCGCGTGCTGGCGTCCCTGACGCATGGCGAAGCTCATATAAGCCTCGTCCTCATCCTCGGAGAAGAGTTCCCAATTGGCCTTCCCCGTCAATTGCTCCAGCCACGCGCCTAGATCCACCTCTACGCGGCAAACGACTGGGGTTTCCCATGCATCTTGCGCTTGCGTGCTGACGTCGGTCATTTGCGATCCTTTTGAAAGTGATTGTCGATTGCTATCTAGTTTGTGACATATCGCGTAATTTCAAGGCCCGGTGCGGCCCCGGAAGGTTGCCTTGCATGTATAACGGTGGGATGATGCAGCAAGTTTACTGGACGGCGCCTTATGACTGATTTTTTCACCATGCTGAGCGAGCATGCGACGATGTTCATCACCTTTTCCGTTGTGTTCGGTCTCATGGTCGGCAGTTTTCTCAATGTGGTCATCCACCGCCTGCCGCAGATGATGGAGCGGGAATGGCAAGCCCATTGCCAGGAAGTCAGCGGCCAGGAGGTCGCGCCGCTGCCGAAATACAATCTGGTGGTCCCGCGCTCAGCCTGCCCCGGTTGTGGGCGACCCATCAGCGCGTGGCAGAACATTCCGCTCCTCAGTTACGTCATGCTGGGTGGCAAGTGCGCCGGCTGCAAACAGGCCATCAGTCCGCGCTATCCGCTGATCGAAGCCCTGACGGGCATCCTGGCCGGACTTATCAGCTGGAAGTTCGGCTACTCGTCGATGGCTGTTGCGGCTTGGCTGTTCGCGTTCGCCCTCGTCGCACTCACCTTCATCGACCTGGACACGCAGCTGCTGCCGGACGACATCACACTGCCACTGTTATGGCTGGGACTGCTTTATAACCTGGATGGCGGCTTCACCGACATCCGCTCGGCGATCATTGGCGCCGCTGCAGGCTATCTGCTGCTGTGGTCGGTCTACTGGCTGTTCAAGCTGGTCACCGGCAAGGAGGGCATGGGTTATGGCGATTTCAAGCTACTTGCCGCGATCGGTGCGTGGTTCGGCTGGCAATTGCTGCCGGCCGTGATCCTGTTGTCTTCGCTGCTCGGCTCGATCATCGGCATCGGCCTCGTTATTCTCGCCAAGCGTGGGCGCGACATCCCCATGCCGTTTGGTCCTTATCTTGCTTTAGGTGGTATCGCGGCCTTGTTCTTCGGACCGCAGTTGTCACAATTTTATCTGGGAGGTTGATCATCATGTATGTCGTGGCACTGACCGGCGGTATCGGCGCTGGCAAGAGCGAAGTCGCCAAGATATTCGCATCCCTCGGAGTGCCGATCGTGGATGTCGACGTCATCTCGCGCAGACTGACCGGCCCCGGCCAACCCATCATGGACAAGATCGCGGAAGCCTTCGGCCGCGATTTCCTGACCGAGGACGGTGCATTGAACCGCCCGGCGATGCGTGAACGCATCTTTGCCAACGACGAGGATCGCAAGAAGCTGGAAGCCATCCTGCACCCGGTGATTCACAGCCACGCATTGCGCGAGCTCGACCAGAACCGCGAGGCGCCGTACCAGATCCTCGCCATTCCGTTATTTTTCGAGACCAATCGTTACTCTGGCCTGGTCAAGCGCATCCTGCTCGTGGATTGCGACGAAACCCTGCAGATCAGCCGCACCATGAACCGCAACGGCATGACCGAGCATACCGTGCGCGCCATCATCGCAGCCCAGGCTTCGCGCAGTTATCGCCGTGCGCTGGCGAACGACATCATTGAAAATGACAGCTCGATCGAAGCCCTTGCAGAAAAGGTCAAGGCGCTGCATGAAAAATATATGCAAGCTTGCTTACTTAGCGATTAAATTTCATAATTCACCGCAATATTTTCAGCGCTAACCAAGATTAGCCGGTAAAAAAAATCCCGTGCCCAGCTACGACTATCCCTTCAACGAACGTATCCGCACACTGCTGCGGCTCGAGGACCTGTTCGTCAAGGTTTTGCACAACATCGAGCAGCCGCACGAATTCAATCACCATGCCGCGCTGATCGCCTTGTTCCAGATGCTCGACGTCATCGACCGCGCCGAGCTCAAGACCGACCTGCTGCAGGAGCTTGATCGCCAGAAGATCGTGATGAATGGTCTGCGCGGCAACCCGGCGATCGCCGAACAGGTGCTGAACGACGTCATCAGCCAGATCGAGACCACGGCGCTGGCCTTGCGCGGTAACACCGTCAAGCTTGGCCAGTCGCTGCGTGACAACGAGTGGCTGATGAGCATCAAGCAGCGCGCCGGTATCCCGGGGGGCGTCTGCGAATTCGACCTGCCTTCCTATCACTATTGGCTGGGCCTGGATGCGGAACGTCGTCGCAGCGACCTGGAAAGATGGCTGGAACCGCTGATGCCGGTGCATGAAGCACTGCGTATCATCCTGCACATCCTGCGCGGGAGCGGCGCGACCTCGAAGATGGTAGCCGAACACGGCAGCTACCAGCAGATGCTTGGCGGTGCCAAGCCGGCGCAGATGATGCGCATCGAACTGGATGAGACGCTACCCTGCTTTCCTGAAGTCAGCGCCAACAAGTACGCCATCAATATCCGTTTCAATAGTCTGGACGCGGCGCAGAAACCACGACAATGCGACATGGACGTCCACTTCAAGCTGACGCTGTGCAACCTGTGACCTCACCGAAAAAGAAGACGCTGGTCACGTGCCCGCAATGCGGTAACGTCAGCGAATATTCCCGCGACAACCCGTTCCGGCCGTTCTGCAGCGAACGCTGCAAGCTCATAGACCTCGGGCAGTGGGCGAGCGAGAACTATCGCATCCCGGAACCGCTCAAACCGGAAGATTTGCCGGAAGCGTGAACCCTTCATGCCGGGCGCTCGCCCAATGCTGGGGCCCATGCATTCGATATCACCAACGCGTCCTCAACCAAAGGATAGTCGCATGACACGAAGCGCCCTGATCGCAGCCAGCCTGCTCGCATTGACCAGCCTCCCGGCGTTGGCCGGCGACGACGTCGAGATCACCAACGCCTGGACGCGAGCCACAGCGCCGGGTCAGCAGGTCGGCGCGGCCTACATGACACTGACCAGCAAGACCGACATGACCCTGGAAAGTGTCGAAAGCCCGGTGGCCGGTAGCGTGGAGATCCACAGCATGACCATGAAAGACGGTGTCATGCGCATGCGCAAACTGGAAACGTTACCGCTGAAAGCCAACGCGCCAGAACACCTCGCGCCCGGTGGGTTCCATTTGATGCTGTTCGACCTGAAGAAGCCGCTCAAGATAGGCGAGACGGTGGACTTCACCCTGCATCTCAAGGATGCCAGCGGTCACGACAGCACGCAGCATCTCGTATCGCCGATCAAGCGTAGCGCCGACTGAGGCTCGCAGCGCAGACCTAGCGCGTGCTGAATGGGACGGCCACCTGCTTCTGCGCCTGTCCCTCATGCACCTCCAGCAGCAATAGCCAATCCTTGCGGCCGCGTACACAGATCGGCAAGGTCACCTCAGCCTGCCAGACATCGCCATCCTGTCTCTGCAGGCGATATCGATTGAATCCCATCTCCATGCCAGCCATCTGAAAACTGGCTTCGATCGTATCCGCCCGCTCCGCTTCAACCTCCAGCTTGAACGGCCGCATGATCTCGGGAGCCCGGTCCATACGCACGCGTAGCCCGTCGCCGTTGCAGCCCCGCACGATATCCTTGCAGCCTATCACCTGCACGACTGGCGACACGGCACCGTTGAGATAGCGCGTGACGCCGATCGCCGCCAACAAGGCGGCCAACAACAGCAATGCCGCCATCCCGGCGAGCTTGACGCGATTCATGTCCACAGCCCCCGCTGCATGGCGATCCCGTGGGCGCCGTGCAGCCACGCAGTGTGCAGATGCTCATCGCGCATGCCGCCCAGGGCATAGACCGGGATCGGGTAATCGGCGACCATCTCGGCAAACGCTGTCCAGCCCAGCGTAGCGGCTCCCGGGTGACTCGGTGTAGGCAACACCGGCGAGAGCACGACAAAATCGATCTCCAGCCTGGCCGCCTGCGCCAGCTCTTCAACCGTGTGGCAGGAAGCGGCACAGCACAGCCCCGCCGGCTTCTGCTGCATCGCCATCAAGGCGCGCGCCGGCAAGTGCACCCCGTGGGCACCTGTGGCGCGGGCTAGCGCGATATCAGCGTTGACCAGCACCCGTGCGCCGTAGCGGTTCGCCAGTTCCAGCACTTGTTGCAGCAGCGCCTCGCGGTGCGCCGGCGGCAGATCGGGTTCACGCCACTGTACGAGGCGCAGCCCCTGCTGCAAGGCTTTTTCCAGGGCGGCAATGAAGCGTGCTTCGCCCAACTCGGCCAGATTGGAGATGCCATACACCGCCGGCAGCTGCAAGGCCTCGACGATAGGCAGGTTGGCCGGCAGCATCGGGCCGACGCTCAAATCGCCTGGCTGTTGCCAGGCAAGCTGCTGGCCTTCCCTGCCGTGCGGCTCACCGCGCCATTGCCGGACCATGAAGAAATGCAGCTGCACGGTGCGTTCAGGGTAAGCGAAGACCCGCGTCAGCCAGGGCGTCGCTTCGATCACCTCGATGCCAAGCTCTTCGTCGAGCTCGCGACCGAGCGCGTCGATCGCAGCCTCCCCCGCTTCGATCTTGCCCCCCGGGAACTCCCACCAGCCAGCCCATGGCTTGCCTTGTGGACGCTGCCCGAGCAGCACGCAGCCATCCGTCCGCTGTATGACGGCCACGGCGGCGTGCACGACCTCAGTCGCGACTGTCCCGGTAGTTGTCGACGTCATGCGCGATGCTTATTTCTTGGCGGCCAGCGCGGCACGGCCGGCGAAGTCACGCGCGAACTGGTGCGCCGAACGACCACTACGCGAACCGCGCGTCAGCGCCCATTGCAGCGCGGCACCACGGGCTTGGTCGTCAAACTTCTTGATACCGTAATGCCTGAGCCATTGTTCGGCGATCACCAGATACTCGTCCTGCGCGAAAGGGTAGAACGAGAGCCAGATGCCGAAACGGTCGGACAAGGAGACCTTTTCCTCAACCGCCTCCGCCGGGCGGATCTCGTCACCGACATACTTGGTCTCAAGATTCTCGGCCATGTATTCTGGCATCAGGTGTCGGCGGTTGGAGGTGGCATAGACCACGATATTGTCCGAGGTGGTCGCCACCGAGCCGTCAAGCACGACCTTGAGCGCCTTGTAGCCGGGCTCGCCGGATTCGAAGGAAAGATCGTCGCAGAACACGATGAAGCGCTCCTCGCGACCGCGCAGCAGCGCCGTGATCTGCGGCAGGTCGGTCAGGTCCTGCTTGTCGACTTCGACGATGCGCAGGCCATGCTTGGCGAACTGGCTGAGCAGGGCTTTCACCAGCGATGACTTGCCGGTGCCGCGCGCGCCGGTCAGCAGGACGTTGTTGGCGGTGTAGCCTTTGACGAACTGCTCGGTGTTCTGCACGATCGCTACCTTCTGTTCGTCCACGTTGTGGATATCGTCGAGCTTGATCTGGTGCGGAAACGCCACGGGCTCAAGGTAGCCGCGGCCATTATTGTGCTGCCAGCGCCAGGCCAGCGCCGACCAGTCCGGTTCGGCCGGCGTATGCTGCATCAAGCCCTCCAGACGGCTGAGCAAGGCTTCCGCACGCTGTAGAACGGTGTCCGTGTCTGCCATCGTTAGCTCCTGTAATCCGCGTTGATCTTCACGTAGTCATACGAGAAATCGCAGGTCCAGACCGTCGCTTCGGCGGTACCGCGATTCAGCGTCACGCGCACGGTGATATCGCTTTCCTTCATGACAGCCGCTCCCTGAGCCTCCTCGTAACTTGTCGCACGGCCACCATGCTCGGCCACCAGCACATCGCCCAGATACAGCTTGAGCTGGTTGACGTCGAGGTCATCGATACCGGCATAACCGATAGCGGCCAGGATACGGCCCAGGTTGGGGTCGGAAGCGAAGAACGCGGTCTTGATGAGCGGTGAATGGGCAATGGCATATGCGACCTTGCGACATTCCTCCTCGTCCCTGCCGGCCTCGACCCGGATGGTCATGAACTTGGTGGCCCCCTCGCCGTCGCGGACGATGGCCTGGGCCAACAGCGTCGCCACCTCGGTCAATGCATCACGCAATACGAGATAACCCACATCCTGCTCGGAAGCGATCTCCGGATTGCCAGCGCTGCCGGTCGCCATCAGGATCAGCGAATCGTTGGTCGAGGTGTCGCCGTCGACCGTGATGCAATTGAAGGAGCGGTTCACCGCAAACTGGATGATCTTTTCCAGTGCCGCCTGGCTGACGGCGGCATCGGTCGCGATATACCCCAGCATGGTCGCCATGTTGGGGTGGATCATGCCGGAACCCTTGGAGATCCCGGTGATGGTGACGGTCTTGCCACCGACCGTGACCTGGCGCGAAACCCCTTTGGCGACGATATCGGTGGTCATGATCGCATCCGCTGCGCTGCGCCAGTTGTCTTCCTTGAGGTCAGCGATGCAGCCGGGCAAGCCCGCAAGCAGGCGGTCCATGGGCAGGGATTCGAGGATGACGCCTGTCGAGAACGGCAGAACCTGCTCGGGTCGGCATGCCA
>CAMLMA010000046.1 GCA_946481065.1 uncultured Nitrosomonadales bacterium
TTTTTTTAATGCTAGTATAATTTGGTGGGAGATCGGGGGGTCGAACCCCGGACAAACGGATTAAGAGTCCGCTGCTCTACCAACTGAGCTAATCTCCCTAAGGGCCGCAATTATCTGCAATAAGGCCTACGGTGTCAACCAGAAAACAACCTCAAATAGACTTCGAAAGCCGATGTAATGTCGATCCAGACCATCCACACCCAACCCTACGGCGACCAGAAACCCGGAACCTCCGGCTTGCGCAAGCGCGTGCCGGTCTTTCAGCAGGCGCATTACCTCGAGAATTTCGTCCAGAGCATCTTCGATACGATCGAAGTGCCGACCGGGGCGACCCTGACCCTGGGTGGGGATGGCCGCTACTTCAATCGAGAGGCGATCCAGATCATCCTGAAGATGGCCGCTGCCAATGGTTTCGGCAAGGTGCTGGTGGGGCAGGGCGGTATCCTCTCCACACCGGCGGCCTCATGCGTCATCCGTAAATACCAGACCCACGGCGGCATCATCTTGTCTGCCAGCCATAACCCTGCAGGCCCGGACGGTGATTTCGGCATCAAGTACAACACGCCGAATGGCGGTCCGGCGCCGGAAAAGATCACCGAAGCGATCTACGAAAAGAGCAAGACGATCGATCAATATCGCATCCTGCAGGCGCCGGATGTCAGCCTGGACAAGGTCGGCCGCAGCCAGCTGGGCGAGATGGTGGTCGAGGTGATCGATTCGGTACTGGATTACACGGAGCTCATGGCCTCGTTGTTCGATTTCAATGCGATCAGCGCATTGTTCGCCAGCGGGTTCCGCATGAAGTTCGACGGCATGCACGCCGTGACCGGCCCGTATGCGCACGAGATATTCATCAACCGGCTTGGCGCAGACCAAGGGATGTTGATGAATTGCGTACCGTTGCCGGATTTCGGCGGCGGCCATCCGGACCCCAATCTGACCTATGCCCATGATCTGGTGGATATCTTGTATGGCCCAGACGCCCCGGATTTTGGCGCTGCTTCTGACGGCGATGGCGACCGGAACATGATCCTGGGCAAGGGGTTTTTCGTCACACCATCGGACAGTTTGGCGATATTGGCGGCGAGCGCACGCCTGGTACCGGGTTACGCTGACGGCATCGCCGGCATTGCGCGTTCCATGCCGACCAGCGCCGCCGCCGATCGCGTGGCGGAAGAGCTTGGCGTGCCATGCTACGAGACCCCGACCGGCTGGAAATTCTTTGGCAATCTGATGGATGCAGGCAAGGTCACCTTGTGCGGGGAGGAGAGCTTCGGCACTGGCTCTAGCCACGTGCGCGAGAAGGACGGCCTGTGGGCGGTACTGTTCTGGCTCAACATCCTGGCGATCAAGCGTCAGTCGGTCGAAGACCTCGTCAAGCGCCATTGGGCGCGATTCGGCCGCAATGTCTATTCGCGACATGATTTCGAAGGCCTGCCGAGCGAAGCTGCCAACGCCATCATGCAGCATCTGCGAGAGCATTTCGCGGTCTGGCCAGATCAGGCGTTTGGCCGTTATACGGTCAAGCAATGCGACGATTTCAGCTATACCGACCCCGTCGACGGCAGCGTGAGCAAGGCGCAAGGTGTGCGCATCCAGTTCACCGATGGTTCACGTATCGTCTTCCGCCTTTCCGGCACCGGAACGGAAGGCGCCACCTTGCGTATCTATCTCGAAGCCTACGAGCCGGATGTATCCCAGCATCATCTGGATGCGCAAGAGGCATTGGCCGAGATGATCCAGATCGCGTTGCAACTGTCGCAACTGGTCGAACGTACTGGCCGCAAGAAACCCACGGTGATCACCTGATCGGCCAGCTGACCGCCTGTGCGATACCTTTTCATCCATCAGAATTTTCCTGGGCAATTCAGGCATATCGCCTCGGCGCTCGCGGTTGACGCGGGTAATCGGGTCGTAGCCATCGTCGATGAGGCCAACCAACGCCCCGCGTTGGTGGGGCCCGGCGTGGAGCTGTTGACTTACAAGACGCCGCAAGGGGCGGCGAAGACCACGCATCCATACCTGCAAGGCTACGAGGCTGCCATCCGACGTGGGCAGCAGATCGCGCGCGCGTGCCTCGCGTTGAAGCAGCGCGGCTTCGTGCCTGACATCGTTTGTGCCCATGCTGGTTGGGGCGAGGCGCTGTTCATCAAGGAGATCTTCCCGCAAGCGATCCTGCTCGATTATTTCGAGTTCTACTACCGGACCCGTGGCGCGGATGTCGGGTTCGATCCGGAGATCCACGCCTCATCGCTGGACGACGATTGTCGCATCAGCACGCGTAACGCCTGTCATCTGCAGTCGATCGAATCCGCAGACTGGGGCTGGTCACCGACAGCGTGGCAGGCAAGCCGCTTCCCGGAGCACTTCAGGGCCAAGCTCAGTGTCATCCATGAGGGTATCGATACCAAGATCGTCAAGCCGGACGCGGATGCGGTGTTCCAAACGCCGGCCGGGCTGAAGCTGACCCGGACCGAGCAAGTGGTGACCTTCGTCAACCGTAACCTCGAACCGTATCGCGGTTTCCATATCTTCATGCGGGCTTTGCCGCGGATCCTGCGCGATCATCCGCATGCGCAGGTGGTGATCGTCGGCGGCGACCAGGTCAGCTACGGCAGTCCGCCACGAGAAGGCGGAACCTGGCGTGAGCGCATGCTCGCCGAAGTCGGTAGCGAGCTCGACATGCAGCGCGTGCATTTCGTCGGCAAACTGCCTTATCCGGCCTATCTGCAGTTGCTTCAGGTGTCGTCCGCGCATGTCTATCTGACCTATCCATTCGTCTTGTCCTGGTCGATGCTGGAGGCGATGGCTGCGGGTTGCGCGCTGATCGCATCCGATACTCCGCCGGTGACGGAAGTGGTGCGACACACTCACGACGCCCTGCTGGTCGATTTCTTCGATATCGAGGCGCTCGCCGAACAGGTGGGTAGGGTATTGAATAAGCCGCAGGAATATCAGGCCATGCGTGAACAAGCGCGGAAGACCATCCTCGAGCGTTACGATCTTGAATCGGTATGTTTGCCGCAGCAACTGGCGCTGCTGCAGGGGCTGCCGGGAAAAGTCACGCAGACATAGAAAAGGCCAGCTTGCGCTGGCCTTTTTTTGTTGCATCAATCGCCACAGACGCGGCTTTCGGTGCAGAACAAGCGTGCTACTGGCCGGTCTGTTTCGCCAGCCATTCCTGCGGGTCGACCTGCTTGTCGTGGTTGGCGTCCATGCCCGTGAACAGAGCCTGGTGGAAAGTCACGAATTCGCCTTTGGTGACTTTGTGATCACCATTGGTATCGATCGACTTCATCATTTCCATCTTGCGCAGCTCCTGACTGTAGCCGCCGGTCGCCAGCCTGATTTCCTGCTTGCCGCCGGTGCCGACCCATTCCTTGGCATCCAGCGCGCCGTCGTGGTTGGTGTCGATCTCGTTGAATACCTCACCATAGTAGGTGCGGAATTCCTGCTCGGTCACCATGTGGTCGGCATTGCCGTCCAGCATGTGCATCATCTCCATCTTGTGTAGCTCGGTGTTGTAGCCGCCGGTACTGAGCATGGCCGCTTGTGCCTGGGTGAATGCGAAGGTGGTAATCAGCGCCACTGAAAGCGCCTTGAGTGTGTGATAGGGGGTCGTCATGGTAACTCCTTGATAAGGATAGGTTGTTAAGGAAAACATGACTAAATGCATTTAGTGACCGTTAGTCACGATGCGGTGCGATTACTTACAAAAATATTATCGCGGTGTGGCCGTGGGCAGTTTCAATGCTGCGCCAGGATCGATTCGGCAAGTGCAAATGCGGGCGGTGCAAACGCCGACAATGGGTAACTGGTTATTCGTCGAGCTGTTTGATGGTCATCGTGCCACGGTACAGACGAACGTCCATCCTGCCAAGGTAGGACATGCCGAGCAAGACGTCGCCATCCAGCCCGGGGGCGATGAGCGCAGAGACATCATGGGCTTCGACGCCGCCCAGCCTCACCGAGCGTAAGCGCGTCATGTAGGCTACGCTGTCGCCATTGGCCGTGCTGGTGCGCACGGCGGTGCGGCTGCTGATGCCCAGCTTGTCCGCGACGCGCTGGGAGATGGCGACCCCTGTGGCGCCGGTATCGACGAGTACGTTGACTGGCTGGCCGTTGATCAGGGCTTCCGCGCGGTAATGGCCATCCGGTCCGCGTTGCAGCGTCACGGTGCGGTCTTCGCCCAGCACCTCGACCTTGTTCGGGTGCAGCATGCCTTCCGCCAGGTAATAAAGACCGTAGGCCAGCCCAAGCCAGATTGCGATGACGATGAGCGTGTTGCGTGACAAGCTGGGAGCTTTCTTCAGGCCTAGAACGGCAGGCTCACGTGCGGCGCCGCCGCGAGGATGACATCGCGGAACTGGGCCTGGATACGTTTCAGGGCTGGCTCGTTGTCGGCCTCGAAACGCAGCACGACGACGGGGGTCGTATTCGATGGCCGCATGAGGCCGAAGCCGTCCGGATATTCGACGCGCAAGCCGTCGACCGTGATCACTTCGTTCGCGCCAGGAAAGACAGCGCTCTGCTGCAACTGTGCGATGAGGGCGTGCGGCTCGCCTTCGCGCATCTGGATATGCTGCTCCGGGGTGCTGGTGCTGTCCGGCAAGGCATTCAGGATGGCGCTCGGGTCAGCGCTGCGACTGAGGATCTCCAGCAGGCGCGCCCCGGCGTAAAGGCCATCGTCGAACCCGTACCAGCGTCGCACGCGCTGCGATGCCTCGTCCAGGTAGGAATCGTTGAAGAACACATGGCCGCTCATCTCGCCCGCCAGCGCCGAGCCGGTCTGCTTCATCTTGGCCTTGACCAGCGAATGGCCAGTCTTCCACATCAACGGCTGGCCGCCGCGCGCCTTGATCCAGGGCGCAAGGTTGCGGGTGGATTTGACGTCATAGATGATGGTGGCGCCAGGTGCGCGTTTCAGCACATCTTCAGCGAACAGCAATAGCTGGCGGTCGGGGTAGATGATCTGGCCGTCCTTGGTGACGACGCCGAGCCGGTCGCCGTCGCCGTCGAAAGCCAGGCCGAGTTCGGCGTCATCCGTCTTCAGGGTCTGGATCAGATCCTTGAGATTCTCCGGCACCGACGGGTCCGGGTGATGGTTGGGGAAATGCCCGTCGACCTCGCAGAACAACTCCTTCACTTCGCAGCCGATCGCGGAATACAGCTTGGCGGCGAATGCGCCGGGCACGCCGTTGCCGCAATCGACGGCGATGCGCATGGGGCGGGCCAGCTTGATGTCGGCGGCGATACGCGCGATGTAGGCCGGCGCGATGTCGTGGCTGCTTTCGTGGCCTTCGCCATGGTGGAGCCGACCTTGCTCGATGCGCTGCCGCAAGTCCTGGATCGTCTCCCCGGACAAGGTCTCGCCAGCGAGGACCATCTTCAGGCCATTGTAATCCGGCGGGTTGTGGCTGCCGGTCACCATCACGCCGCAGTGCGTGTCGAGATGGTGGGCAGAGAAGTAGACCATGGGCGTGGCGACCATGCCGAGGTTGATGACATGGATGCCGCTCTTGCGGATGCCCCGCGACAACGCAGCGGCGAGGCTGGGACCCGAGAGGCGGCCATCGTAGCCGATGCAGATATGGGTCTGGCCCCTGTCCACCGCTTCGCTGCCGATGGCCTGGCCGATGGCCTCGACGATCTCGGGGGTCAGGGTCTTGCCGACGATACCGCGGATGTCGTAGGCCTTGAATATCTCTTTAGGTGCTTGCATGGTGTGATGATGTCTACGCTGATTGAGGTTGTGATTGCAGGAAACAAAGGACACGTGCCGCCAGCCAGTCCGGCTGTCTTCTTTTGCTGGCAAAGCCGACATGACCACCTTCGGCCGGGAACTCGCAACTGACGCTGTCGGCGATTTCGTGCGGCTGCGGCAGGTCTTCTTCCGGCAGGAAAGGGTCGTTGCGTGCGTTGATGAGCAGGGTCGGGACGGCGATCGACTTCAGGTGTGGGCGGCTGTTGGATTGCGCCCAGTAATCGTCGGCATCCTTGAACCCATGTAGCGGCGCGGTGAACAGGCCATCGTAATGCCACAGGTTGTCGACGCCGGCGATGGCTTCGCGATCGAATGGCAAGCCATGACGTTCGATCATGGCCAGCGCCTTGGGTCGCAAGGTCTTGAGGAAGAGCCGCGCATAAAGCTTGTTGAAGCCGCTGCCGAGCACATGCCCGGTGGTGGGTAGGGCTAGCGGCGCCGAGATGGCGACGGCACGCTCGATGACGGTAGAAGCCGCGTGGCCTTGTTCGCCCAGCCATTTGAGCATGGCGTTGCCGCCGAGCGAGACGCCGACCGCATACAGATCGGCGTCGTTCATGGTCTTCAAGCGTCTCAGGATCCAGTCGATCTCGTTTGAATCACCGCAATGGTAGCCGCGCGGCAACCGGTTGGGCAGGCCACCACATCCGCGGAAATGCACGACCACGCCACGCCAGCGCCGCGCTTGCACGCCCTGCATGAGGCGTAAGGCGTAATGCGAGCGTGAATCGCCCTCCAGGCCATGGAATAGTACGACCAACGGCGCTGTAGCGTCAGTGTCCGCCGCCAGCCAGTCGAGCGCGATCTGGTCACCGTCCGGGGTCTCCCAGGTCTCTCGCCGGTAGGTGATCTCCGGCAAGGGCATCCAGGCCGCCGGATAGATGGTCTGCAGATGCCGGCCGCGCAACCAGCAAGGTGGGCGATAAGGCGCCAGCATGCCCCGTCAGTCAGCCTCGTCGATCCAGGCCTGCTGGATCGCTTCCAGCACTTTCTCGCCGCCGCGGTTGTGGTCGTCGTCGAAGCCTTCGAGCGCGACGACATGGTTATGCAGGTCGACAAAGCGGATGGTCTTCGGGTCGACGTCCGGGTGTTTGTCGTAGAGTGCTTCGGCGATGGCTTGTATGTCTTTCCATTTCATGTGGGATATCCTCTGGTCTTGCCGGGTGCTGGGCGTTTTGCCCATAGACGAAATGCAGCTTGCGGAAATTATAGCGCGGTCGGCCCATGGGCGAGCGGCAAAAAAAATCCCGCCACCTGGGATTGATGGGTGGCGGGGTGAAGGAGAGCGATTGGAGACAAGCGCTTCGACATGGGAGTACGCAAGCTGCGTGCCTGAAATTTATCCGATAAGAATCAATCGCCTGCGCGGGGGCTTCAGGTTTGGCGGGTGGTAGGCACCAGCCACCTGGTTATTTACAGCCATCCATCCTGGGGGCGGCGAGGGTGGCGCGGTGGTCGTAGCCGGCCTGTGTGAACTTGCATGCGCTGCAGACGCTCGAACCACCCGAACATGGTAAAATCACATTATTTTTCGGCTCCTGGATATACATAAGATGTTTAGCACAGCAAAAACCCTTAGCGTCGTCGACCCGGAACTCTGGCAGCATGTCGAGAGCGAACGTCACCGTCAGGACGAGCACATCGAACTGATCGCCTCCGAGAACTACACCAGCCCTGCAGTGATGCAGGCGCAAGGTTCGCAGCTGACCAACAAGTACGCCGAGGGTTATCCGGGCAAGCGCTTCTATGGCGGTTGTGAATTCGTCGACCAGATCGAGCAGATCGCCATCGACCGCCTGAAGAAACTGTACGGTGCCGAATACGCTAACGTACAACCGCACTCCGGTTCGCAGGCGAACCAGGCGGTGTATTTCTCCATCCTCAAGCCGGGCGATACCGTCATGGGCATGAATCTCGGTCACGGCGGTCACCTGACCCATGGTTCTCCTGCCAACCTGTCCGGCAAGCTGTTCAACATCGTTGCCTATGGCCTCAATGAGAACGAAGAGATCGACTACGACGAGATGGAACGCGTCGCCATCGAGAACAAGCCGAAGCTGCTGATCGGCGGTGCTTCCGCTTATGCCCTGCGCTTCGACTGGGCACGCATGGCCGAGATCGCCAAGAAGGTCGGCGCCTATTTCATGGTCGATATGGCCCATTACTCCGGCCTGATCGCTGCGGGTGTCTATCCGAACCCGGTGCCGCACGCTGATTTTGTCACCTCGACTACGCACAAGACGTTGCGTGGCCCGCGTGGCGGCATCATCATGGCCAAGGCCGAGTACGAGAAGATGCTGAATTCCAGCGTGTTCCCCTCGCTGCAGGGCGGCCCCCTCATGCACGTGATCGCCGGCAAGGCCGTGGCTTTCCTTGAGGCTTCGCAGCCTGAATTCAAGGCGTACCAGGAACAGGTGCTGAAGAATGCTGCAGCCATGGCCGAGACCTTGGCTGCACGCGGCCTGCGTATCATCTCCGGCCGTACCGAATCGCACATGTTCATGGTCGACCTGCGTCCCAAGGGGCTCACCGGTAAAGCGGCCGACGCTGCATTGGGCCTGGCGCATATCACCGTCAACAAGAACGCGATCCCCAACGACCCGGAAAGCCCGTTCGTCACCTCCGGCATCCGCATCGGTTCACCGGCCATCACTACGCGCGGCTTCAAGGAAGAAGAAGCGCGCCAGGTGGCCAACCTGATCGCCGATGTGCTGGACGATCCCGCCAACGAGGCTGTCATCGCGGCCACCAAGCAAAAGGTGCACGCGCTGACCAGCCGGTTCCCGGTCTACGGCGCCTGATGAACACTTGCCCGGGTTGTGGCGTAGCCCATGCTGACATGCATCCGCAGATGCCGTTGGCGCAACTGCCGAACCTGGGTACAGTAAGTGCCGAATGGCTGGCCCAGGCCGGCTTGCATACACTGGCGGATCTGGCCGGCATTGGCGCCATCGAGGCCTATCGCCGGGTGCAAGCGCTAGGCTTCAAACCCAGCCTCAACCTGCTGTACGCGCTGGAAGGCGCCCTGCACGACGAGCATTGGTTGCAGACCAAACGCCACCGTAAACTCGATCTGCTGGCCCGCCTGCAGGCAGCCAAGGAGCACGCGACGTCATGAAATGCCCGTTCTGTGGTGCCGACGATACCCAGGTCATCGACTCACGCGTCAACGACGAAGGAGACAGCATCCGCCGTCGCCGTCGTTGTGCCGAGTGCGACAAGCGTTTCACTACCTATGAGACGGCCGAGTTGCACCTGCCGCAAGTGGTCAAGCAGAACGGTAATCGTGAGGAATTCAACCGCGACAAGCTTCGCCTGTCCTTCACCCGTGCCCTGCACAAACGCCCCGTACCGACCGAATATGTGGATCGCGCCATCGAGCATATCGTGCAGAAGATCCTCGGCAAGGGCGAGCGCGAGATCATGGCACGCGACCTTGGCGAGAGCGTCATGCAGGAACTGCGCTTGATGGACAAGGTGGCCTATATCCGTTTCGCCTCGGTCTATCGCAGCTTCCAGGATGTGGACGATTTCCACGACGCGATCCGCGACCTCGACAAGCACGGTCGCGAGATCCCGAAGCGACGCAGCACCGATAGCGCCGAAGAGTCCTGATCCTCCACCGGTGCCCCATGAAAATCATCAAGATCCTTTGCGCGGCGCTTTCCCTGATCACCCTGCTGATCACCATCGTCTTTTTCTGCTGGTGGGCCATGAAGGATTATTTCGTCTTCGGCGACCAGCGCTTCGACCAGGTACGCTGGATCACCGCTGCACCTACGGCCGACAACCGCTGCTATCGCGGTGACATGGCGCATGACCTGCAAAGCCGCCTGTTGTTGAAAGGCATGCCGCGGCAGTTCGCGCTGGCCATGCTGGGCCGCCCGGACTGGGATGATGGTAGCCAGATCGAATACGATCTCGGCCACTGCCTGTGGGATACCCACGGCCTGCGCCTGTATTTCGGCGATGACGGTAACCTGATCCAGAGTCGGATCGTCCAGCATTGATGGCTCGCGTCGCTTCCGATCCCAAGCCGAACGAAGCTTACATGCGCCGTGCGCTGGCCTTGGCCGAGCGCGGACTTTACACCACCACGCCGAATCCGCGCGTCGGCTGCGTCATCGTCCAGGGTGATCGCATCGTCGGCGAGGGCGCGCACCTGCGTGCCGGCGAGCATCACGCAGAAGTCGACGCCTTGCGACAGGCGGGCGATCTCTCCCGTGGCGCCGATGTCTACGTCACCCTCGAACCCTGCAGCCATTACGGCCGCACGCCGCCCTGTGCCAACGCATTGATCCAGGCGGGCGTCAAACGCGTATTCGCGGCCATGCAAGACCCCAATCCCGATGTCGCAGGTAGCGGCCTCAAACTGCTCGAGGCCGCCGGTATCGAAGTCCATGCCGGGCTGCTACAGCCTGAAGCCGAAGCCTTGAACCCGGGCTTCATCTCGCGCATGACACACGGCATGCCTTACGTACGCAGCAAGATCGCCGCCAGTCTCGATGGCCGTACGGCATTGGCGAACGGCGCCAGCCAGTGGATCACGGGCGAGGCGGCGCGTACGGATGTGCAACACTGGCGGGCCCGCTCCTGTGCCATCCTCACCGGCAGTGCGACGGTGCGGCACGATGATCCGCAGATGACGGTGCGTAGTATCGATATCGGCCGCCAGCCCTTGCGCGTGGTGGCCGATAGTCGGCTGGGCATCTCGCCGCATGCGCGTATCCTCGCCGACGGCAATGCATTAGTGGCCTATGCCAGCGATCCTGACGGCAAGGCCGAGACACTGCGGGCGGCCGGCGTGGAACTGGTGCATCTGGGCGATGCGCAAGGTCGCGTCTGCCTGTCGAGCCTGCTGCGCGCCCTAGCCGCACGGGGCATCAACGAGGTGCTGGTCGAAGCAGGCGAGGGCCTCAATGGGGCGCTGCTGCAGCACGACCTGATCGATGAGTGTCTCTTCTATTACGCGCCGGTGCTCATGGGGAGCAGCGCCAAAGGCATGTTCGACATCCCTGCGCTGACCGAGATGGCGCAGCGCAAACCTCTGGAGATCCTCGATGTCCGTCGGATCGGTCCGGATCTGCGCGTGCAGGCGAGACGACAGAAATAGGACGCGGAGCCAGCGCATGCTGATCGATACCCACTGCCATCTGGATGCTGCGGAGTTCGATGCCGACCGGGCGGCCGTGGCGCAAGACGCCCCCGCGCATGACGTCCGGCTGATCGTCGTGCCAGCTGTTGAGCGCGGCAATTTCACGACCGTCATCCAGCTCGCGGACGCATATCCGCACTGTGCCTATGCGCTGGGAATCCATCCTTTATATATCGAGCGCGCGGTTGACGACGATCTTGTGCAATTGCGCGCGCTGGCCGAGGCGCACCGGCCAGTGGCGATCGGTGAGATCGGCCTCGATTATTTTGTCGAGAGTTATGACGGCGAGCGCCAGCGTCATTACTTCGTCGAACAGCTGAAGATCGCCCAGGCGCTTGCCTTGCCCGTCATCCTGCATGTACGTAGATCGGTCGACGATATCCTCAAGTATCTGCGACGGCATCGGCCGGTAGGCGGCATCGCGCACGCCTTCAACGGCAGCCGTCAGCAGGCGGAGGAATTCATCAAGCTCGGTTTCAAGCTGGGTTTTGGGGGTGCCATGACCTATCCGCGGGCGTTGAAGATCCGTGAGCTGGCCGCCACCCTGCCGGCCGAGAGCATCGTGCTGGAGACCGACGCGCCCGATATCGCCCCTGAATGGCTCGGGCACCATGGTCGGAATGCGCCGGCGCAGTTGGCAAGGATCGCCCAAGTGCTGGCAGAATTGCGGGGTGTGGATATGGCGGAAATCGCTGAAATAACAACGAAGAATGCCTATGCCGCGCTGCCAGGATTGACCCAGTTATACACACCACCTCAAGTGACACATTAACTCCGGTCAAAAAATCATAGCAATCCAATGACATACAGCAAGCCATTGATTAATATAGAAAAAATATGAGATTAAAAAATAGGCGAAATTGAAAAACGCTTATGAATGCAAGAGTTACATTTTTAAGTCACAGTTATTCACAAAATTATCCACAGTTTTTGTGGATAGCGATTCTTACTATTTGAAAAAAGTTCCATGAACATCGACGGCATCGCTTATCGCACCATCTGGCCTGATTCCCGACTCAAGTGCGTGCATATCATCGACCAGACTTCATTGCCCCATCGTTTCGAGATAAGGCAGATCCATAGCGTAGAGGCGATGGAATATGCCATCAAGACCATGCAGGTGCGAGGTGCCCCGCTGATCGGCGCCGCCGCAGCTTACGGTGTGGCGCTGGCCATGCTCTATGACGATAGCGACGCCAGTCTGCAAAATGCTTGTGACGATCTGCTCGCCAGCAGACCCACGGCAGTCAATCTGCGATGGGCGGTGCAGCGTATGCTGCAACATCTGATGCCGCTGGAGCCTCGTCGGCGATACCTCAATGCCTGGAAAGAAGCGGCCGCGATCTGTGAAGAAGACGCGGCGCAGAACGAGGCCATCGGCCGGCATGGCCTGTCCTTGATTCGCGAGATCGCAGTGCGCAAGTCGGGCACGGTGAATATCCTCACGCATTGCAATGCCGGTTGGCTGGCGACGGTGGACTGGGGCACCGCCTTATCACCGATCTATGCGGCCCATGACGCTGGCATCCAGGTCCATGTCTGGGTGGACGAGACCCGCCCACGCAACCAGGGCGCCAGCCTCACAGCCTGGGAGCTCGGCAAGCACGGCGTGCCGCACACCGTGATCGCCGACAATGCCGGCGGCCACCTGATGCAGCACGGCGAGGTCGATATGGTCATCGTCGGCGCCGACCGCGTGACGGCGAACGGCGACGTCTGCAACAAGATCGGCACTTATCTCAAGGCGCTGGCAGCGCATGACAACCAGATCCCTTTTTACGCAGCGGTGCCTTCTCCGACCATCGACTGGACCTTGCATGACGGGATGCAGATCCCCATCGAGGAGCGCAGCCCGAATGAAGTGGCCTACATGCAGGGGCAGCTACCGAACGGCGAGCTGGCAAGCGTCCGCGTCGTGCCTGAGGGCAGCGCCTGCGCCAACCCTGCGTTCGAT
>CAMLMA010000047.1 GCA_946481065.1 uncultured Nitrosomonadales bacterium
TATCCATATCGCGGCTAAGTATGCCACAGATGGCCGGGCCATGAAGTGCGAAGTTTGCGCTACAATCCAGCCCATAGCTCATTCAGGAACACGATCCATGCTTGGTATCATCGGTGGCACAGGGCTCACCCAACTCGCGAATCTGCAGATCATCCGTCGCCAACTCATACGCACCCCTTACGGTGAGCCCTCCGGGCCGCTGACGTTCGGTGAGATCTGTGGCCGCACAGTGATATTCCTGCCCCGACACGGCAACGGCCATACCATTCCGCCGCATGCGGTGAACTACCGCGCCAACCTCTGGGCGCTGCAATCCGAGGGCGTCACCGATATCGTCGCAGTCGCGACTGTGGGCGGCATCCATGAGCATCTATCCCCGGGCAGCATCGCCGTGCCGGACCAGATCATCGATTACACGACAGGCCGCAAGAACTCATTCCACGACGGGGTCGATATGCCGGTGCGCCACATCGATTTCACCGAACCTTATTGCCCACGGCTACGCGATCTCTGCAAACAGGCGGGGGTCAAGGCCAACGAGGCGCTGATCGACGGTGGTGTCTACGCCTGTGTGCAGGGGCCGAGACTCGAGACGGCAGCCGAGATCGATCGTCTGGAACGCGACGGCGCTGCCATGGTGGGCATGACCGGCATGCCGGAAGCCGCGCTGGCGCGCGAACTCGAAATCAGTTATGCGGCCTTCTGCCCGGTCGCCAACTATGCTGCAGGGCGGGGCAATAGCCGTCATGGTATCCGCTACGAAGAGATCGGGGCGGTACTCGACGCGACCATGCAGCGCGTACGCAACCTCATCGAACAGGTGGTGATCCTGCATGGCAATTAAAACGGTACTCAGAATGGGCGATCCGGTGCTGTTGCAGCAGGCCGCGCCAGTCACGCAATTCGATACGCCCGAACTCCATGCGCTGATCAAGGACATGGAAGACACGATGCAACACATGAACGGCGCAGGTATCGCCGCGCCGCAGATCGGCGTCAGCCTGCGCGTGGTCATTTTCGGTGTGGGCAAGAACCCGCGTTACCCCGATGCGGAAGAAGTGCCTTATACGGTGCTGGTCAATCCGGTGCTTAGCCCGGTGGGCAACGAGATGGAAGACGGCTGGGAAGGCTGCCTTTCGGTGCCCGGTCTGCGTGGTATCGTGCCGCGCTACCAGCGTCTGCACTACACGGGGTATGACCAGTACGGCAAGCCGATAGACCGTCTGGCCAGCGGCTTTCATGCGCGGGTGGTCCAGCATGAATGCGATCACCTCGACGGCATTCTTTATCCGATGCGCATTCGCGATCTGGCCAGCTTCGGCTTCACTGATGTGCTGTTCCCGGGCATGGATTTACAGGATGACTGAGCAACTGTGGTAAAATGCGCGCCTCGTACGATTGCCATCAGATACACACCCGATGTGCGATCCGGGGAAGCGTGGCAGAGTGGTTGAATGCAACAGTCTTGAAAACTGTCGTGGGTTCACGCCCACCGTGAGTTCGAATCTCACCGCTTCCGCCAATTTCATCATAATCAAAAAGTTACATAGACTATTTTGTGTAACTTATCAGTATTTTTTAATCATCAATTGTAAGGAAGAACATGAGCCAAATCATCGTTGAGCACAATCCAAGTGAAGAGAAGTTGAAGCAACTGGGCGTTTCCGGCTGGTCCATCTGGGAAAAGGAAGTCTCCAAGTTCCCATTGGATTTCGGCATCAAGGAAACCGCATATGTGCTCGAAGGCGAAATCATCGTCACCCCCAAGGGTGGCGAGCCGGTCCGCATCGTGCCTGGTGACCTGGTCGTGTTCCCGGCCGGTCTCGACACCAACTGGGAAGTGGTCAAGCCACTGCGCAAGCACTACAAGCACGGTTAATCCCGAGCGCACGCAAAATAAAACCCGCTTCGGCGGGTTTTATTTTGTCCAGAGCACGTATGGAAGCCTTCAGAACTGGGTGAGCAGGGTCGCTTCCAGATGCTTGACGGTGTCATCCGACAACTGGCGCATGCTCTTGCCGGAGATGAGGAATGTATCCTCGGCACGGTTGCCCAGCGTATTGATCTTGGCGGTGTGCAGATGCACCCCATGTTCGAGCAGGGTGTGTGCGATGCGCGAGAGCAGGCCGGGGCGGTCGCCGGCGATGATCTCGAGCGTGTGGTTGGACGATTCACGCTCCTGGCGGATATGCACACTGGCGGTGATCGGCATGTGTTTGACCTGGCGGCTGATCCGACCTTGCGTCCGATATTCCGCAGGCGCGTCGGAAGCCAGTTTCTGGGTCAGCTCGAATTCGATGTAATTGAGCAGATCGCGATAGCGCACGGATTTGTCGCTGTTGTCCAGCACCAGGAAGGTGTCCAGGGCGTAATCGTGCTTGGTCGTGTGGACCTTGGCTTCGACGATGGTGTAGCCGATGCGATCGAAGAAGTCGCAGATGCGTGCGAAAAGATCATCGCGGTCGCGCGTGTAGATCAGGGTCTGGATGCCATCGCCCGCCGGGCTGAGTCGTGCGCGCACGATGGGCGAGGGCGTATCGAGATGGCTCACCAGCAGGCGCGTGTGCCATGCGATCTCCTGGGCGTCATGCCGCAGGAAATATTGCCGCCCGAGCTTTTCCCAGAGCGGATCGTAGGCTTCGCTCTTGAGCCCATAGTAATTGAGCGTCGAGATCGCCTGACGCTGTCGGGTGAGGACTTCGGCGTCGGCGCCACCGACAGAACCACGCAACAAGCGCTGGGCGGCCAGGAACAGGTTCTCCAGCAGCTTGGCCTTCCAGGCGTTCCAGACCTTGGGGCTGGTGCCGCGGATATCGGCAACGGTCAGAAGATATAACGCGACAAGGCGCCGCTCGTCTCCGACGAAACGAGCGAAGTGTTCGATGACGGCCGGGTCGGAGAGGTCGGATTTCTGCGCGGTGCTCGACATGACGAGATGGGTCTCGACCAGCCAGGCCACCAGTTCGCCATCTGCTTTCGGCAAGCCGTGCATGCGGCAGAATCGCCGCGCGTCGACCGTGCCCAGGGTGGAGTGATCGCCGCCCCGGCCCTTGGCGATATCGTGGAACAAGGCGCCGAGGTAGAGCAGGTAAGGCTTGTCGAAATCGGCGAACAACTTGCTGCACAGCGGAAACTCGTGGCTAAAGCGGGCGATGGCGAATCGACGCAGGTTACGCAGCACATTGAGGATATGCTCATCCACCGTGTAGACATGGAACAGGTCATGTTGCATCTGGCCGACGATGCGGCCGAACGCCGGGATGTAATTGCCGAGGATGCCATAGCGATTCATGCGCCGTAGCGCGTGGGTGATGCCTTCGGGTTGCTGCAGGATCTTGATGAACAGGGCCTTGTTCTTGGGGTCCTGCCGAAAATCGCGGTTCACCAGGTTGCGTACCCGGTGCATCGTGCGCAACAGGTTGGCACTCATACCCTGTAATTCGGGATGCTGCTGCATCAGCAGGAAGCTCTCGAAGATCGCCGACGGATTGCGCTGGAACACCGAAGTCGAGCTGATGTCGAGCTGGCCGTTGCGGATCTCGAAGCGACTATTGAGGCGTGTGACGCCATGCGCCTCCGGATGTACATGCTCGCGTAGCGTCTGCAGCAGGATATCGTTCATCAGGCCGATGAACTTGGCGCTGCGATAGAAGCTGTTCATCAGTTGCTCGCTGGCGCGCCGGCGTTTCGTGCTTTCGAAACCCATCTCGCGCGCGAGGTCGTTCTGGAAATCGAATAGCAGGCGATCCTCACGTCGCTTCGCCAGGTAGTGCAGGCGGATACGCAAGGTTTGCAGGTGCCGCTCGTGCCGGCGGATCTGCCGGGCTTCGAGGGGCGTCAGCAAGCCGTGTCGGACCAGTGCCTGCCAGCTATTGCCGAAGCCCATGCTATGGGCGATCCACAGCACTGACTGCAGGTCGCGCAAGCCGCCGGGGCTCTCCTTGATGTTCGGTTCCAGATTGTAGGAGGTGTCATTGAACTTGGCATGCCGTTGCTGCTGTTCCTGCAGCTTGGCATCGAAGAATCGCTGCGGATCCATGGCGCTGCGCATCGCTTCGCCAAACGTCTTGTATAACTTGCGGCTACCGATCAGCAGACGCGCTTCGGAAAGATTGGTCTGGACAGTCACGTCCTTGGCGGCTTCCTCGATGCACTCACTGAGGTTGCGCACGCTGTGGCCGACGGCAAGGCCGATATCCCAGAGCACGCCGATCAGGGCCTCGATGGCCTGATCATGGACGCTATCGGCATCGTCCGGCAGCAGGATCAACAGGTCAACATCGGAGTAGGGGAAGAGTTCGCCGCGACCGTAGCCACCGACCGCGATCAGGCAGAAACCATCCGGGATCGCGGCGCTTTTCCAGAGATCCCGTAACAGGTCGTCCACAAGCCTGCAATGCTGGCGCAACAGATCCGACGTGTCCTGCTTTTCCATGAAACGCACACGCAACAGTTGTTGCTGGTCGAGCAGGTATTTGCGCCAATTCAGCGCTGGATGATCCGACGCGGGAACGGCCATGGGCAGCTGCCTAGACGAAATCCGGGATGGGAGGCGATCCTGCCGAGACGGTCATCACTTCGAAACCGGACTCGGTGACGAGGACCGTATGCTCCCATTGCGCGGACAGGCTGTGGTCCTTGGTGACGATGGTCCAGCCGTCGTTGAGCTGCTTGATGTCGCGCTTGCCGGCGTTGATCATGGGTTCGACCGTGAACATCATGCCAGCCTGCAGCTTCATGCCGGCGCCGGGGCGACCGTAATGCAGGATCTGCGGGTCTTCGTGGAATTTCTTGCCGATGCCGTGGCCGCAGAATTCGCGCACCACACTGTAACCCTGTTTCTCGGCATAGCTCTGGATGGCGTGACCGATATCGCCAAGCGTGGCTCCTGGCTTGACTTTGGCGATGCCCAGCCACATGCATTCATAGGTGATCTCGCACAGGCGCCTGGCCTGGATCGACGGCTCGCCGACATAGAACATGCGGCTGGTATCGCCGTGATAACCGTCCTTGATGACCGTGATGTCGATGTTGACGATATCGCTATTCTTCAACACCTTGTCGCCCGGGATGCCGTGGCAGATCTGGTGATTGACCGAAGTGCAGATGGACTTGGGGTAGGGCGTATGGCCTGGCGGCGTATAATGTAGCGGTGCCGGGATGGTCTTCTGCACGTTCACCATGTAGTCGTGGCAGAGCGCGTCGAGCTCACCTGTCGTCACGCCCGCCTTGACATGCGGTGTGATGAAATCGAGAACCTCGGAAGCCAGTTTGCCGGCTATGCGCATTTTTTCGATATCTGTCGCGTTTTTGATCGTGATCGCCATAGTGCATGATCGGCCCGAAAGCCCAGTTTTTCCTTGAATCTCAACAGTTGCCCATGTTAACATACGTGCCCGTTTCGCAGGAGCGATTCCCGCGGGGCGGAACATTATCAATCTTAAATCGAGCATATGCCCCGTACAGGGTGTCTGGAGCCAGATCTCCAGATGTTGTTGGGCGTATGTGAGCTATAACCCTTACTGGAGACATTCATGTCCGTAACGATGCGTCAAATGCTGGAAGCCGGAGTCCACTTCGGTCATCAAACCCGCTACTGGAACCCGAAGATGGCCCCGTTCATTTTCGGTGATCGCAACAAGATCCATATCGTCAACCTGGAAAAGACCCTGCCGCTGTTCGAGGACGCGCTGAAGTATGTGCGCCAGCTCGCGGCCAACAAGGGCCGTATCCTGTTCGTTGGCACCAAGCGCCAAGCGCGCGAGATCATCAAGGAAGAAGCCGAGCGCGCCAACTGCGCTTACGTCAACCACCGCTGGCTCGGCGGCATGCTGACCAACTTCAAGACCGTCAAGCAATCCATCAAGCGCCTCAATGACTATGAAGCCATGATGCAGGACGGCAGTCTGGAAAAGTTCGGCAAGAAGGAAGCCCTGGGTTACAAGCGCGAGATCGAGAAGCTGGTACGCTCCATCGGCGGTATCAAGGAGATGGGTGGCCTGCCAGACGCGATCTTCATCATCGACGTCGGTCACGAAAGCGGCGCTGTCACCGAGGCTGCCAAGCTGGGCATCCCGGTCATCGGCATCGTCGATACCAACAATTCCCCAGATGGCATCACCTACGTGATCCCTGGTAACGACGACTCCAGCC
Organism: uncultured Nitrosomonadales bacterium; assembly: GCA_946481065.1. The sequence goes on from CAMLMA010000047.1 coordinate 6,154, forward strand.
GCGCGATCCGCCTCTACGCTCGCGGCGTCGCTGACGCAGTGCTCGAGGGCCGTAGCCAGAACATCGCTGAGATCGTCAAGGCTTCGACCGAAGAAGAATTCGTCGAAGTCGAAGAAGCTGCAGCTGAGTAATACCCTTTAGAAAAGGGGGCGCGAGCCCCCTTTTTTGTATCTATCGCTTTATACCGCTTTATCCCAATACGGCTGTTGTGGCCGAAAAGCACACAAATCAAGGAGTGAAAAATGGCTGAGATTACCGCAGGCATGGTGAAGGAACTGCGCGAGCGCACCGATGCGCCGATGATGGATTGCAAGAAAGTGTTGACCGAAGCCAATGGCGACATGGCCAAGGCTGAAGAGCTTTTGCGTGCCCGCCTGGGCAGCAAGCTGAGCAAGGCCGCAGGTCGCGTTGCCGCTGAAGGCACGGTGGGCGTTTACGTCAGCGCCGATGGCAAGCAGGGCGCGATCGTCGAGCTCAACTGCGAGACCGACTTCGTCGCCAAGAACGACGACTTCATGGCGCTGAGCCGCAATCTGGCAGCGCTGGTGGCCAGCGAGAACCCGGCGGACGTCGCCGCCTTGTCCGCGCTCAAGATCAACGGCGAAGTCGTTGAAGATGCACGTGCACAACTGATCGGCAAGATCGGCGAGAACGTCAGCATCCGTCGCTTCGCCCGTTTCGCGGCGCAAGGCAAGCTTGCCAGCTATATCCATGGCGGCAAGATCGGCGTGATCGTCGACGTGGTAGGCGGTGATGAAGCCTTGGCAAAAGATATCGCGATGCACATCGCGGCTGCCAAGCCGGTCGCCTTGTCCAAGAATGAAGTGCCTGCCGAGCTGATCGAGAAAGAACGTTCGATCGCGGTACAGAAGGCGACTGAATCCGGCAAGCCAGCCGACATCGCCCAGAAGATGGTTGAAGGTTCGGTACAGAAATACCTGAAGGAAGTGGCTTTGCTGGATCAGCCATTCGTCAAGGATGACAAGCAGTCCATCGAGCAACTGCTCAAGTCCAAGGGCGCTAGCGTCGCTGCATTCACCATGTACGTCGTTGGTGAAGGCATCGAGAAGAAAGTGACCGATTTCGCTGCTGAAGTCGCGGCCGCTGCCCAGCTGTAAGATATCCCCGTCACGTTCTGTGACGGGATCGAAGTATTAGTAAAACGGTGCAAAACTCAGCCTGCATGGGTATCATGCAGGCTGCGTCTTGCCCAACTCGAGGAGCCCTATGTCTGCACCTGCCTATAAGCGAATTCTGCTCAAGCTCTCTGGTGAGGCCCTGATGGGCGATGACAGTTACGGGATCAACCGTGCGACCATCTTCAGAATCGTCAATGAGGTCAAGGAAGTCGTAGACCTGGGTGTGCAGGTTGGCGTGGTGATCGGCGGCGGCAATATCTTCCGCGGTGTCGCGCCGGCAGCCGAGGGCATGGACCGTGCCACTGCAGACTATATGGGCATGATGGCGACCGTCATGAACGCCCTTGCGCTACAGGACGCCATGAAGCATGTCGGGCTGGTGAGCCGGGTACAATCCGCATTGAATATCGAACAAGTCGCTGAACCGTATATCCGCGGCAAAGCGATCCGCTACCTGGAAGAAGGGCGCGTGGTGATCTTCGGTGCCGGCACCGGCAACCCGTTCTTCACGACGGATACCGCAGCGGCGCTGCGCGGCATGGAGATCAATGCCGATATCGTGCTCAAGGCGACCAAGGTCGACGGCATCTACACCGATGACCCCAAGACCAATCCAGACGCCATGCGTTACAAGACAGTCAGCTTCGATGAAGCGATCAACAAGAACCTCAAGGTGATGGATGCCACCGCGCTGACACTGTGCCGTGACCAGAAATTGCCGATCACGGTATTCAGCATCTTCAAGCAGGGCGCGCTCAAGCGTGTCGTGATGGGCGAGGACGAAGGCACCAGTGTGCTGCCTTAGGCACCCCTGCCAGATTATCGTGATCAAGGACGACGGAGAATAATATGCTCAATGACCTTAAGAAAAACGCCGAACAAAAGATGCAGAAGTCCCTGGATGCGCTCAAGAACGACTTGGGCAAGATCCGCACGGGCCGCGCCCATACGGGGCTGCTTGACCATGTCATGGTCGAATATTACGGGTCGATGGTGGCGGTCAACACCGTCGCCAACGTTACGTTGGGCGATGCCCGCACCATCAATGTCCAGCCTTACGAAAAGAGCATGATCGGCAAGGTGGAGAAAGCCATCCGCGACGGCGATCTGGGTCTCAATCCGGCAACCAACGGCGACGTCATCCGGGTGCCGATGCCCATGCTCACCGAGGAGCGACGCAAGGACCTGATCAAGGTCGTGCGTGCCGAGGGCGAGAACGCCAAGGTGTCGATCCGCAATGTCCGTCGCGATGCGAACGATGCGTTGAAGAAACTGGTCAAGGATAAAGAGATCAGTGAAGATGACGAGCGCCGTGCTCAGGACGAGATCCAGAAATTGACCGACAAGTCAGTGGCTGAAGTCGACAAGATGTTACAAGTCAAAGAAGCGGATCTCATGGCCGTGTGAGCGGCCGCGAAACGCTATCATTCAGGTTCCCAGCTTTTGTCTTTGAACATGGAGCATTGATTGGCCTTTTTTTCCAGCTCCACGCAAACGGTCCCCCCGATTTCTGCGGTTCCCCGTCACATCGCGGTGATCATGGACGGCAATGGCCGTTGGGCTAAGAAGCGTTTCCTGCCGAGGATCGCAGGGCACAAGCGTGGTGTCGAGGTGGTGCGCGACATGGTCAAGGAATGCGCCACACTCGGTGTCGAGTACCTGACCCTGTTCGCATTCAGCAGCGAGAACTGGCGGCGCCCGCAGGAAGAAGTCTCTTTCCTCATGGGCCTGTTCATGGAAGCCCTGAAGTATGAGGTCAGCAAGCTGCACCAGAATAACATCCGCTTGGTCATGATCGGCGACCGGTCCCGTTTCGATGACGCTTTACGTGCCCAGATCGATGAAGCCGAACGCACTACCGCAGACAACACCGGGCTGGTGCTGACCATCGCAGCCAATTACGGTGGTCGCTGGGACCTGATGCAAGCCATGAATCGCATGCAGATGGCTCACCCTGAACGCAATGGCCAGTTCGAGGAACAGGATCTCGCGCCTTACCTCTCCATGCACTACGCGCCGGAGCCCGATCTTTTTATCCGAACCGGCGGCGAAGAGCGCATCAGTAATTTCCTGCTCTGGCAGCTTGCCTACAGCGAACTCTATTTCACCGACACCCTGTGGCCGGATTTCAACCAAAAAGCCTTCAATCAGGCGATCAAGTCCTACCAGAGTCGCGAGCGCCGCTTCGGTCGCACCAGCGAGCAACTGGGTGACGAGCAGCAAAAGACACAGGCCAAACATGCTTAAAACCCGCATCCTGACTTCCATCGTACTGATCCCGGGCTTTCTCGCCGCATTGTTCATGCTGCCGGATTTCTACTGGTCCTTGCTCATGCTGGTGCTGATCGGTATCGGCCTCTGGGAGTGGGCAGTCATGTCTCGCTTCAGCCCGTGGGGCAGGGTCGCCTATGTCGGTGCGGCAGTGCTGGCTTGTGTGGCGGTCGTCGTGGGGGCAGGAGACGCCATCCTTTACCTGCAGGAATATGCGATATTCTGGGGTATCCTTGCCGCCGCCGTATTCTGGCTGGTGTTGGCGCCTTTGTGGCTGACCACACGATTCAGGCTCAGGAACGTCTATCTGCTGGGCATCGCAGGTTGGCTCGTGATCCTGCCTGCATGGCTGGCCTTGGTCAGCCTGCGGCGTATCGACCCGATCCTTTTGCTGGCGATCATGGTCGCGGTCTGGATCGCCGATACCGCGGCCTATCTCTTCGGCAAGCGCTTCGGCAAGCACAAACTGGCGCCAGCCATCAGCCCGGGCAAGACCTGGGAAGGGGTGCTTGGCGCCTGGTTCGCGGTGACGGTTTACGGCCTGGTCATGACGCTGGGATTCAATCTTGACCCATGGCTGATCGTTGCCCTGTGGGGGATAACCGTGCTCAGCATCATGGGGGATCTGCTCGAATCACTGGTCAAGCGCCAGTCAGACGTCAAGGATAGCGGGACCCTGCTTCCCGGGCATGGCGGCGTGCTCGACCGCATTGACGGCTTGACCTCAAGCTTGCCGCTGGCCGCATTCTTCATTTATTTCCCGCTCTATTACGATGTGCTGATGGCGTATGTCTAAGTTACAGACCGTCACCATCCTCGGGGCGACCGGCACCATCGGCATGAACACGCTGGATGTGATCGCCAGGCATCCGGATCGCTTCCGCGTCTTTGCATTGACTGCACACGGCCGCGTCGATGCGCTGTTTGCCTTGTGTCAGCGCTATGCGCCCACATATGCCGTCGTGATGCACGCGGACGGCGCGGATATCCTGCGTAGCCAGCTCCTGGCTGCCGGTATCGCCACCGAGGTGCTGTCGGGGATCGAGGGTCTGGAGCAGGTCGCCGCACACCCCGAAGTCGATACCGTGATGGCTGCGATCGTCGGTGCTGCCGGCCTCAAGCCCGCGATGGCGGCAGCCCGCGCAGGCAAGCGTATCCTGCTGGCCAACAAGGAGACCCTGGTCATGGCCGGCAGCCTGTTCATGCAGGCAGTCCAGCAGGGCGGGGCGACATTGCTGCCGATCGACAGCGAACATAACGCGATCTTCCAGGTCATGCCGCCCACGGTCACCGCTACGCTGGCGGAGTCTGGCATTCGACGCATCCTGTTGACTGCATCTGGCGGTCCTTTCCGTAATTTGGATAAGGCATTGCTGGAGGCGGTGACCACCGAGCAGGCGCTGAATCATCCCAATTGGGTCATGGGGCCAAAGATCACCATCGATTCGGCGACCATGATGAACAAGGGGCTAGAGGTCATCGAAGCGCATTGGCTGTTCAACGCCACGGCAGACCAAATCGACGTGGTCGTCCATCCGCAAAGTGTCATCCATTCCATGGTCGAATATGTGGACGGCTCAGTGCTCGCCCAGCTGGGTAATCCGGACATGCGCACGCCGATCGCTTACGCCCTGGGGTTTCCCGAGCGACTGGAGAGCGGCGTCGGTACACTGGACCTGTTCCAGATTGGCCGGCTCGACTTCCAGAAGCCGGATGTGAACCGATTCCCCTGTCTGCGGCTGGCATACGAGGCCTTGCGCCTTGGCGGCACGGCCGCAACGGTACTGAACGCCGCCAATGAGGTCGCGGTCGATGCATTTCTCAAGCACAGGATCGGCTTCATGGATATTCCGGCACTGATCGAAGCCACGCTGGCGCAGAGCGGTACCACGGCCGTCACCTCACTCAACCAGTTGCTGCAGGTCGATGCCGAAGCGCGCGAGACTGCCAATAACTGGATGCTGGAAAAGACATGCTGACCATAGCCGCGTTCATCGTCACCCTTGGCGTGCTCATCACCATTCATGAGTATGGCCATTTCCAGGTGGCGCGCTGGGCGGGCGTCAAGGTATTGCGCTTCTCGATCGGTTTCGGCCGCCCACTGTTCTCGCGCCGCTTCGGCAAGGACGGCACGGAGTTCGTGCTGGCCGCGATCCCCCTGGGCGGTTACGTCAAGATGCTCGATGAACGTGAAGGTGAGGTCCTGCCAGCCGAAAGACCGCGCGCATTCAACCGACAGAGCGTATGGAAACGCATCGCCATTGTCTCGGCAGGCCCTATCGCCAACCTTCTGTTAGCGGTACTGCTCTACTGGCTGCTGTTCATCGTCGGTACACCGGGCTTGCGCCCCTTCATCGGCGATGTGCCGGCTGGTTCGCCGGCGGCCCAGGCCAGCATGAAAGCCGAGGAACTCATCGTCAAGATCGGTGAGACACCTGTCAGGACCTGGCAGGATGTGCGCTGGCTGTTGTTGCAGCAGACGCTGAAATCCAAGGTTGCCCAGGTCGAAGCCCGGAGCGACGCGGAAGAATCGCATCTGCACATGCTCGATCTCAGCCAGGTCAAGACCGATGAATCGGACATCCTGCAGCAGCTGGGCCTGACGACGTTCCGCCCACCATGGCCGGCACGGGTCGGTGAGATATTGCCGGACAGCGCAGCGGAGAAAGCGGGCCTGAAGGTGCAGGATGAAATCATCGCCGTCAACGGCATCGCTGTCAGTCGTTGGGAGGACTTTACCGAGCTGGTTCGGCAAAACCCCGATAAACCCATGATCATGCGGGTTCTACGAGGTCACGATGTGATGAGTTTGCGCATCACACCGGAGGCTGTTGATGAGGGTGGCAAGCGTATCGGTCGCATTGGCGCCGCTTATGTCATGACCAAGGCGGAATCTGCGCGCTACATGGTGGATGTCCGCTACGCGCCGCAAGATGGCCTGCTCAAGGCCATCAGGCAAACCTGGGATACCTCGGTCTTCAGCCTCAAGATGTTGGGTGGGATGATCAGCGGTCAGGTGTCGTGGAAAGCGATCAGTGGACCTGTCACCATTGGCAGTGTGGCCGGTAAAAGTGCTGACGCCGGATGGAAGGCTTTCATTGGCTTCCTGGCGATCGTCAGCATCAGTCTGGGCGTGCTGAATCTATTGCCTGTGCCAGTGTTGGATGGCGGGCATTTGTTGT
>CAMLMA010000048.1 GCA_946481065.1 uncultured Nitrosomonadales bacterium
AGACTGCCGGCGTTATTGAAATCGATCTGGTTGAAATCTTCTAATTTCATGGTTCCATCCACCCTACACTAGGGCTTATCCGCCTTTTGTGCCTTGAGTTTGACCGTCATGGTGAATTGGCTCTGGCGCTGCGCTTTGTTAGTGACGGCCTTGATTTCGACGAGGTTGGGCGATTCCAGCCAAGGTGAAGTGGAGAAATTCCGCACCAGCGTCGCGATTCTGGCATTGGTATCGGCAACCCCTTCGATCGTGACCAGCGTAGCCTGCTGCTTGACGGACTTCAGGTACATGCCTTCAGGCAGCTGTCTTGCCAGTTCGTCCAGCAGCACCACCGCTTGTCCACGGTTGGTTTGCAGGCTTTCGACCACCTGTTTGCGCGAGAGCACATCCTGGATCTGGTTTTTCAGTTCCTGGATCTCCGCAATCTGTTTATCGAGCTTTGCATTTGCCGCTTCAAGGCGGCTATTGCGCTCCATTTGGGCATCGATCTGGGCTGTGACGTAGGTCTGACCCATGAACACGACCGCGGCACCCAAGACGAATGTCGCCGCGACCATGAGCATGAATTGGCGCTGACGTTCAGCACGCTTGAGCTGGCGGTGCGGTAGCAGGTTGATACGGATCATTTAACCGAACCTCCGCAGTGCCAACCCACAGGCGATCATCAACGCCGGGGCATCTGCCAGCAACTGCTGTTGTTTGATCTTGGGCGCGAGCGTCATCTCATGGAAAGGATTGGCGGTGATGGTGTTGACCTGTGTGCGCTCCTGCACCAGCAGGTCCACACCCGGGATCGATGCGCAGCCGCCGGCCAGCACGATATGATTGACACTGTTGTATTGGGTGGAACTGGTGAAGAACTGCAGGGCGCGGGCGACTTCCATCGCCAGCGACTGGATGAAGGGTTGCAAAACCTCCATCTCGTAGCTGTCCGGCAAGCCGCCTCGACGCTTGGCGATCTCCGCTTCTTCGAGCGAGAGACCGAAGCGACGCTGGATCTCCTGCGTCAACTGGGCGCCGCCAAAACTCTGTTCGCGGATATAGACCGACTGATTATCGTGCAATACGTTGATATGCATCATGATGGCGCCGATATCGACGATCATCACAGTCTGGTCCTTGCCGCTGTTCGGCAACTGGCTGGAGACAAGCTCATATGCCGCTTCCGTGGCATAGGTCTCAACATCCATGACGATCACCTTAAGACCGCCGCCTTCTGCCGCGGCAACACGGTCTTCGATCTTTTCCTTGCGCGACGCGGCGATCAACACCTCGACCTCCGCTTCAGGATTGCTCGGCGCCGGGCCGATGACCTGAAAATCGATATTGACTTCATCCAGAGAGAACGGGATGTACTGGTTGGCCTCGGCCTCTACCTGCAGCTCCATATCTTCTTCGCGCAGGCCGGCCTGCATGAGGACCTTCTTGCTGATGACAGCGGCGGCCGGCAATGCCAGCGCCATACGTTTTTCGCGGGTACCGAGGAGTTTCCATGCGCGCTGGATGGCGTCCACGACCTGGTCGAGGTCAGTGATGTTGCCATCGACCACCGCATCCTTGCCCATGGGGGCGATAGCGTAACCATCAAGGCGGTGCGACCCCTTGCTCCCCTCTGACAGTTCCACCATCTTGACCGAAGTAGAACTGATATCTACCCCGATCAGTGGTGGCATGCGCTCTGTAAAAAAGTCGAATTTCAAACCGAAATTCCCTTTCTTTATTGGTTAGTTACGCACAATACTGATAATTTACCTTAAATGCTAGCAACAACTATAAATGGTGTAAAGCAAATTATTATTTTTTAATTTGGCGTGTTGAGCACATATAATGTGGCTCTCTGCGTTCAATTTTTGTACATTCCATCAATGCTCCCGAAAAAATGGTGGCAGTTCCTGATCCTCGCAACCTTGATTCTTGGATTGGTTTGCACTGCACTGATCGGCCTCGCTGCCACACTGATCTACCCCCAATTACCTTCACTGGACGTACTGACCGACTATCGTCCCAAGGTGCCGTTGCGGATCTATTCCGATGACGGTTTCCTGATCGGCGAATTCGGCGAGGAGCGGCGAGCGCTGATCAAGTTCGAAGCCGTGCCCAAACGCCTGGTCCAGGCGATCCTCGCGGCTGAAGACGAGCGCTTCTATACCCATGGCGGCGTAGATACCATGGGTATCCTGCGCGCCGCCATCGCCAATGTCACTTCCGGCAGCTTCAAGGAAGGCGCGAGCACCATCACCATGCAAGTCGCCCGCAACTTCTTTCTCTCGAGCGAGAAGACCGCGACCCGCAAACTAAGTGAGGCGCTACTTGCCATCAAGATCGAACACAGCCTGACCAAGGACCAGATCCTCGAGCTCTATATCAACCAGATCTATCTTGGGCAACGTTCCTACGGCTTCGCAGCGGCATCACAGGTCTACTACGGCAAGCCGCTGGAAAAGCTCAGCGTCGCCGAGACCGCCATGCTGGCCGGCCTGCCAAAGGCTCCATCCCGCTACAACCCGTTCGCCAATCCGAAACGCGCTACAGCCCGCCAGCATTATGTGCTGGGGCGGATGAAGGCGTTGCGATTCATCGACGAGCCGGCTTATGAGGCGGCACTCAAGGAGCCGACACGGTTGCGTACCTCGCGGCAGGTCCGCGATGTGCAGGCGGATTATGTGGCCGAGATCGCCCGACAGGTGATGTACGCGCGTTACAAGGATGACATTTATAACAGCGGCATGCGGGTCTATACCACGATCCGTAAACAGAACCAGGAAGCCGCCAACGCGGCGGTCTTGCAAGGCATCGTCGATTATGAACGGCGCCATGGCTATCGGGGGCCGGAAGGTCTCGTGCGCGCGACCGACAAGGCAGAAGCCGACACCCATAACTGGATGGATAGCGCGCTCGATGATATCGACGAGTTCAATGGCCTGATCCCAGCGATCGTCACTTCGGCCACTCCGAAGCTGCTCAAGGCCCATACAAAGCATGGCGAGGATATCGAGATCTCGGGCGATGGCCTGGCGCTCGTACAAAAGACGCTCAACGAGAAGGATGCGGCGAAGCGCAAGCTCAAGCCGGGCGCCGTGATCCGCGTAGTACAGCTGGCTGATCGCTGGCAGGTCACGCAGCTACCGCAGGTCGAATCGGCCTTCGTCGGCCTCGATCCCGAGAATGGTGCTGTGAGGGCGCTGGTGGGCGGCTTCGATTTCCATCGCAACAAATTCAACCATGTCACCCAGGCATGGCGTCAACCCGGCTCCAGCTTCAAACCATTCATCTACTCCGCTTCACTGGAAAAGGGCTTCACGCCCGCCAGCATCATCGAAGACGAGCCTGTGTTCCTCAGTGCCGAAGAAACTGGCAGTGGGGAGGGATGGGAACCACGCAATTTCGATAATAAATACGACGGACCGATCCGCATGCGCACTGCGCTGACCAAATCCAAGAACATGGTCTCCATCCGCATCCTGCAGTCTATCGGCGTCGATTACGCACGCGATTACATCACGCGCTTCGGCTTCTCGCCGAAGGATCATCCGCCATATCTGGCGATGGCATTGGGCGCAGGTTCGGTCACGCCGTGGCAGATGGCGGGTGCCTACGCCGTCTTCGCCAATGGCGGCTACCGGGTACGGCCGTACCTGATCAGCAAGATCGTCGACAGTAACGGCAAGGTCATCGAGCAGACCAAGTTCGACAAGGCCGGCGATCCATCGAAGCGTGTCATCGACAGCCGTAACGCCTTTCTCATGACGTCGATGATGCAGGACGTCGCCCGCATCGGCACCGCCTCCAAGGCGCGCCAGATCGGACGCTACGACCTCGCCGGCAAGACCGGCACCACCAACAACCAGATCGATGCCTGGTTCGCCGGCTTCAATCCAAAGCAGGTCGCAATAGCCTGGATGGGCTACGACAAACCGCGCACGCTGGGCAGCAACGAGACCGGCGGGCATGCCGCCCTGCCGATCTGGATCGACTACATGTCCAATGTGCTGAAGGGCGTGCCGGATAACCCTTATCCGGTTCCCGACGGCGTCAGCTCGATCAAGATCGACCCACTGACCGGGACCAAGGTCGGTGATGGCGAGAGCGGTATCTACGAGTATTTCTATCAGGAATACCCGCCGCCAGAGATCGAGCAGCATTTCACACCGATCCCTGGCTTCTCGACATCGAACCTGGGGAGTGACCCCAGGGCCGACCAGCTCTACTGATCGAGCGATCGGACGCCATGGCCAAGGATACGCAGTCCCGGCAGTCGCAGTTGCGTCAGCTCATCGCCCAACAGGCGGCGCGCATGATGGCGGAAGAAGGCATCTCGGATTACGCCTATGCCAAGCGCAAGGCAAGCCGCCAGCTTGGCGCCACCGATATCAACTGCATGCCGACCAATGCCGAGATCGAAGACGAGATCCGCCTGTTCCACGAGATCTACAATAGCGAGGATCAGCCGGCCCATTTGCGCCAGCTACGCGCAGACGCCTTGCTGGTCATGCAGTTGCTGGAACGTTTCGAACCCCATCTCACCGGCGCCGTCTGGGATGGCACTGCCGGCAAGTACGCGGAGACGCATATCCATCTGTTCGCGGACAGCCTCAAGGATGTCGAGATGTTTCTGCTGAACCAGCAGATCCCTTACGAGACCAACGAGAAGTCCTATCGGGTGAGCAATGCTGCCGCGGACAAAAAAGGAGGGGAACGCAGGAAAGTACCGATGTTCACGCTCGAGGGGCCGCATGGCGCGATCAAACTCAGCGTGTTCGAGATCGACGACATGCGTATCCCGACCAAACACCCGGGCAACGGCAGCAATGCTAGCCGGGCCGATATCAGTGATCTCAAGGCGCTGATCGCTTCGACTGCGGCGCTGACCGAGCCCGAATAACTCCCCCGCTAATTAAGTTCCCTGCCGCTCAAGCCTTGAGCCAGCGCGCGATATCCAGGGCGTAATAAGTCAGTACGCCGTCAGCACCAGCACGCTTGAACGCCAGCATGGCTTCGAGCACGCATGCCCGTTCATCGAGCCAGCCGTTCTGTGCAGCCGCTTTCAGCATCGCGTATTCACCGCTGACGTGATACGCATAGGTCGGCACTCCAAACTGCGCCTTCACCCGGCGCACGATATCCAGATACGGCATGCCCGGTTTCACCATCACCATGTCCGCACCTTCGTCGAGGTCCAGCGCCACTTCTCTGATCGCCTCGTCCGAATTGGCCGGATCCATCTGGTAGTTATACTTGTTGCCTTTGCCCAGATTGGCGGAAGACCCCACCGCGTCGCGGAAGGGACCATAGAACGCGGAGGCGTATTTCGCCGAATAAGCGAGGATGCGCGTATGGATATGGCCAGCCTGCTCCAGCGCCTCACGGATGGCACCGACCCGTCCATCCATCATGTCTGACGGTGCCACTACGTCGGCGCCGGCGGCCGCGTGGCACAAGGCCTGCTTGACCAGCACCGCGGTGGTCTCATCGTTCAATACATACCCGCTGGCATCGATGATGCCGTCCTGACCATGGGTGGTATAGGGGTCAAGCGCCACATCGGTGATCACCCCCAGGTCAGGGAACGCTGCTTTCAATGCCCGCACCGTACGTGGCACCAGGCCTTGTGGATTGAATGCCTCATTCGCGTCTAGCGACTTCAGCGATTGATCGACCACGGGGAACAACGCCAGCGCTGGGATCCCCAAGGCGACACATTCCGCCGCGGTCTCCAGCAGTACGTCGATACTCTGGCGCTGCACACCTGGCATGGATGCCACGTTCTCCGTGCGGCGTTCGCCATCAAGTACGAATACCGGGTAGATGAGGTCATCGACGGTCAGCACGTGCTCTCGCATCAGGCGCCGCGAAAAATCATCCTTGCGCATGCGGCGCGGTCGGCTCAGGGGGAATTTGCTCATGTTCAGTCCTTCATCTTAGCGCCGATAACCACCGGCCCAGCTCGATAAACGCACCTTTCGAGCGAGAGACCGGCGAGTATCCGCGGTCAATCACGTTTCAGGAAAATACCCGTGCTAGCTCCAACCCCGGATCCGGCTGCCGCATGAACGCCTCGCCGACGAGGAAGGTATGCACATCATGCGAACGCATCAGCGCCACGTCGTCAGGGGTGAAGATACCGGATTCGGTGACGACGATCTTGTCGGCCGGGATCCGCGCCAGTAGATCGAAAGTCGTTTGCAGCGTGACCTCGAAAGTGCGCAGGTTGCGGTTGTTGATGCCGAGCAGCGGCGTGTCCAGTTGCAGGGCGAGGTCGAGCTCTTCGCCGTTATGCACCTCGACCAGCACGGCCATGCCCAGATCATGGGCGATCGCTTCCAGTTGACGCATGCGCGGCAGATCCAGCGCAGCCGCGATGAGCAAGATGCAATCCGCTCCCATCGCGCGCGCTTCATAGACTTGATACGTGTCGATCATGAAATCCTTGCGCAACACCGGGATCGCGCAGGCGGCGCGCGCCTGCTTGAGATATTCGGCACTGCCCTGAAAGAACTGCTGATCGGTGAGCACGGACAGGCAGGCAGCGCCGTTATCGGCATAGCTCGCCGCGATCTCGGCCGGACGAAAATCCGCTCGGATCACACCCTTGGACGGACTGGCTTTCTTGATCTCGGCAATGACGGCCGGTTTTCCGGCAGCGATCTTGCCCCGGATCGCGCCGACGAAATCACGCGCTGGTGGCATCGCCATCGCCTCACGCTGCAGAATAGCCAGCGGCTTCTCGGCCATTGCGGCTTCCACCTCGGCCTGCTTGACCTTCAGAATCTTGTTCAAAATATCGGACATTGTTACTGCTACCCTCTTCGAATCATCTTGTTACCGGCTATTCATAAGTCTTACCGTCATGCCTCAACCAGCCCGGCGCGTGTTGCCCGTGCGGATCATGGTGCGTCCAGTGGACCACCCCGCCCTTGTCGTTCCATACATATTCGCCATTGAACTCGACCACATCGCCTACTGCAAGTCGCGGCACCCTGGGCGCGAGATCGATATTGTGCGCGACCAGCACCGTGATACCCACTGGCAGCTGAAGGATGAAGCGCTGATGCCTTGCACCGTTACCATCATCCGGCAAAACCTTGAGCACTTTGCCCTTGCCGGTGACTTGAATATCGCTGAGTCGGCCATCGAACGCGTGGCGGATCGCTTCGATGTCACCAGCGGTTTGTTCCGTCGCCGCGGCCACCTGCTGCGGCAGTTGCGCCAACCCGGACGACGGGTACTGCAGCACCGTATAGATAACGGCGATGGCGACGATCAGCAATAGCTTGATCATGCGCTGACGGCGATCGCTTTCAGCTGCTCCAGCTTATGTGCGGCAGCGCCACTATCGATGACCTCCGCCGCCAGGGCGATACCCGCCGCCATCGATTCTGCCACGCCTGCGACATAGATCGCCGCGCCGGCGTTGAGCAATACGATGTCCCGCGCCGGGCCTGTCTTGCCTGCCAACACATCCAGCACCATGGCCCTGGATGCCTGGGCGTCCTGGATGCGGATGGTCGCCACGGCATGCACGGGCAGCCCGAATTGGCTCGGGTGGATGACGTATTCGTGTACCTCACCATGCTTCAGTTCAGCGACATAGGTATCCCCGGTGAAGGAGATCTCGTCCATGCCGTCAGCACCATGCACCACCATGACGTGTTCGCTGCCGAGGCGTTGCAGCACGCGCGCCAGCAATCCGGTCAGGTCCTTATGGAAGACGCCCATCACCTGGCGTTTGGCACCGGCCGGATTGGTCATCGGACCCAGCAGGTTGAACAAGGTGCGCACGCCCAGCTCGCGACGTACAGGTGCCGCGTGCTTCATGGCGCTGTGGTGGTTGGGCGCGAACATGAAGCCGATGCCGATCTTGTCCACGGCCGTCGCGACCTGCTGCGGGGTCAGGTTGACGTTGACGCCCAGCGCTTCCAGCACATCGGCGCTGCCGCAGGTGGACGATACCGAACGCCCGCCATGTTTGGCGACGCGCGCGCCGGCGGCGGCAGCGACGAAAGCGCTGACCGTCGAGACATTGAATGTCTGGATACCGTCGCCGCCAGTCCCGCAGGTATCGACCAGATGGCCGGTGTCATGGATCTCGACCTTGGTCGACAATTCGCGCATGACCTGCGCGGCGGCGCTGATCTCGTCCACCGTCTCGCCTTTCATGCGCAAGCCGATGAGCAGCCCAGCGATCTGCGCGGGCGTCAGTTCGCCCTGCATCACCTGGCGCATGATGGCCAGCATCTGTTCGTGCGTCAGATCCTGGCGGTTCAGCAACTGCTGGAGCACCTCCTTGAACACGACCGCCATCAGTAGGCTTTCAGGAAGTTATCGAGCAACTCGTGGCCATATTCGGTCAGGATCGATTCCGGGTGGAACTGCACGCCTTCGATCGGCAAGGTCTTGTGGCGCACGCCCATGATCTCGCCGAAGGCGCCGTTCTCGTCTTCGGTCCACGCCGTGATCTCGAGACAGTCGGGGATGGTCTCGCGCTCGATCACCAGCGAATGGTAACGCGTGGCGGTATAAGGGTTAGGCAAGCCCTTGAACACGCCTATGTCCTTGTGGTGGATTTGAGAAGTCTTGCCGTGCATGAGCTGCTTGGCATGGACGATGTTACCGCCAAAGGCCTGGCCGATACTCTGGTGGCCGAGGCAGACGCCCAGCATCGGGATCTTGCCGGCAAAGGCCTTGATCAGCGGTACGGAGATGCCGGCCTCGTTGGGCGTGCATGGGCCGGGCGAGATGACGATGTGCCGTGGCCGCATCTTTTCCACCTGGGCGAGATCGATCTCGTCGTTGCGGAACACCTGGACATCCTGCCCCAGCTCGCCCAGATATTGC
The DNA here is from genome assembly GCA_946481065.1 of uncultured Nitrosomonadales bacterium. The sequence goes on from CAMLMA010000048.1 coordinate 8,836, forward strand.
ACCAGGTTGTAGGTGAAGGAGTCGTAATTATCAATCATTAAAAGAGACATGGCTGAAGCATCCCTGACGATGCGGATTAGGACGATGGATTAAGTTAAACCGTTATTTTCGCTGGAATCCTGGACAAACGAAAGCTTGTTTTGATCGAGCAGGGTCTCCAGGTCTGCCGCCATCAGCGGTTTACTGAACAGATAACCCTGGAATTTCCTGCAGCCATAGGCCTTGAGCAGCGTGAATTGCGCCTCCTTCTCCACGCCCTCCGCGATGACATCGAGTCCGAGCGACTGGCTCATGCCGACGATGGTCTTGACGATGGCTGCGTCGTTGGGATCGACGGCGATGTCGCGGACGAAGGACTGATCGATCTTGACTTGGGTCAGCGGTAGCAATTTAAGGTAAGCCAGAGACGAATAGCCGGTGCCGAAATCGTCCATGGAGAAACGCACGCCGAGCTGGCGCAAGGCATTCATCTTTTCGACAGCGTCGTCGATGTTGTCCAGCACGACGCTCTCGGTCAGTTCGAGCTTGAGCAAGGAGGGATCTGCGCCGGTGGTCCGCAGCAATTCGATGACTTCATCGACGAATCCGGAGTGCCTGAACTGGCGTGCGCTGACATTCACCGCCAGCTGGATCGACTTGGGCGGCGTGCCAGATTGCCAGGCGCGGATCTGCTCGCAAGCGCTCCGCATCACCCAATGCCCGATCGGGATGATGAGGCCGCTCTCCTCCGCCACCGGGATGAATTCAGAAGGCAACATCAGGCCATATTTAGGATGATCCCAGCGCAACAGGATCTCCGCGCCGAACACGCGTTTACCCTCGTCCACCTGTACCTGGTAGCAAAGATGCAATTGATCCTGTTGCAAGGCCAGACGCAACTGCGCCTCGAGCTCGATGCGCTTCTCGAGCGAAGCCTGCATGGCCGGGTCGAAGATACGCATGGTGTTGCGGCCTGCGGCCTTGGCCTGGTACATGGCCGTATCCGATCGCTTCATCAGTTCGTCGACCGGCATGTCGTTGCCGCAGAAGAATCCGATACCGATACTGCAGGAATTATGGTGTTCGACATCTTGCAAGGCATAAGGCTGGTTGACGATCTCGCTGATCTTTTCGCTCACCGCCTTGGCCTGGCTGATCGCCTGTTCCAAGTCGTTGCTGAGATCCTCCAGCACCACGACGAACTCGTCGCCGCCGAGTCGCGCCACGGTGTCGTCGGCCCGTACGCACTGGCGCAGGCGCTGGGCGACTTCGATCAGCAGCAGGTCGCCCATGTCATGCCCCCGCGAATCGTTGAGCGACTTGAAGTTATCGAGATCGATGAACAGTACGGCGCCATAGCTGCGACTGCGGGCGCTGGTGGCAAAAGCCTGCTGCAACCGGTCGATCAACAGCCGGCGATTGGGCAGGCCGGTGAGTGCGTCGAAAAAGGCCAGGTTACGGATCTCTTGTTCAGCCTGTTTACGCTCGCTGATATCACGCATGAAGCCGGTGATCAGCGGCAAGCCTTTGTCACGCAGGGAGGTGATGGTCAATTCGATGGGAAACTCGCTGCCGTCGGCGCGCATGCCGGTCAATTCGATCCGGCGATCGAAGATATGCTTCTCGCCAGTGGCGACGAAACGTTGATGTCCCTGGATATGGGCTGTACGCAGGCTCGGCGGGATGATGACTTCGCCCAGCGGCCGGCCGATGACGTCGGCGCGCATGTAGCCGAACATGCGCTCGGCGGCGGGATTGAATTCGACCAGATGGCCAGCGGCATCGATCGTGACGATGGCATCGAGCGCCCCGTCGATGACCGCCCTTAGCTGCGCTTCGCTGCTGCGCATGGCGATCTCGCTCTGTAGCCGTTCGGACTGTTGCACGGTGATCATGAGCGCCACCAGCGCCAAGGTGCTCATGAACACCCACAAGGCAAAGATGCCCTGATGCGTGTCGAGCTGGAAGAACGGGCCATGCAGGTTATAGGTCGCCCACACAGCGATCATGGACAAGCCCAGCACGGCAAGCGAAGCACCCGTGATACCGAAGCGCATGGCCGACCAGATCACCAGCGGCAACACCACGAAAGCCAGCAGCATGAATTGGCCAGATGCGTCCGAAACGTACTGGAAGATGCCCCACTCCAGTACCGAAGCGACGCCGCACCACAATATGTAGACGGCACGCTGATCCCAAAGCCGCAAGAGCTCGGCGCGCGAGATATTGAGCAGGAACGGCAGCACCAGCAGCACGCCCACGGCGTCGCCGATCCACCAGATGACCCAGGCCAGCGCGGTGTTGCCCTGTGGCAGGGCATCGAAATAGATCAGGCTGGCCACGCCGCCCGTCGCCGACAACAGCATACCGAGCGCGGCGGAGACCACCATCAGCAAGACGTCATGCGGACGATTGAGATGATTGCTGAAATGGAAGCGCTTGAGTATCCAGGTCGCGGCTATCGGCCCCAGTGTATTGCCCAGGGCGATGCAAGCCGAGAGCATGGGCGAACCACTGACTGTGAGATTGACGAAGAAGGCAGCGATGTAGATGGCGGGCCAGCAGCCGTAACCCCAGCGCATCAGCGCCGCGACCGAGATACCGGTGGGCAGCCAGATGAGTGAAACCTGCGAACCGACGTAAGGAATGAGCAAACCCAGTTTGCCAGTCGCAAAGTAGGCAAGTGCAACGATTATCAGCCGGTGTAGCCACCGGCCTTTATTTTTGGGCATGCTCAGACTCCGCTGTTGTCGAGCCCTGCCAGCACCATCTCCGCGGCACGTAACACTGCACGTGCCTTATTTTGGGTTTCCATCCATTCACTCTCTGGTACGGAGTCGGCAACGATGCCAGCACCAGCTTGCGAATACAGCATACCACTCTTGATTACGCCTGTGCGGATCGCGATCGCCAGGTCCATGTCACCGTTGAAGCCCAGATAACCGACCGCACCAGCATAGATGCCACGCTTGCTCGGCTCCAGTTCGTCGATGATCTCCATCGCCCGTACCTTGGGCGCACCACTGACGGTGCCCGCGGGGAAGGTCGCCTTCAGCACGTCGATCGCATCCATGCCCGGCTTCAGTTTGCCCTCGACATTGGAGACGATGTGCATGACATGCGAATAGCGTTCGATCACCATGCTGTCGGTGACCTTGACCGTACCGACCTGGGCCACGCGGCCGACGTCGTTGCGGCCGAGGTCCATGAGCTGCACGTGCTCGGCGCGCTCCTTGGGATCAGCCAGCAATTCTTCGGCCAGTGCCATGTCCTGCGCACGATCCTTGCCACGTGGTCGCGTACCGGCGATCGGGCGCGCCGTCACCGTGTCGTTCTCCAGCCGCACCAGGATCTCGGGCGATGCGCCGACCACATGGTGGTCGCCCATGTCGTAATAGAACATGTAGGGCGAGGGATTGAGGCTACGCAAGGCCCGATAGAGCGAGAGCGGCGGCGCGGCGAAAGGCTGGGCCATGCGCTGGGACAGCACGACCTGCATGATGTCGCCATCGAAGATGTATCGCTTGGCTTGCGCGACGGCGTCCTTGAAGCCGGCTTCGCCGAATTCGGAGGCAGCGACACTGGCCGGCATCGCCGCGGCCTCGGGGATACTCACCGATTGGCGCAGCAAGCGGATCAGGGCCTGCAAGCGCTGATGCGCGTCCGCATAGGCGTTGGCTTGCGACGGATCGGCGTAGACGATGAAGTAAAGCTTGCCGGAAAGATTGTCGACCACGGCCAGTTCTTCCGACACCATGAGCAATACGTCCGGCACGCCCAGCGCATC
>CAMLMA010000049.1 GCA_946481065.1 uncultured Nitrosomonadales bacterium
GCGTTACTGACCGGCTTCGCGCTGGCCTTCGCCCGCGCGGTCGGTGAATACGGCTCGGTCATCTTCATCGCCGGCAATATGCCCATGGTGTCGGAGATCACCCCGCTCATCATCATCACCAAGCTTGAGCAGTACGACTACACCGGCGCCACCGCTGTCGCCGTCGTCATGCTGATCCTCTCGTTCCTGTTGTTGCTGGCGATCAACGGCCTGCAATGGTGGAACGCACAACGCCAGACCGCATCGAGGTAACCCATGTCCGCCGCTACCACCATCTCGCAGTATTCCCGCTACAACAACCGGGTCGCCCGCAGCCGCGCGACCTCCGAACCGGCCTGGATCCGCTGGGCGCTGATCGGGGTCTCGCTCGCCTTCCTGACCCTGTTCCTGTTCATCCCGCTGGCCGCGGTGTTCACGGAAGCCCTGCGCAAAGGGTTCGAGACCTACATCGCCGCGCTGGTGGAACCGGACGCGTTGTCCGCCATCCAGCTGACCCTGGTCGCTGCCGCTATCGCGGTGCCGCTCAACCTGGTGTTCGGGGTCGCGGCGGCCTGGGCCATTGCAAAGTTCGAATTCAAGGGCAAGAGCGTGCTCATCACCCTGATCGACCTGCCGTTCGCGGTCTCGCCGGTGATCGCCGGCCTCATCTACGTGCTGATCTTCGGCCTGCAGGGCTGGTTCGGCGAATGGCTCTCCGCGCATAATTTCAAGGTGATCTTCGCCATCCCGGGGATCGTGCTCGCCACCGTCTTCGTCACCTTCCCCTTCATCGCCCGCGAACTGATCCCCTTGATGCAGGCGCAGGGCAAGGAAGAGGAAGAGGCCGGCCTGGTCCTGGGCGCTTCCGGCTGGCAGATCTTCTGGAAGGTGACCCTGCCTAACATCAAGTGGGGCCTGCTTTACGGCGTGATCCTGACCAATGCCCGCGCCATGGGCGAGTTCGGCGCCGTCTCGGTGGTCTCGGGGCATATCCGCGGACTCACCAACACCATGCCGCTCCACGTGGAGATCCTCTACAACGAATACAACTATGCAGCCGCCTTCGCCGTCGCTTCGCTGCTGGCTTTCCTGGCACTGGTCACGCTCGCCCTCAAGCGTTTCATCGAGTGGCAGACCGCACGCAGTGCACAGCGTAACGAAGCGTCGGCTGACGAATAACAAAGGACCACACCATGAGTATCGAGATCAGAAACGTCACCAAGAACTTCGGCAGCTTCAGTGCGCTGAACAATGTCAGCCTGGATGTGCCCAGCGGCGAGCTGGTCGCCCTGCTGGGCCCCTCCGGGTGCGGCAAGACCACCCTGCTGCGCATCATCGCCGGCCTCGAGTCGCCGGACAGCGGCAACATCCTGTTCCACGGCAACGACGCCACCGAGCGCGACGTGCGCGAGCGCCAGGTCGGCTTCGTGTTCCAGCACTACGCCTTGTTCCGCCACATGACGGTATTCGAGAACGTGGCTTTCGGCCTGCGCGTGCGACCACGCGCCACCCGGCCGAGCAACGACGAGATCAAGCGCCGCGTGCATGAACTGCTGGAACTGGTGCAGCTCGACTGGCTCGCGGACCGTTACCCGCCGCAGCTTTCCGGCGGGCAGCGTCAGCGCATCGCGCTGGCCCGCGCGCTGGCCGTCGAGCCCCGTGTGCTCCTGCTGGATGAACCGTTCGGCGCACTGGATGCGAAAGTGCGCAAGGACTTGCGTCGCTGGCTGCGTCGCCTGCATGACGAACTGCATATCACCAGCGTGTTCGTCACGCACGATCAGGAAGAGGCCCTGGAAGTCGCGGACCGGATCGTCGTCATGAACCACGGCAACGTCGAACAGATCGGCAGCCCGCAGGCTGTCTATGACGATCCGGCGTCACCTTTCGTCTACAAGTTCCTCGGCAACGTCAACCTGTTCCACAGCCGCGTCACCGCGGGCCGTGCCAACATCGGCGAGATCGAGCTGCAACTCGACGACCATCATGAAGCCGAGGACAGCCCAGCCTTTGCCTACGTCCGGCCGCATGACATCGAGATCCTCAAGGAACGCAGCAGCGAACCTGCCTTCGAGGCCGTGGTGAGCTATGTCCATGCCATCGGGCCACTGGTCCGGCTTGAGCTCGAACGCGCCGACCAGACGGAATTGATCGAGGCAGAACTCACGCGGGAACGTTTCAAGGCGCTCGATATCGCCGAGGGTGCGCGCGTCTTCGTGCAGCCACGCAATGTGCGCGTGTTCCTCGACACCTCGAGCAAGCGCTGAGGGCATAGGGCCGGGCTCGCGCAGGCCCTAGTGGGGTTCAGTCATGCGGATGGGTTATAATGCGGGCACATGCAAACATGGCCTGACATCCTTCTGCTGGACCCCCAATGATACGCAAACTGCTGCAGCGCGTTTTTAAGTCTTCCAAACAGCCTGGCCATAAGGTTGCCCGATCCGGCCATGGCGCGAAGACCATCCCGGCCAGCGTCCACCGCATCGACCGCAAACTGTTGAGCAACGGCGCGCTGAAGACCACCCAGCAACTGCAGAAAGCCGGTTACGACGCCTATGTCGTCGGCGGTGCAGTGCGCGACCTGTTATTGAAGAAGCGTCCCAAGGATTTCGACATCGCGACCAGCGCCACGCCAGAACAGGTCAACCGCGTGTTCCGCCGCTCGCGCATCATCGGCCGACGTTTCCGCCTGGTGCATGTCATGTTCGGCGACGAGACCGTCGAGGTCTCCACCTTCCGCGGCAGTCATCTGAGCGACGACGAGGACAAGGCACGGGTCGCCGACAGTGGCCGCATCCTGCGCGACAACGTCTTCGGCAACCAGGAAGAAGATGCGGTACGGCGCGATTTCACGGCCAACGCTCTCTACTACGACCCCGCTACCGAAGAGATCATCGACTTCCACAATGGCGTCGCCGATATCAAGGCTGGCGTTCTGCGCATGATCGGCGATGCCGAGACCCGTTATCGTGAAGACCCGGTCCGCATGCTGCGCGCCGTGCGTCTGTCGGCTAAGCTCGGCCTCAAGCTCGACCAGGCGACGGAAGCGCCGATCTCGAAGCTGGCCGATCTATTGCACGATGTGCCGCCATCCCGCCTGTTCGACGAGATGCTCAAGCTCTTCCTCTCCGGGCATGCCATGGAGAGCGCCACCGAACTGCGCAAGCACGGCCTGCATCATGGCTTGCTGCCCCTGCTGGATGTGGTGCTGGAACAGCCCCTGGGCGCACGCTTCGTCAATCTGGCGCTGAAGAACACCGACGACCGTGTGCTGGCCGAGAAGCCAGTCTCGCCCGGATTCCTGTTCGCCACGCTGCTGTGGCATGAAGTGCTGGCCGCCTGGCAGAAATACCAGAAAGCCGGCCACCGACCCATGCCTGCATTGCACATGGCCATGAGCGAGGTCGCCGATATCCAGGCCGAGAAGCTCGCGATCCATAAACGCTACAGCAGCACCATGAAAGAGATCTGGGGACTGCAGCCGCGCTTCGAGATGCGCGCCGGCAAGCGCCCTTACGGCCTGCTCGAGCATCCGCGTTATCGCGCGGCCTACGACTTCCTGCTGCTGCGCTGTGAATCCGGTGAGTTGCCGGCCGAACTCGGCCAGTGGTGGACCGACTTTGCCGAGGCCGACAGCCAGCAGCGCCAGACGATGCTGCTGCCGGATCACCAGCCGAAGAAACGTCGCCGGCGCCGTTCACGCCACTCTCCCGCCGGCACCGAGGCCGATACCGCCGAATCATGAGCGTGGCGTACGTCGCACTCGGCAGCAACCTGCAGCAACCCCAAGCACAAGTGACGCAAGCCCTGCGTGAGCTGTCGGGATTACCGCAGACGCAGGTCACTGCCAGTTCATCCCTATACCGCACGGCGCCACTGGGCTATGACGACCAGCCCGATTTCATCAACGCCGTGGCGCGGCTGGAGACCTCCCTCGCCCCATTGGCACTCCTGCGCGCACTGCTGGCGCTGGAAGACACGCACGGACGCGAACGGCCTTTCCCAAATGCGCCGCGGGTACTGGATTTGGATCTGCTGCTATATGATGATATCGCCATGCAGACGCCGGAACTGACTCTGCCTCACCCGCGCATGCAAACACGCGGTTTCGTCATGTTGCCGCTGGCGGAGATCGCGCCCGGCCTGAAAGTCGGCGCCTATGGCGAGGCAGCGCAGCTCGCCGCCGCCTGTATTGACCAGGGTGTGCAAAGGATGCCCAGTGATGAATGCTGACAAGGAAGCGCAAGCCGCATGAGTATCATCGATAACGCGCTCATCGAGCGTTACCCCTATATCGTCATCGAAGGCCCGATCGGCAGCGGCAAGACGACCCTCGCCCGCAAGCTGGCTGAACGCTATCCGCTCAACCTGCTGCTGGAGCACGCGGAAGCGAACCCATTCCTGCCGCGCTTCTATCAGGACGCGCCACGTTATGCGCTACCCACGCAGCTGTTCTTCCTGTTCCAGCGTTCGGAGCAGATCCGCGACCTGAGCCAGCGCGACATGTTCGCCCAGGCGACCATCGCCGACTTTTTCCTCGACAAGGATCCGCTGTTCGCCCGCTTGAACCTGGACGACGAAGAGTTCGCCCTCTATCGGCAGATCTACCAGCACCTGCAGGTCAAAGCCTCGCCCCCGGACCTGGTGATCTACCTGCAGACCCCCGTCGATGCGCTGGCAGAACGCGTCAACCAGCGCAACATCAGTTACGAGCAGGAGATCCCGCGCGAATACCTGGCGCGGCTGGCAGACGCTTACCGCGATTTCTTCCACAGCTATGACGCCTCGCCGCTACTGATCGTGAACAACGAGAAGCTCGATATCACCGCCAGCGACGCCGCGCTCGATCTGCTGGTGCAACGCATCATGCAGATACGTGGGCGGCGCGAGTTCTTCAATCCCAATCTGGACGACTGAGCCGTCATGAACCTGACCACCCTGCAGCAGATGGCCGCCAGCGGCGACAAGATCGCCGTACTCACCGCCTATGACGCCAGTTTCGCCACCCTCTGCGCCCGCGCCGGCGTCGATGTACTGCTGGTGGGTGACTCACTGGGCATGGTGTTGCAAGGCGCCGACAGTACGCTAGCCGTGACCCTGCACGACATGCAATACCATACGCGCTGTGTCGCCAGGGGGGCTGCTGGCGCCTACATCGTCACCGACCTGCCCTTCGGCAGTTATCAGCAGAGTCCGGAACAGGCCTTTCGCAATGCCGCACGCCTGATGGCCTCTGGCGCACAGATGGTCAAGCTCGAAGGCGGTGCGGTCATGACCGAGACCGTGCGTTTCCTGGTCGAGCGCGGCATCCCGGTGTGTGGCCACCTGGGCCTGACACCCCAATCCGTGCACCAGCTCGGCGGATACCGCGTGCAAGGCAAGGATCAAGCAGAGGCGCAGCGATTGGTCGCCGATGCGCAGGCGCTGGCTGATGCCGGTGCTGGCATGCTGGTGCTGGAGATGGTGCCCGCCTCGCTCGCCAAGACCATCACCGAAAGTGTGCGGATACCAACCATCGGCATCGGCGCCGGCGTCGATTGCAGCGGTCAGGTGCTGGTCCTGCATGACATGCTCGGCATCTATCCCGGCAAGTCGCCGCGCTTCGTGCGCAATTTCATGCAAGGCGCGCCCTCCATCGCGCAAGCGCTCGAGGATTACGTCAAGGCGGTGAAGAGCAAGACCTTCCCCACGGCGGAGCACAGCTTCTGATGCACGTGGTGAGTACGGTCGCAGAACTGCGTCAGCGTCTTGGCAGCGAAACCTCCGTCGCTTTCGTGCCCACCATGGGCAACCTGCATGCAGGCCATCTCCATCTCGTTGAACTGGCGAAGCAACACGCCAGGACCGTGGTGGTCAGCATCTTCGTCAATCCGCTGCAATTCGGCGCCAACGAAGATCTGGCCAATTACCCTCGCACCCCGGAAGCGGATTACGAAAAGCTCAAGCAGGCCGGCGCCGATATCGTCTTTACGCCGACCGTGGAAGAGATGTACCCGACCCCGCAGACGCTGCTGGTTGAGCCGCCGCCGATCGCCAACGAGCTCTGTGGCGCGGCCCGCCCAGGCCATTTCAAAGGTGTCGCGACGGTCGTGCTCAAGCTCTTCAATATGGTACAGCCGCAGGTGGCGGTGTTCGGCAAGAAGGATTTCCAGCAGCTCTTCGTCATCCGTGAGATGGTGCGCCAGTTGAACCTGCCGATCACTATCGTCGCCGGCGAGACCATGCGCGAGCCTGACGGCCTGGCCATGAGTTCGCGCAACGGCTATCTGCAGCCGGCGCAGCGGGTTGAGGCACCGCGGCTGCATCGCGCCCTGCAGCAAGTGGTCACGGCCATGCAAGCGGGCGAGCAGGATCCCGTGACGATCGAAGCCCAGACGACGCAATACCTCACGCAACTGGGTTGGATCGTCGACTACATCTCGGTACGCGCGGCGAATACCCTGCAACCGGCGCAAGCGGATGACCGTGAGCTGATCGTGCTCGGGGCGGCCCGCCAGGGGCGCACTCGCCTCATCGACAACCTCGAGTTCACACGTGACTGAAGGTGTTTTTGCACCCCGGACCCGAACTGACTATAATAGCCATCCTTTTAGAATCAATTAGGTAGCCGATGCAAAGAACCATGCTCAAATCCAAGCTGCACCGCGTGCGCGTGACGCATTCGGAGCTGGACTATGAGGGCTCCTGCGCCATCGACGAGGCCCTGCTGGACGCCGCCGATATCCGCGAGTATCAGCAGATCGATATCTACAACATCAACAACGGCGAACGCTTCACCACGTACGCCATCCGTGCCCAACGCGGCTCGGGCACCATCTCGGTCAACGGTGCCGCAGCTCGCAAGGCCAGCCCCGGCGATCTGCTGATCATCGCCAGCTATGCCAGCTATAACGAGATCGAGCTGGAAAAATTCAAACCACAGCTGGTCTATGTCGATGCAGAGAACCGCATCAAGGACCAGCGACACGCCATCCCCGTGCAAGCCGCCTGAAAGCAGACCCTCTTTTGCTAGACCTGGAACAAACCAAACTGGCCGTCATCGACGCGCTGGAAGACATCAAGGCTTTTGACATCACCGTCATGGACGGCTAGGTCAAAATCGTCCACCTCGCTTGCAGTTGACACCGGCACTTTAACTTTTATATCTTATATAAGACATATAACAATCAGATGACGATGTGCGCGGTCAAAAACCTACGCCGCTCCATCCACATTTCAACGCCTTTGGAGGAAGCACATGGCAAACGAACCCATCGAGAACAGCATCTTTGCGCCGAGCGCGGCGACGCTTGCCAACGCCACCGTGGCCGACATGGCCGCCTACCGCAAGCTATGCGAGGAAGCTGAGACCGACTACGAAGGCTTCTGGGGAAACCTCGCCACGACACTGCTCGACTGGCGCAAGCCGTTCACCCAAGTGCTGGACGAATCGGACGCGCCCTTCTATCGCTGGTTCGCCGACGGCCAGCTCAACGTCTCCTACAACTGCCTCGATCGCCATTTGCCGGACAAGGGCGACAAGACCGCCATCCTCTTCGAAGCCGATGATGGCGATGTCCGCAACGTGACCTACCGCACCCTGTTCCATGAAGTGTGCCGCTTCGCCAATGGGCTGAAGTCGCTCGATCTCAAGACCGGTGACCGTGTCATCCTTTACATGCCGATGGGCGTGGAGGCCATCGTCGCCATGCAGGCCTGCGCAAGACTGGGGCTCATCCACTCTGTCGTCTTTGGCGGCTTTTCGTCGAAGAGCCTGATCGAACGCATCCATGATGCCGGCGCACGCGTCGTCATCACCTGCGACGGCCAATACCGCGGCGGCAAGGAGATCCCGCTCAAGCCCGCCGTGGACGAAGCCCTGCAGGACCAAGGCTGCGCATGCGTAGAAAAGGTGGTGGTATTCAATCGCACTGGCGGCGACGTCAACTGGGCGACCGGCCGAGACCTCTGGTGGCACGATCTCATCGCCGACCAGCCCGACACCTGCGAGCCGGTATGGGTCGATGCCGAGCATCCGCTCTTCCTGCTCTATACCTCGGGCTCCACCGGTAAACCAAAAGGCGTGCAGCACGCATCCGCGGGCTACCTGCTGCACGCGCTGAACACCATGCGCTGGACCTTCGACATCAAGGACAGCGACATCTTCTGGTGCACTGCCGATGTCGGCTGGATCACCGGCCACAGCTATGTCGCTTACGGCCCGCTCGCTGCCGGCTGCACCCAAGTCGTATTCGAAGGCGTGCCGACCTACCCCGACGCAGCGCGCTTCTGGCGCATGATCGAAAAACATCGCGTGACCGTCTTCTACACCGCGCCGACCGCCATCCGTTCGCTGATCAAGGCTTCGGAAGCGAACCCGGACGCCCATCCCGAGCGCTTCGACCTCAGCTCGCTGCGCTTGCTGGGCTCCGTCGGCGAACCGATCAACCCGGCCGCCTGGCGCTGGTACTACGAGCACGTCGGCGGCTCGCGCTGCCCTATCCTCGACACCTTCTGGCAGACCGAAACCGGCGGCCACGTGATCACCCCATTACCCGTCACACCGCTGGTGCCCGGCTCCTGCACCCTGCCATTCCCTGGCATCCAGGCTGCCGTCGTTGACGAATCGGGCCAGGAAGTCGAATGGGGTACGGGCGGGTTCCTGGTCATCAAACGCCCATGGCCTTCGATGATCCGCACCATCTGGCATGACGACGAACGCTACAAGGCATCGTATTTCCCCGAGGACCTCGGCGGCAAACTGTATCTCGCCGGCGATGGCGCCATCCGTGACAAGACCACGGGTTACTTCACCATCATGGGCCGCATCGACGACGTATTGAACGTCTCCGGTCACCGCATGGGCACCATGGAGATCGAATCGGCCCTGGTCGCCAACCCGCTGGTGGCAGAGGCTGCCGTGGTCGGCAAGCCGCACGACATCAAGGGTGAAGCCATCGTCGCCTATGTCGTGCTCAAGGGCATACGGCCACAGGGCGAGGACGCGAAAAAGATAGTCGCCAACCTGCGCGAATGGGTGGGCAAGGAGATCGGCCCGATCGCAAAACCTGACGACATCCGCTTCGGCGACAACCTGCCCAAGACCCGCTCAGGCAAGATCATGCGGCGCCTGTTGCGCACGCTGGCCAAGGGCGAAACGATCACGGCCGATGTATCGACATTGGAGAACCCGGCGATCCTCGATCAGTTCAAGCAACCACTTTGAACGGACACGCGATGCGATGTTGTATCGGCGCAACGTCTGCGCGCCGGTATGGCATTGAATCCAAAAGGATCACGTCGAATAGCGGCCATCTTAGTTTTATATCTTATATAAGACATAAGATATTTATTGACACTTCGAAAGCGCAGCCGATAGAATCAGTGCAACGCATCAATAAAAATGACAAAACCAACGCCATATCAGCTATATATGCAGATTCAAACGGCTGATCAACACAGGGTTTACGTATGAACAATCATCTAAGGCCACGCCGCTCCATGCTGTACGTGCCAGGCTGCAACACACGCTACCTGAACAAGGCGCGCTCATTGCGCGTGGATTCCGTCATTCTCGATCTTGGCGACCCCATCCTGGTCGAAGCCAAGGAGCAGTCGCGCCTGAACGTCGTCGAAGCCGTCAGGCAAGGCGGTTACGGCAAGCGTGAAGTGGTCGTCCGCGTCAACGATTTCGATTCGCCATGGGGTCGCGACGACATCAAGGCGGTCGCCAATATCGGCGCCGACGCCATCCTCTTCCCCAACATCGAGTCACGCGAGGATGTGCTGGTCGCGCTCGAAGCGCTCGACGCTGCGGGTGGCAAGCAGGTGCCTATCATGGTCATGATCGAGAGCCCCATCGCGGTGCTCAATGCCAAGGAGATCGCGGCCGCGTCGGATCGCATCATCTGCATGGTGGTCGCCACCTCTGACCTCATGTCGCAACTGCGGGCGCGCAAGACGCATGAACGTATCGCCCTCATCACCAGCCTGTCGATGGTGATCCTGGCGGCGCGCGCCTATGGTCGTGCGGTGATCGACGGTATCACCAACGATCTTAACGACATGCAGACCTTCGAATACTCCTGCCGCTTGGGCCGCGACCTCGGGTTCGACGGCAAGTCGCTGGTGCATCCGTCGCAGCTGGATTACAGCAACGACGCTTACACGCCACGCCCGACCGAGATCAAGCACGCGCAGGCCATCATCGAGGCACTGGCTGCCGCCAACGCCGCCGGGCGCGGTACCGTGGTGGTCGACGGCAAACTGGTGGAGCATCACCATGTCGCCGCCGCGCAGCAGCTGCTGGACATGAGCGCGATGATCGCCAAGCTGGAAGAAGGGTTCGAATGATGACGACCGCCAGCGGCAATTTCTTCGAACACTTCCGGCTCGGGCAGGAGATCCATCACGCCACGCCACGCACCATCACCGAAGGCGAGTGCGCGCTCTATATCGCCCTCACCGGCGCGCGCCAGCCCCTGCATTGCGCGACGCCCGTGGCCCAGGCGCTCGGCTATCGCGACAAGCCAGTGGATGATCTGCTGGCGTTCCATATCGCCTTCGCCAAGACCGTGCCCGACATCTCGGTCAACGCCGTGGCCAATCTCGGCTATGCCGATGTGCGCTTCCTGCGGCCGGTCTATGTCGGCGACACCCTGTTCACGACCTCGACCGTCATCGGCCTCAAGCAGAATTCCAACGGCAAGTCCGGGGTCGTCTATGTGCGATCCGAAAGCCGCAACCAGCACAGTGAAGTGGTATTGAGCTGGGTGCGCTGGGTCATGGTGCATAAGCGCGACCAGGATGCGCCAGCACCGGAAACCGTGATCCCGGAACTGCCGGCCGTGGTCGGCGTGAAGCAGCTCGCCATCCCGCGCTTCCTGCAGCCGACGCAACTGGCGTCGCACGCCACCGGCAGCACGCGCCTGTGGGACGATTACCAGGCAGGCGAGCGCATCGACCACCCGGCTGGCATGACCGTGGACGACAGCGACCACACGCTGGCGACCAGGCTCTACCAGAACAACGCGCGCCTGCACTTCGACGCCTTGATGATGCAGGATTCAGCGTTCGGCCAGCGCCTCATGTACGGCGGCCACGTGATCTCGGTTTGCCGTGCGCTGAGTTACGAAGGGCTGGAGAACGGCCTCAACATCGTCGCCATCAACGCCGGCACGCACTGCAATCCAAGCTTCGGGGGCGATACCTTCTATGCCGTGACCGAAGTGCTGGAGAAGTGGGAGCTACCGCAAGCGCACCTTGGTGCATTGCGCCTGCGCCTGCTCGGCCTGAAGAACCTGCACGGCTCCGCCCTGCCTGCGGCCAAAGTCGACGGCGGCGGCAAGAGCGACTATCACCCGAATGTCGTGCTCGATCTCGACTACACCATTTTGATGCCTCGCAGATAGGAATAACGCGCATGTCAGTCCATCCCAACGAAGCCTTGTTCGCCGGCGAGAAGCCGTTCCCGGTGATCCCCTCGTGCGAACATTTCGCCGGTAGCGAAAAGCTCATCCTCAAGGCGCTGTCGCTGCAGGATAGCCTGGGGCCGATCTTCGACATCACCTGCGATTGCGAAGACGGCGCCGCCTCGGGCCAGGAACGCGAACACGCCGAGATGATCGTGCGCGTGCTCAATTCAGACGCCAACAAGCACCGCATGGCCGGCGCACGCATCCACGACTACACCCACCCTGCGTGGAAGCAGGATATCGATATCCTCGTTGGTGGCGCAGGCCAGGTGCTGAGCTACATCACCATCCCCAAGTGCACGCGCGCCGCCCAGGCTGCCGAGATGATCGCCTACCTGCAGAAGGTCGCCACTTCCCACGGCATCCAGCGCGAGATCCCGGTGCATGTGCTGATCGAGACCCACGGCGCGCTGCATGAAGTTTATGAGATCGCCGCCCTGCCCTGGTTGCAGGTGCTGGATTTCGGCCTCATGGATTTCGTCAGCGGCCATCACGGCGCCATCCCCGCGAGCGCGATGCGCAGTCCCGGACAGTTCGAGCATCGTCTGCTGGCCCGCGCCAAGGCTGATGTCGTCGCCGCTGCACTGGCGCACGGCGTGGTGCCTGCGCATAACGTCACGCTGGACCTGAAGAACACGGAGACCACCTACAGCGACGCCAGCCGCGCGCGCAACGAGTTCGGTTTCATGCGCATGTGGAGCATCTACCCGACGCAGATCCAGGCCATCGTCGACGCCATGAAGCCCGACTACAGCGAGGTCGAGGATGCCGCCAATATCCTGCTGGCTGCCCAGCAGGCCGAATGGGGGCCGATCCAATACGCCGGAGAACTGCACGACCGTGCGACCTACCGCTACTTCTGGGAAGTGCTGCAAAAGGCCCGCATCACCGGGGTGGGTATCCCGCAGAACGCGACCCACGCTTTTTTCGCTTAACGGCCAAGCTTAAAGGATCACCATGAGTCAGCTCCATTCCGCCGGTGCCCGTTTCCGCGCCGCGCTCGCCGCCGAGAAGCCGCTACAGATCATCGGCGCCATCAACGCCTACCATGCGCGCCTGGCGACGCAGACCGGCTACAAGGCCATCTACCTTTCTGGCGGCGGTGTCGCAGCCGGTTCGCTCGGCTTGCCGGATCTCGGCATCTCGACGC
>CAMLMA010000050.1 GCA_946481065.1 uncultured Nitrosomonadales bacterium
AAAGATCCATCCGTTTTACGGGGTCTTTTCCCCCGTGCGCGGCGAATACCTGGCGTTGGTCGCTGAAGCGCCCTTGCCAGCGTCAACGCTGGCGTTCGATATCGGCACCGGCACCGGTGTGCTGGCGGCGATCCTGGCCAAGCGAGGCGTGCGACACGTGATTGCGACTGACCAGGATGCACGTGCATTGGCCTGCGCCCGCGAGAATGTCGCGGCGCTGGGGTACGCAAGCCAGGTCGAAGTCGTCGAAGCGGACTTGTTTCCGCAAGGCAAGGCGCCGCTGATCGTCTGCAACCCGCCCTGGATCCCGGCACGCCCAAGCGCAGCCATCGAATATGCCATCTACGACCCGGAGAGCCGCATGCTCAAGGGGTTCCTCAATGGCCTGACGGAACACCTTGCGCCGGACGGGGAAGGTTGGCTGATCCTCTCGGACATCGCCGAGCATCTGGGGTTGCGTACAAGGGAAACCTTGCTGGCCATGTTCGAGGCTGCTGGCCTGCAAGTGGTCTCACGCATGGATACGCGCCCGGTGCACGGCAAGGCGACGGATACAGCCGATCCGCTGCACGCGGCGCGCGCCGCCGAGATCACATCGCTCTGGAGGCTACGCTTGGCCTAGGTTCGGTCCGGTCTGGATCCGGTGTGACTCAGTCCTGCAAGCGTTTTTCAAAGCGCCCGAAATGCAACATGATGGTAGGCAGGATCAACAGGTTCAGGATCGTGGAAGTCACCAGCCCACCGACGATGATGGTCGCCATCGGGCCTTCGATCTCACGGCCCGGCTGACCACTGCCGGCCGCGAGCGGCAGCAGGCCAAGCGCGGTCACCAGTGCCGTCATGAGGATCGACGGCAGGCGTTCGGAAGCCCCACGGATCGCCGTTTCCAGCCCCCAGGTCATGCCTTCCTCGTCTACCAGATGCTGGTAGTGCGAGATCATCATGATGGAGTTGCGCAGGGTGATGCCGAACAGCGTGACGAACCCGACCAGCGAGCCCAGCGATATCCAGCCACCGGTAAATAGTGCGGCCAGCACCCCGCCGATCAGGGCGAAGGGCAGGTTGGCGAAAGTCAGCAAGAGATTGCGCAGTCGACCGAAGGCGACATACAGCATGAGGAAGATGCCGACGCCGGCGAGCAGGGAGTGCACGATCAGATCCTCGCGCGACTTGGCCTGGGCTTCCGCTTCGCCCGAGAAGGTCATGTAATTGCCCGGCCCCAGCTTTACCGTATCGCGGATGCGCGACTTCATCTCTTTCGCGAACTGCTGGATGTCGCGGTTCGTGACGTTGGCGGTGACTGTCTGGATGCGTTTGGCGCCGGCATGCAGGATCTTGGAGCGGCCGTTCTCCTGGTTGATATCGGCGACATCGCCGAGACGCACGATGCGGCCTTCGATGTTCTTTAGCGGCAGCTTGGCGACCTGGGTGATGTCGTTTCTTTGCGGCTCGGCGAGCACCACACTGACGCCGATGACCCGATTGCCGTCATAGACCTGGGTGACGGGCACGCTTTCGTAGGCGGCGCGGATGCTATCCAGTACATCAGTGGGTTGCAGGCCCCATTGCAATAGACGCTCGTTGCGCAGGCGGATCACCAGCTGCGGCGTACCAGGCGGGGATTGCACGAGCACGTCAGTGGCGCCGTCGATGCTGGCGAGGACGCTGGCGACCGCTTGCGCGTCGCGGTCGAGCGCGTCCAGGTCACGCCCGTAGATATTGATGACGACAGACGCCGGGTAACCGGAGATCGTCTCTTCGATGCGCTCGGTGAGGAATGTGTTGATGGCGAAATTGACGCCGACAAAACCCGGTTCGGCGACGCCGTCCCCGTCCTCGTCCTCTGCCTCGCCTGCCAGTTGCTCGCGGATCTCGTTGAGGATGCGCGTCTGTTCCTCACCGGACAGGGTGCCGATCTCGATCTCGAACTCGCTGTAATGCGTGCCGAACGTATCTGCCGCGTTCGGTGCGCGGCCTACCCACTGCACCACGGATTTCACGCCTTTGATGCCCATGATGGTTTCAGTCACCTTCTTGCCGATGCGCAGCGACTCTTGCTCAGACGTGCCGGGCACGGCCGTCATGTGCATGATGTAGTGGCCTTCGTAGAGGTTGGGGATGAACTGACTCTTGAACAGCGGCAGGATGCCAAGCCCCAGGGCGATGAGGACGGTGGCGACACCGATCACCAGTCTATAGTGCCTCTCGATGCGATACAGCAGCTTCACGTAACGTTGCTTGATGCTACGGATCAGCGGCGGATCCTCACTATCGAGCTTTGCGTTTCCCAGAAGCAGGTAGCACAGCGCAGGCGTCAGTGTCAGCGCTACAGCGAGCGAGGCCAGGATGGCGGCGATATAGGATAGGCCGAGTGGCGCGAACAGTTTGCCGGCGACGCCGCTGAGCGTGAGCAAGGGCATGAAGACCAGGGCCACGATGAACGTGGCATAGACCACAGAGCTGCGAACTTCCATCGAGGCGTTGAATACCACGCGGTGAGTCGGCAGAGGGGTCGGCAACAGCCGATTCTCGCGCAGGCGACGGAAGATGTTCTCGGTGTCGATGATGGCGTCATCGACCACTTCCCCCAGCGCGATGGCAAGACCACCGAGAACCATGATATTGAGGCCGATGTTGAAATAACTGAGCACCACGATCGCGGTCAGCAGCGACAGCGGGATGGCCGTGGCCGAGATGAAGGCGGTGCGCGCGTTGAACAGGAACAGGAACAGTACCGTGATCACCAGTACCGAACCGATCAGGATATCGGCGCGTACGCCATCGATCGCGGTTTCGATAAAGTTGGCGGGGCGGAACAGGCCTTTGTGCAGCGTCACGCCTTCGTCCTTCAGCGAAGGTTCGATCTCCCGCAGGGCCTTCTCCAACGCCTGCGTCACGCCATGCGTGTTGGCGCCCAGCTGGCCCTGGATCGACAGATAGATGCCGGTCTTGCCATTGATCTGGGCGCTGCTGATGGAGGGCGCGGCGCCTTCGACAACCTTGCCGATGTCGCCGATACGGACGGTCTGGCCATCGCGGTAGAGCAGGGTGGTTTGCGCCAGCATGGCCGGGGTCAGCGCCTGGCCTTCGCTGTTGATGATGATGCGCTGATTGTTGTTCTCGATGAATCCAGCGCCACGCACGCCTGTGGCCTTGTCGGCGGCGTCCATCACTTGCTGCAGTGAGATGCCGTAGCGGATGAGCTTTTCCGGATCCGCCTGGATCTGGAACTGGCGGACCTCACCCCCGAAGGTGTTCACATCGGCGACTCCTTGCACCGCCAGCAAGTGCGGCCGGATCGACCAGTCGACCAGCGTACGTAGCTCCATCAGCGAGCGCTGGTCGGACGTGAGGCCGATACCCATGACCGTGCTCGCGGCGGAGGTCAGCGGGGTGATGTTCGGCGTGATGCCACGTGGCAAGCGATTCGCCAGCGTGGCGAGGCGTTCGGCGATGACCTGGCGGTTGCGGAAGACGTCAGTGCCTTCTTCGAAGATGATGGTGACCACCGACAGGCCGGGGATCGACTGTGAGCGCATGAGCTCGATACCCACCGTGCCGGCGATGCTCTGCTCGATCGGCTGGCTGACCAGCTGCTCGACCAGTTCCGCGGAAAGTCCGGGTGATTCGGTCTGGATCACCAATTGGGTCGGCGAGAACTCCGGAAACACATCGAGATTGCTACGCGTGAGGCTATAAAGGCCGTAGAGCACGACCAGGCTGGCAAGTCCGATGATGACGCCATTGAAGCGGATCGAGAAGCGGACGAGGGCGGACATCATACTGAAAGCTCAGTGCTTGATTTGTTTTTTTGAATATAGAGCATAGTTGCTTCCGCTATCTGGACGTCCTCATTTTGGCTACGACATCACGCGCTGCGCGCATGAGTCTCCACCGAAACGAGGATTAAATTGAACAATTTAATCCTCGTTTTCATTCTTGATCTGATACTTGAATTCTTCCGACAGCAGCAGCTGGGCACCACTCGTCACCAAGGCGTCGCCGGGCTTGATCAGGCCGGTATTGAACCAGCCGTTGCCTGTTTCGTGGTCAGTCTCGATCGGCTGGCGCACGAAGCGTTCCGGGCTCTCCTGGCGGTAGACCCAAGCCTTGCCGCCATACCAGACCACGGCATCGTTCGGGATGACGACCCCCTCGGCGCTTTGACGGTTATCGGACATCCTGACGCTGACACGCATGCCTGCGCGCAGGTCATCCGCGGGCGCCTGATAGTAGTAGGTCTTGCCCTGGATGGTGCCGTCGGTCTGTGGCGAACGGGAGATGAATCGCGCTTCCACCGCCTTGTTGCGTGTGCCGGTCGGCGTCACCGCCAGCGTGCTGCCAGGCCTTGGCTCTGCGCTGCCGAAGGGTAGCGTGATCTGCAGCAGGACTTGCCGATAGTCGAGCAG
Organism: uncultured Nitrosomonadales bacterium; assembly: GCA_946481065.1. Next base: position 4,410 of record CAMLMA010000050.1, read on the forward strand.
TTGCTGCAGCATCGGGTCGCCCTGCTGAGTGGCTTTTTCGGTCAATACCTCGCCCCAGACCTGCCGCATATTGTCCCGCAGGCTGCTGGCGGCGGTCTCAGCGGCTGCCAGTTTGGCTTTATCCGCTTTCCAGAGGGCTTCTGCCGCGATGACGGCGCGATCGGAGATATTGTGGTCGTCCTTGTTCAGTTGCAACAATCGCTGATATTCGCGCTCACTGTTGAGCAGGGAGGCGCGGATCACGCCAGCCTCGGCTTTGGCCGCCAGGTAACGGGTGCGCAAGTCGATCAGGGGCTCGATGCCCATGACCCGACCATAGCTTGCGATCGCACTCTGGAACTTCGCCGGCTGCATCAGACTGGTGCGGATATCGCTTTGCTTCTGGCTGGCCTCGTCGAGCGTGACAACGGTCATGCCATGGTCGGTAGCCACGCGATTGGGCGTTTCGACTTCTTCTTCCTGCTGAGTGGTGTAGGCCTCGTATTCATCCTTGCCATAGAACACCAGCACCCAGAACAATACGATGATGAGAAGGGCCTGCAGGCCGATGATGATGGCGATTTTACGATTCATCCGAAGGCTCCGGCGTTAAGGCTGTCTTTCGACGGCCTGGTCTAGGTTGGCGGGCATCGATAACGGATCCTGCAGCGGTTGCTGGATCGCGTCCTCTAGCGCGTTGGCGGCACGCTGTGTTTTATATTCGACATTCACCAGGCTCTGCATCGCCAGCAGGTTTTCGAGGCGCGTGGTGGTCAATTCCAGCCGGTCAGCGAAGCCGGCGTCATACTGACGCTCGATGCGCGCAGTGCGTTCGAGCTGAGAAGCGCGAATGGCGCGGGCCTTGTCCAGTTCATCCAGCGCTGCGTAATAGCGCGCCTTGGTTTGTGCCACTTCGCCCACGACCCTGGCTTGCAGCGCCTCGAACTGCGCGGCTTCGACATCGCGCAACGCATGTGCCTCGGCGATCAGTCCACGGTTTTTGTTGAGCAGGGTCATGAGCGCGCCGATGCCGAGCGACCAGACCCGGTCGCCCTGATCATAGCTATAGCCTGGGGATAGCACGATATCCGGATACTGGCGCGCGATCTCCAGTTTGAGTTTGGCTTCCGCCGCAGCGTACCGGGCCAGCGCGGCGCGCAGGTCGAGACGGTTGAGCATGGCCGCTTGCTGGATATCGTCGCCGGATGTGCGTTGCAGTTTGCGTTGGTGATCGATGCCGGGCAGGCTGTCCAAGTCTGCCGTATCGAGCGAAAGTTCACTGGCTACAGCGAGCGGCAAGCCGGCATTGCTGGCGACCGCGGCGAGCAGTTCTGGCGCGCGGTTCTTTTCGGCCTCCAGCGCTTGCTCGGTCCTTTGCAGCTGCAGCCTTGCGTTGCTGCGCTCTACACTGGAGATCATGCCTGCTTCAAAGCGGGCATCCAGCATGCTGACGATCTGTTGCCTCAGGGTCAGCTCTTGCTGCAAGACGGCCGCCTGCAGGCGTGAGGCGTTATATTCGATCCAGCTTGAAGCAAGACGGCTGCGGACTTGCCATGCATTCTGGGCGATCTCTATACGGGCAGCCTCGCTCAGACTGAGCGCGCGATCGATACGGGCCTGGCGCTTACCAGCGGTCTCGATGGGCAGGTCGATGCCCAGGCTATAGGTCCAGGGCGAGACGCCGCCATCGGTCTCGCTGTGATTCTCGACGCCGCCGGACAGGCCTGGCAATGGCCGCTGCGCAGCGGTGACTTCGGCCGATTGCGCCGCGCGCCACTGGGCGCGTGCGAGGTTGAGCTGCGGGTGATAGAACATGGCGGCGAAGGTCAGTTCGCGCAGGCCCCAGTGACGGATCGGGAAATCAGTGGCTGGATAGGATTGCGCGATCAGGAACTGGTGGAATGCTTCGCCTTGCGGATCGGCGGATTGCTGGCGAGACAGTGTCTGGGCCGGATCGATGGGTTTGGCGGTATACGCCTGGAAACCGCAGGCGGGCAATAGCAGGCTGCCGGACGCAAGAAGACCCAGCATCAAGACCTGCGTGCGTGACTTACGGATGGTTGTTGCTTTCAATCGCCGTGCTCCCCTTACCACCCCCGCGATATTACACGGGGAGCGGCGCAGCGGCAATCAAGCGGGAAGCGGCTCTGGCGGGATGTCGCTAGGCGACGATTGCGGCCTGTACGGCGTTGAGTGCGTCCTGCAGGGTCTCTTCGCTCAAGCTGTTGATACTGCTGGCCAACAGCTCTGCTGCCTCGACCGTACCCTTGGGCAGGTCGCGGCTGTCGAGCTCTGCGATGAGGCCGGCGGCGGCGCCGCTCACTTTGAGCAGGGCATGGCGTTCCTTCATCAGCAGCTCGACCTCGGAGCGCAACATGCTGATCTCTTCTTGATTGATGGTGCTTTGCATTTCATGGTCTCGATTAACGCGGATAGCCGTTCATTCTAACGCCATCCATGCTGGCAATGCTGTAAATAATTGCCGGCAGATGATCCGTCAGCGTATCTCGCGCAGCAACTCACGCAACGCATCCGCGACCATATCCGGTTCATCGAGCTGGATATGATGGCCGCTATGCAAGGCGATCCGTCGCGTGCTGTGCGTGGATAGTTTGCTGAGTTCATTCTGTTGCGTCTCCCAGGCCAGTTCCTGGGCATCGCCGATCGCGCCGTCTGGCCATGCGCGCAGGCCGCGGCTCAGTACGATCAAAGGCAGGTCTGGCATCGGCGGCGCGTTCTGCAGTGCCGCGACACTCTGTCCCAGCGCGCGGAACTCGGCACGGCCGGTGACCACGGATTTCGTGTGCAATAGCGGATTGCCGATCGCGGTCTGGATCTCGGCCGGGACATGCGTCTCCTCGGATTCCAGGGGGGCGACCCGCATCAGCTGGTTGCCGGTGGTCATGGCGGTATTGGGGGTGGAGCCATCCTCGTTGCGCCGATATGGCAGGCTCGCCGGGTGCGAGGCATCCACCAGCAAAAGGCCGCTCACTTCATCTGGATAGGTGCTGGCGAACAAGCGGACATGGATGCCGCCCAGCGAGTGACCAACGAGGAGATAAGGCGGCGTGATCCCGGCCTTGCCGAGCAGGGTGTGCAATTCGTCGACGACACGGCTGCTGTCACGCGGTCGTGGGCCAGGATCGCTCCAGCCGTAACCGGCGCGGTCGTAGCTGCAAACCTGCGTATCGGCTCGCAGGCGCTGCTGTACGCTGATCCAGTGTGACGACCAGTCGCCCAGCCCTGACTCGAGGATGACAGCAGGTTGCCCGCTACCCTCACACAACAGGTGCAACTTGTAGCCACCGATATCGATGCGTTGCCCTGGGGCGGGAAGGTCGTAGAATGCGTCATCTGCAATCGCCGGGCAGGCGATGACGAGCAGGCTTGTCAGCATCAGGGTCAGGACATGTTGAGGCATGATGGACGGCTCCTCGGCATTGTTGCCCAGGGCCTGCGACAGTGAAACCTTGCATCTGGTCAAGGTCAGGCCTCAGTGGGCTACAAGCGCCTAGTGGGCCCGGCTGCCAGCCCGATGTGAAAGGTTTTCGCTACCGCAGCAGTTGGGATACAATAACGACCTTTGAGAAATTTGTCTCCTGCGGGAAATTCGTCTCTTTCGAGGCAGTTTGTCTCGGGTCGCAAGCGCAATGGGTCGAAAGTGGCGGGTCGCAAGTGAAGGGATCAGGCAGCAGATGATGATCAACCTTGCTTTCTCGCCCGGCCCATGCTGAGACAGTGGTAACACAACCTGCGAAAGTGGCGGAATTGGTAGACGCACTGGATTTAGGTTCCAGCGCCGCAAGGCGTGAGAGTTCGAGTCTCTCCTTTCGCACCAACCCCTTAAAGATTTGAGGAATAGAGCATGGCAGCAACCGTTGAAACGATTAGCAACTTAGAGCGCCGCATCACCGTGACCGTCCCGATGAAGCCGCTGGAAGAAGAGGTCAACCAGCGTATCAATCGCCTGGCGCGTACGGTCAAGCTGGCCGGTTTTCGTCCAGGCAAGGTGCCGCTGAAGCTCGTGCAGCAGCAATATGGCGCCCAGGTCCGCGATGAAGTCCTGGCCAATGCGGTCGAGCGCAGTTTTTCCGACGCCGTCGAGGAGAACAAGCTGCGTGTTGCCGGATTCCCCAATATCGAACACAAGCCTTTCGCCGAAGCTGAAGAGCAATTCGAATACACCGCGACCTTCGAGGTATTCCCGGAAATCGTGGTCGGCGATTTGAGCAAGAGCAAGATCGAACGCCCTGTGCTGGAAGTCAGCGAGGCAGACGTGAAACGCACCCTGGATGTACTGCAAAAGCAGCGTGCCACCTATGAGCCGGTCAAGCGTGCCTCCAAGAAGGGCGATCGCGTCAATATCGTTCTGCGTGCGCTGATCGACGGCGAAGAAGTCGAGAGCACCGGTGAGCAAGGCCTCAATCTGGTGCTGGGCGAGGGTGGTCGCGTCCCAGAGTTCGACGACAACATGATCGGCAGCAAGACGGGTGTGACCAAGACCTTCGATATCACTTATCCGGCGGATCACCAGCCTGAACAATTGGCCGGCAAGACCGTCACGTATGAAGTGACCTTCAATGCGGTCGAGCAACCCAAGTTGCCGGAGATCGATGCCGAATTCGCCAAGACGCTGGGTGTGGAAGACGGCGACATCGAGAAGATGAAAGCCGAGATCAAGGCCAGCCTGGCGCAGGAAGTTGAAAAGCGCGTGCGCATGAAGCTCAAGGAGCAGGCGTTCGAGGTGCTGGTCGAAGCTGCCAAGCTGGAATTGCCGAAAGCCGTGATCGGTGCCGAGACCAACCGCTTGATGCAGGCCATGCAGAATAACCTGCAACAGCGCGGCATGGACGTCAGCAACGTCAACCTGGAGCCAGCCCTGTTTGAAGAACAGGCCAAGCGTAATGCCACCTTGCGACTGGTGCTGGGAGAGATCGTCAACAAGCATCAGTTGCAGGCCAATGCCGAGCAGGTGCGTGCGATGGTCGAGCAGTTCGCGCAGAGTTATGAGCGCCCTGAAGATGTCATCCGTTACTACTACGATGATCCCAAGCGTCTCGACGAGCCGGCTGCGCTGGCGACCGAAGAGAACGTCGTCAGCTGGGTGCTGGAAGCTGCCAAGGTGACCGACAAGAAAGTCAAATTCGACGACCTGATGGGAAATGCGTGATGAGCATGCAAAGCCAGTGGGAACCACAAGGCCTGGGGTATATCCCCATGGTCATCGAGCAGAGCGGTCGTGGCGAACGCGCCTATGACATCTATTCCCGCCTGCTGAAGGAGCGGGTCATTTTCCTGGTGGGGCCGGTCAATGACATGACTGCCAACCTGGTCGTGGCGCAGCTGTTGTTCCTGGAGGCGGAGAATCCGGACAAGGACATCTCGCTCTACATCAATTCCCCAGGCGGCTCGGTGACAGCTGGCATGGCGATCTACGACACCATGCAGTTCATCAAGCCGGATGTGAGCACCTTGTGCATCGGCCAGGCTGCGAGCATGGGTTCCCTGCTGTTGACCGCGGGTGCCAAAGGCAAGCGTTATTGCCTGCCCAACTCCCGCGTCATGATCCACCAGCCGCTCGGCGGCTTCCAGGGCCAGGCCTCGGACATCGAGATCCACGCCAAGGAGATCCTCTACTTGCGTGAAAAGCTCAACGGTATCCTGGCCAACCATACCGGTCAGCCAGTCAAGACCATCGAGCGCGACACGGATCGCGACAACTTCATGAGCGCTGAACAGTCGGTGGCTTATGGCCTGGTGGACAAGGTCATTGCCAACCGTGCGGATGCCGCATAACATTCATAACGTCTGTATCAAGTTCTAGGATAGTTTCATGACGACCAAGGCCGATGGCGAAAAATTACTGTATTGCTCCTTTTGCGGTAAGAGCCAGCATGAAGTCAGGAAACTGATCGCAGGTCCCTCCGTATTCATCTGCGATGAATGCGTCGATCTGTGCAATGACATCATCCGCGAGGAAGTGCAGGACGAGAACGGCCTCAAGAATCGCGACAATAACCTGCCGACGCCAAAAGAGATCTGCACCATCCTCGACCAGTACGTGATCGGTCAGACCCAGGCCAAGAAGAATCTCGCGGTGGCCGTCTACAATCACTACAAGCGCCTGGACCAGACTGCGAACAAGGATGATGTCGAGATCGCCAAGAGCAACATCCTGCTGATCGGGCCGACCGGCTCCGGCAAGACCTTGCTCGCGCAAACGCTGGCCAGGTTGCTCGATGTGCCATTCGTCATGGCCGATGCGACGACCCTGACCGAGGCCGGCTATGTTGGCGAAGACGTCGAAAACATCATGCAGAAGCTTCTGCAAAAGTGTGATTACGAGATCGAAAAGGCACAGCGCGGCATCGTTTACATCGATGAGATCGACAAGATCTCGCGTAAATCGGACAACCCGTCCATCACGCGCGACGTATCGGGCGAGGGCGTTCAGCAGGCCCTGCTGAAGCTGATCGAAGGTACGGTCGCTTCCGTGCCGCCACAGGGCGGTCGCAAGCACCCGAACCAGGAGTTCGTGCAGCTTGATACCACCAACATCCTGTTCATCTGCGGCGGTGCGTTCGACGGTCTGGAAAAGATCATCCGTGCCCGTTCGGAAAAGGGCGGGATCGGTTTCGGTGCCGAAGTGAAGAGCAAGGACGATGCCCGTGCGGTAGGCGAAGTCCTGCGTGATGTCGAGCCTGAGGATCTGATCAAGTTTGGGCTGATCCCTGAATTCGTCGGCCGTCTGCCGGCCGTCGCCACGCTGGAATCGCTGGACGAAGCGGCGCTCATGAAGATCCTGGTCGAGCCTAAGAACGCCCTGACCAAGCAGTACACCAAGCTGTTCAAGATGGAGGGCGTCGATCTCGAGTTCCGCGATTCCGGGCTTGAACTCATCGCCAAAAAAGCGCTGGAACGAAAGACTGGCGCGCGCGGCCTGCGATCCATCATGGAGCATGCCTTGCTCGAGATCATGTTCGAACTGCCTTCGTTGCCGAACTTGAGCAAAGTGGTCGTCGATGACGGCGTCATCAGTGGCGACACGCCTCCCATTTTGATTTATTCTGAACAAGCACGATTGGCTGAATCTGCCAGCTAACACCTGATCCAGCCAGTCTGTGTTTTTGCAGATGGCTACTTGAATCGTCCGAGTCGGTCCCCATCTGCAAGTTATGCGGCGCGGTATCTTGCCGTGCCATATCAAACTTAGGGTCTACTCATGACAGAACAAACTTTACCGGCTTTCTCCCCAGACTCCGATCTACTGCCGCTGTTGCCGCTGCGCGACGTGGTGGTCTATCCGCATCTGGTCATTCCGCTGTTTGTTGGCCGGGCCAAGTCTGTCCGTGCACTGGAACTGGCATCGGAACACAACAAGCAGATCCTGCTGGTCGCCCAGAAGTCACCGAACGAAGATGAGCCGACCGCGGCTGATCTCTATCATGTCGGCACCATCGCTACCGTGTTGCAGATGCTGAAGTTACCCGACGGTACCGTCAAGGTGCTGGTCGAGGGCGTACATCGGGCCAAGGTCAGCGAGTTCGTCGAGACCAGCGACTGCTTTGCCGCCAAAGCGGAGCGCATCGAGCATGCCCCGCAGGACGACAACGAGACCCAGGCGCTCATGCGTACCGTGTTCACGCAGTTCGATCAGTACGTCAAGCTCAACAAGAAGATCCCGCCTGAGATCCTGACCTCGCTCGCGACCATCGACGATGCCGGGCGCCTTGCCGATACCATCACCGCACACCTCTCCCTCAAGCTGGAAGAGAAACAGAGCATCCTTGAGATGTTCAGCGTGGCTGAGCGCCTGGAACATCTGCTCAGCCTGCTCGAGGCCGAGATCGATATCCTGCAGGTGGAAAAGCGTATCCGCGGCCGCGTCAAACGCCAGATGGAGAAGAGTCAGCGCGAGTATTACCTCAACGAACAGGTCAAGGCTA
>CAMLMA010000051.1 GCA_946481065.1 uncultured Nitrosomonadales bacterium
ATCTTCATCTTGTTGCCGACGCGCGCGCGGAACTCGTTGGTGATCTTTTCCGCATGATCGATCTGTTCGCGGGTCGGCATGAGCTGGCTGCGATTGACCAGCGACCAGCCATAATATTGGGTGTTGGCCAGCTCGACATAATCGGCGCCGAGCGCCTCGGCCATCTCGAGGATCTCCTTGATATGGCCGATGTTGTAGCGATGGATCACCACATTCAGCACCATGGGGTAGCCATGGTTCTTGATCATCGCCGCCACCTTCTTCTTCAATTCGAAGGTCTTGGTGTTGGTGATGAAGTTATTGATCTCTTCGGTGATGTCATGCATCGACAACTGGATATGATCGAGACCGCCGTCCTTGAAGGCCTGGATGCGCTTCTCGGTCAAACCGACACCTGATGTGATGAGGTTGCTGTAGTAGCCGAGCTTCTTCGCTTCGACGACGATCTCCTCGATATCGTCCCGCAACAGAGGCTCGCCGCCTGAGATCCCGAGCTGCAATGCGCCGAGCTTTCGCGCATCGCGCAGGACCTGGATCCATTGCTCGGTATTGAGCTCGTTCTCGGTATGCTTCGCGTAATCCGTGGGGTTGTAGCAGAACGCACAATGCAGTGGGCAACGATAGGTGATCTCCGCCAGCAGCCAGAGCGGCTGCGTGTGCGTCACGCTGGCAGCGACACCGTTGTTTTGCTGTGCGTGCACGGTCTTTTGCACGACCGAATCACCTAAAGATGCTTGTGTCATTTTGCTGTTCCTCGAAATTGATCCGTCATTCAGACTTTACGTAGCCAGGCCTTGCCCACGGCCAGGTCGAACATCCCGAGGATATCGTTCTCGATATCCTCGGCGTCGGGAAATGCCGCCTTCAGTTCAGCGACGATGTCGCCGACCGTGGCTTTGCCATCCACACGCTTCAGGACTTCGCCTGCGCCCCCATGGAGTTTGACCATGCCTTCCGGGAAAAGGATCACATAACTTTGCTGCGCTTCCTCCCACTGGAAACGATGATGGTGGGCGATGGCATAGACGTCCGAATGTTGAATGTTGTTTTCCATGGCGTTTCTTATTTGAAATTCACGACAGGTTGCCGCAGGTAATCACGACCCTCGACCTTGATGTCGGCCGATGCCAGCATGATGGAGTCGGCGATGACCCACAGCACATCGAGCTTGAATTGCAGGATGTCCAGCGCGCGCAACTGCATCTCGCGGCTCTGGCTGAAATAATTGAGGGTCACGTCCAGACCTTGCTCGACATCGCGGCGGGCTTCGGTCAGGCGCTTCTTGAAGTAGGTCAGCCCCTCTTCCTTGATCCATGGGTACATGGTCGGCCAGGAGCTGATGCGCTGCTGGTGGATATGCGGGGCGAAGAGTTCGGTCAGGCTGGAGCAGACGGATTCCTGCCAAGGGCGCTGACGCGCGAAATTGATGTAGGCATCGACCGCGAACTTGACCCCCGGGCTCACTAACCGCAGCGAGGTGACATCCTCACGACTGAGGCCGACCGCCTGCCCCAGCTTGATCCAGGCCTCGATACCGCCCTCCTGGCCATCGACGCCATCATGGTCGGTGATGCGCACGATCCACTGCTTGCGCACTTCCTTGTCCGGGCAGTTGGAGAGGATGGCCGCATCTTTCTGCGGAATGCCGATCTGGTAATAGAAACGATTGGCGACCCAGCACTGCAATTGTTCCTTGGTCAGCTTGCCTTCATACATCATCACGTGGAACGGATGATAGATGTGGTAGCCCTTGCCCTTCTCGCGCAGCTTCTCTTCGAATTCTTCGCGGGTCCATGGGGTGTTGAGGTCTGGTGCGTTCATGTGTCTGTCTCCTAAAGAATGATGTCCATGCCGTCGTACGCGACCTCGATCCCATGGCGGGTGAGCTCGGCACGCTCGGCGGAATCTTCTCTAAGTATCGGATTGGTGTTGTTGATGTGTATCAAAACCTTGCGTTCAGCGGAGAACTTGTCCAGCTCTTCGATCATGCCGCCAGGGCCGGATTGCGGGTTGTGGCCGATATCTCGCGCTTTCTTGGTCATCAGGCCCATGTCCAGCATCTCGGTGTTGGTCCAGAACGTGCCGTCGACCATGATGCAATCTGCCTGGTTCATCAGGGCAGGCAGGTGCGGTTCGATCTCGGCGAGGCCAGGCGAGTACCAGCATTTCTTGCCGGTCTTGGTGTCTTCGATCAGTACGCCGATGGTGTCGCCAGGATGCGGGTCGTTACGATGCGGGGAATACGGAGGCGCTGCGCTCTTGAGCGCCACAGCCGTGAACTTGAGGTTGGCGGCGCCTGGGATCTCGAAACTGGTCTTGCCGTCGGTCGGCACCTGATGATGGTTGATGCCGCAATAATGGCCAAGGATGGTGAACAGCGGGTTCCCCGTCGTCAGGTCCTGGTAGACCATGTCGGTACAGTAGATCTCACGCTTGACCTGGCCCTCGCGCAGCATCAGCAAACCGGTCGTGTGGTCGATCTGGGCGTCGATCAGAACGATGCCGACGATGCCGCTATCGCGGATGGCGCGACCGGGTTGCAGAGGCGCGAATTCCTGGATCTGTTGCAGGATATCCGGCGAGGTATTGAACAAGACCCAGTTGATGCCGTCGCCGCTGACGCAGATCGACGACTGGGTACGTTTGGTCGCCTTGATGGTGCCCTTGCGCAAGCCATCGCAATTGAAGCAGTTGCAGTTCCACTGAGGGAAGCCGCCGCCGGCACCGGCACCTAGAACGTGAATATGCATGAAATCTCTCTGTTGAAAAAATGATAGGGTGCGGCTGAGAAAATTTATCCCTGCCTATCACCCTATTATACCGGGTCACTTCGCAGCGACCCGGTAACTTGCAAATGGCGATGTGCTATTTGCTGTACATGGCAATCTTAGCGATTGCAAACGTACATGGTGACTTCAAAACCGAAACGCATTTCGGTAGCAGCTGGCTTGGTCCACATAGTAGCTCTCCTTAGCAAGTGATTGAAAAATACAGCGACCCGGTAACTCCGTGATCAGCATGTGTAGTGCATTCTCCGCATCCAGCCTGGCTCGCGACAGTGCAAAAATCACGAAACTCTAGTCATGATTATCATGAGCAGGCTTTGCCCGCGCGGGGTTTGGCACTAGAATCGACAAAACAACAACGATGGGCCATCAATGTCCGCAAGACTTTGTATTGCACTCACCATCAGTGTAGGTATCGTCAGCCTGGCGAGCGCACTACCCTTACACGCCGCAGGCTATTCTCTGCTTGAGCAAGGCGCCAGCGGGCTAGGGAATGCTTTTGCCGGCGGCGCAGCCAGTGCCGAGGACGCCAGCACCATATACGCCAACCCGGCCGGCATGACCTACTTGCCGGATCGGCAGCTGGTCACCGCGCTGCACGCGGTTCGCGTATCCTCGCGTTTCAGTGACAGCGGATCCATCGCCGCGTTCGGCCGCCCGCTAGGGAATGAAGGTGGCGACGCTGGCGGTTTCGTCGCCGTGCCCAACATCTATTACAGCCAGCGCATCCGGCCCGATCTCAACATCGGCATCGCCATCAATGCCCCCTTTGGTCTCAAGACCGATTACGACAAGCAATGGATCGGCCGCTATCAGGCCGTAAGATCCGAGATCGCCACACTCAACATCAACCCAGCGGTCGCGTTCAAGCTCAACGATAGACTCTCCCTTGGATTCGGGCTATCGATCATGAAAATGGATGCCGAACTCACGCGTGTGGTCAATTTTGGCCCGGCTGGCGACGGTTTCGCCCAGCTCAAGGGCGATGACTGGGGCTACGGCTACAACTTCGGCACGCTATGGCAAGCCACGGCTGACACCCGCATCGGGGTCGCTTACCGCTCTCGCGTGCGCCAGCATATCGAAGGCGACGCAACGTTCACTCGGCCGCCGCTGATCCCCTCTGCCCTTGTGCCGAATGGCAATATCACGACACAGCTGACTTTGCCGGAAAGCGCCTCGATCAGTCTGTTCCATCAGGCCAGCGACAAGTTGGCGCTGATGGCCGATATCACATGGACAGGTTGGCATCGCCTGCAGGACCTCAAGATCCAGCGCAGCGATGGCTCCTTGCTGGTGAACATCCCGGAGAACTGGCAGGACACGATGCGCTATTCCGTCGGCGCCAGCTATCAGCTCACACCAGCCTGGAAGCTGCGTGGCGGACTTGCCTATGACCAGGAGTCGATCAAGGATCGGTTCCGTACGGTCAGCATCCCCGGAGACGACCGAACCTGGCTCACGATCGGCGCCGGTTACCGGCTCAGCGAGCGCAATCAGATCGACATCGCCTACGCGCATCTCTATGTCAAGGACACCTCCATCGACAATGATCAAGGCCTGGTGAATGCCAGACTGCGTGGGGATTACCACAACAAGATCGATGTCCTGAGTCTGCAGTACATCCATAATTTCTGATCGACTGGGGACCCAACAACCGGCAATAAAAAACGCGCCAAGGCGCGCTCTTTATTGCCGGGTCCCAAGGGTCAGTATCAAGCGATCTCGCGGCCGATCACCTGCGCGATCCCTCGCAATTCTGTCATGAGTGCATGCAGCTCTACAGGGTCGATGGCCTGATCAGCATCGCACCAGGCCTCGCATGGCTTGGGGTGCATCTCCACCAGTAGCCCGTCGGCGCCGGCCGCGATCGCTGCACGCGATAACGCGGGCACCATCCAGGCTTTTCCGCCCGCATGCGAAGGATCGACGATCACCGGCAGGTGGGTCTCGCGCTTGAGTACAGGGATCGACGTCACATCCAGCACGTTGCGATATGCCGTCTCGAACGTGCGGATACCGCGCTCGCAGAAGATGATGTTGTGGTTGCCGCCAGCCGCGATATATTCCGCGGCCATGAGCCATTCAGCGATCGTGGCTGACATCCCGCGCTTCAAGATCACCGGCACATCGATCTTGCCCAGGGCTTTCAAGAGATCGAAATTCTGCATATTGCGCGTGCCGACCTGGATGACGTCTACCCCATAGTCGATGAATGTATCCAGTTGCCGCACATCCATGAGTTCAGTCACGATCGGCAGCCCATGCTTACGCGCTGCGGTGCGCAACATCTCCAGGCCTTCGATGCCCGCTCCCTGGAAAGTGTAGGGGCTGGTACGGGGCTTGAAGGCGCCGCCGCGCATCAATCGCGCCCCGGCGGCCTTGACGGCCAGCGCCGAAGCATCCATCTGTGCTGGCGTCTCCACCGAGCAAGGCCCGGCGATGATCTGGATCTGCTTGCCGCCCAGCGGAATGCCCGCGATATCGATGACACTATCCAGCCTGTGCCATTCGCGAGCGACGATCTTGTAAGGCTTGACGATATGCAGGGCCTGTTCGACTCCGGGCATGGTCTCGAACAGTTCCTGGCTGAGCTTGCGCTCGTCACCGATGGCGCCGACCAGGGTCCGTTCCATGCCGCGCGACACGTTGATGTCCAACCCGTGTTCGCGGATACGCTGAACGACCGCCTCGATCTGGGCCTCCGTCGCATCGGCATGCATGACGATGATCATGAGGCGCCTGGGGCTCCCGCAACGATCTCTCGCATCGCATCGAGGAAGCGCGTGTTTTCGTCAAAGAGGCCGATACTCACGCGCAGGTAGTCCGGCATCTCATAATTGGCGATCGGTCGCACGATGACGCCACGCTGCAGCAACTGGCGATAGGCTCCGCTGGCATCGGCCAGACGGAAGCTGACGAAATTTCCGAACGACGGGATATATTCAAGCCCCAGCGCTTCGAGCCCGCGCGTGATCTGCAACATGCCGGCCTGGTTCAGCGCACGACTCCGCTCGACGAAGGCTTCATCCTGCAGCGAAGCGACGGCAGCGGCCTGCGCCACGCTATTGACGTTGAACGGCTGTCGCACGCGATTCATGATGTCGATCACCTCTGCCGCGCCGAGACCGAATCCGATACGCAGGCCGGCGAGGCCATAGGCCTTGGAAAAGGTGCGGGAGATGACCAGATTGGGGAATTCGCGCAGCCAGCCGATGGACTCGGATTTGATTTCGAGCGGCAGGTACTCATCGTAGGCTTCGTCGAGCACCACCAGCACATTAGGCGGCACTTGTCGCAGGAACGCCAGCAATTCCGCCTTGTCCAGCAAGGTGCCGGTCGGATTGTTGGGATTGGCGACGAAGATCATGCGCGTCTTGTCAGTGATCGCGGCCAGCATGGCTTCAAGGTCGTGGCCATAGTCCTTGGCCGGCACCACCACGCCTCTGGCGCCAACCGCCTGCGTCACCAGCGCATAAACGGCAAAGGCATGCTGGGCGTAGATCGCCTCGGTCCCTGCTGTCAGAAAGGCGCGTGCCGCCAGCTCCAGGATATCGTTGGAGCCGTTTCCGAACACGATCTGCGCGCTATCGACGCCGAATCTCTCACGCACGGCGTCACGTAACGCAAAGCTGTTGCCGTCCGGATATCGTGCGATATCCTCCATCGCATCCTCCATCGCCATGCGGGCTTTGGGACTGATGCCGAGCGGGTTCTCGTTGGAGGCGAGCTTGACGATCTGGCTCGGATCCAATCCCATCTCGCGCGCTAGGTCAGAGATCGGTTTGCCCGGCTGGTAAGGCGCAATCGAGCGGATATAGGATGGGGCCAGGTCACACAAATTGGTCACGGTTCGAACCTCGGATGGAATTGGGTCACAAATAAAAATGCGGCTTACGCCGCGTGGTGTCAGAGATATTTTAGCATCAGCGCCTGTCAGGTGGCGGCAAATGCATAGCCGGCCTTGCTACCGCGCTTGACCTCGTACATCGCCTGATCGGCTCGACGCAGCACATCAACGGCACTGAGATCATGGTAAGGGAAGATACAGATGCCGATGCTGGCTGAAAGATGTTCGATCTTTGGCAACTGCTTGATCTCGAACGGCTGCTCCAACTGTTGTAACAGCTTCTTGGCCATCACCTCTGCCGCAGGGCGGCTGCCGATATCCCTCGCCAGTACAAAGAATTCGTCTCCGCTTAGGCGTGAAAGCGTATCGGAATCGCGCAATACGCGCTGAAAACGCCGGGCCACTTCCTGCAGCACCTGATCGCCGACCCCATGGCCATAGGTGTCGTTGATAGGCTTGAAGCGATCAAGGTCAAGATACAGGCCGGCACAGATCTGGTCGTTGCGTACGGCGTAGTTGATGGCTTGCTCAACACGATCCATCAACAGCTCGCGATTAGGTAGCGAAGTCAGATTGTCATGCAATGCGCGATCCTGCTGCAGGCGGCGCTCCTTCTCCAGCTCCATCTCACGCAGGAACAGCGCCCGGTCCTGCGCCTCGGCTGTGTAACACGCAAATGCACCGACCACGTTGGCCGAGACGATGAAAAAGTTATAACTCACCATGGGAATCAACGGCAACGTCTTGATCCAGAGGAACGCGGCATTGAAAGCCGCCAGCAACGCCAAACCACTCAGCAACGCATTTGGGAAGCGCAGGCCACAAAAACAATAGACCCAGAAAGTGATGAGGATCAGCCCGCCATAGAAATAAGTCAGTGCCCAATCGGGCAAAAACGACATCTTGGCCATGAGGCCGATGCCGCCGACGATGCCGGTCACCGCGAGGCAAAGCTGGCTGTAGCGTTCGTATTTCTTGAAGAAAGTGAAACAGAGTGCGGCGAGGGCCAGCAGGATGACGCCGCTACGAATATACCAGACCTTGAGCACAGCATCTGCCGGCAGGAACAGGACATCGAGAAAGCCATACAGGCCATACATGACAGCCCCGACCACCAGCGCGATACGCGCCTGCTGGCGAAGTCTTGGCAAGGCATAGAGACGGTAATGCAGCTCAAGACGCCGGGTTTTAAAGCGCAACGTCCATTTGTGCAGGGAGGAGTGTTCGAGTAGGTTTTGACCGATCAGCATGAATCGCTAACGACATCCCTGAATCGCTTGTTGTACTGCTATCTAAGCACCTTTGTCAGATCACTGCAACTGGGTAGGAGCCTAAAACCTTAAGGAAGGAAGCCCGTGTCGCCAGCTCTTTCAGCGCGGCCGCAACCGCGGCATCCTGCTGGTGCCCGTCGATATCGACGAAGAACACGTATTCCCAGAGACCGGCACGCGATGGCCGCGATTCGAACTTGCTCATGCTCACCCCATGCTTGGAGAAGGGGCTCAACAATTCCACCACCGCTCCCGGCACATTCTTGGTCGCCAGCAGCAGCGAGGTCTTGTCTCGGCCGGAGGGCGCGACGTCGTGCAGGGATAGCACAAGGAAGCGCGTCGTATTCTTGGGATCGTCCTCGATATTGGCGCTCAGCACCGCCAGATCGAACAGCTCGGCTGCGCGCCGGCTGGCGATTGCAGCCGCACCCGCTTCGCCGGCAGCAAGGCGCGCCGCTTCGGCGTTACTGACCACCGCCTGGCGCTCAACGCCCGGCAGGTTGAGATTGAGCCATTCATGGCACTGGGCCAGCGATTGTGCGTGTGAATAGACCTTACGCACGGCTGCTTTGTCCGCGGCCTTCGACAACAGGTTGTGATGCACCGGCAGCGTGACTTCGCCGCAGATATGCAGACTGGTCGCCATCAAGAGATCAAGCGTGCGACCCACGGCGCCTTCTGTGGAATTCTCCACCGGAACCACGCCATAGTCGACCTGACCTGATTCGACCATACGGAACACGTCGTCGATGGAAGCGCATTGCACAGGCGACGTCAGCCCACCGAACTGCTTGTTGGCGGCTTCCTCACTGAAGGTGCCCATGGGGCCGAGAAAGGCGACGGAGAGCTCTTTCTCCAGTGCGCGGCAATTGGACATGACGCTGCGGAAGATCGCCGTGATGGCTTCGCCAGACAACGGTCCTGCATTGTGGTCGAGCAGGCGGCGCAGCACCTGCGCCTCGCGCTCGGGGCGATAGATGGGGCCGCCACCCTTGAGGTTGCCGATCTCTCGCGCCAGCTGCGCGCGCTGGTTGACCAGCTCTAGCAACTGCTCATCGATCGCATCGATCTGGTCACGGCATTGTTTGAGTTGATCGCTCATGCATGCGCCCGTTCGAAATCTTTCATGAACCCGACCAAAGTGGCCACGCCTTCCACCGGCATCGCGTTATAGATCGATGCACGCATGCCACCCACCAGCTTATGGCCCTTCAATTGCAGCAGGCCATGCTCTGCCGCATGCGCCAGGAACGTCGCGTCGAGCGACGCGTCAGCGATGCGGAACGGGACGTTCATACGCGAGCGGTTCTCCCTTGCGACCGGCGCCTCGTAGAAATCAGTACTGTCGAGATAATCGTACAGCATGTCCGCTTTCAGGATGTTGGTTTTTTCCATGGCAGACAAACCACCCATGGCCTTGAGCCACTTGAATACCAGACCAGCGATGTAGATGCCGTAGGTCGGCGGCGTGTTGTACATGGAATCGTTGTCTGCGTGGGTCTTGTAATCGAACATCGTCGGTGTGCCGGGTAGCGTCTGGCCGATGAGGTCGTCCCGCACGATGACGATGGTGAGCCCGGCCGGCCCGATGTTCTTCTGCGCGCCGGCATAGATCAGGCCGAACTTGCTGACGTCGATCGGACGCGACAGGATATGGGAGGACATGTCGGCCACCAACGGGACATCCCCCGTGTCGGGCGTCCAGAAGATCTCGACGCCGCCAATGGTCTCGTTGGAAGTGTAGTGCACATAAGCAGCGTCAGGAGCGAGACGCCACTGATCCTGCGCTGGCGCATAGGTGTAATTGCGGTCACGGGATGAAGCCACCACGTTGACCTCACAATAACGTCTGGCCTCCTCGATCGCTTTTACCGACCACAGGCCGGAATCGAGATAATCGGCTCGCGTCCTGCCGCGCAGCAGATTCATGGGGATCATGGAGAACTGGCTGTGTGCCCCACCCTGCAGGAAAAGCACCTTGTAATTGGCAGGGATCGCCATCAATTCGCGCAGATCGGCCTCGGCCTCCGCCGCAATACCCAAGAACGCCTTGCCGCGGTGACTCATCTCCATCACCGACATGCCACTGCCATGCCAATCCAGCAGCTCGTCTCGCGCTTGCTCCAGCACCACCCTGGGAAGCACCGCCGGACCAGCGGAAAAATTGTAGATCTGCGTCAATCGGCCACCACCTACTGTTCGTCTTGTTCGTCGTCGGTCTCGACCACTTTTTCCAGACCGGAGAGTTTTTCGCCCTCGCCCAGATTGATCAGGGTCACCCCTTGGGTCGCACGGCCCAGTTCACGGATCTCCTTGACGCGCGTGCGGATCAGCACGCCGCCGGTCGTGATCAGCATGATCTCGTCGTCGTCGCCGACCAGGCGCGCTGCGACGACTGTGCCGTTACGTTCGCTGGTCACGATAGCCTTCACACCCTGCGTGCCGCGACCGGAGTGACGGAAATCAGCCAGTGCCGTACGTTTGCCATAACCGTTCTCGGTAGCGACCAGCACGGTCTGCTGTTCGTTGTCGGCGATCAGCAAGGAGATCACCTGCTGTTTGGCCTGCAACTTCATGCCACGCACGCCGCGCGTGTTGCGGCCCATCGGGCGTACGTCTTCCTCATCGAACCAGACCGCCTTGCCGGCATTGGACACGAGAACGACATCGTTGGCACCGTTGGTGATCTCGGCTCCGATCAGGAAATCGTTGTCATCAAGGTTGATGGCGATGATGCCTGACTTGCGCGGGTTGGAGAACTCGACCAGCGAGGTCTTCTTCACGGTGCCCATGCTGGTCGCCATGAAGATGTAATGGTTCTCGTCGAACTCCTTGACCGGCAGGATGGCATTGATCTTCTCGCCCTCTTCCAGCGGGAACAGGTTGACGATCGGCTTGCCGCGACTGATGCGGCTGCCCTGCGGCACCTCGTAGACCTTGAGCCAGTAGACGCGGCCGCGGCTTGAGAAGCACAGGATGTAATCATGGGTGTTGGCGACGAACATCTTGTCGATGAAATCGTCTTCCTTGGTCGCGGTCGCCTGCTTGCCTCGGCCGCCACGACGCTGGGCTCGATACTCATCCAGCGGCTGCGATTTGATGTAGCCAGTGTGCGATAGCGTCACGACCACGTCTTGCGGCGTGATCAGGTCTTCCAGCGACAGGTCCTGCGCATTCTGGATGATCTCGCTACGGCGTTTGTCGCCGAATTGCTGGCGGATCGCCGAGAGTTCTTCAACGATGATCGCGGTCACGCGCTCGGACTTGGCCAGGATATCGAGCAGGTCGGCGATGACATCCATCACCTCCTTGTATTCGTTGACGATCTTGTCTTGTTCCAGACCGGTCAGGCGTTGCAGTCGCATCTGCAGGATCTCTTGCGCCTGCACGTCGGAGAGTCGGTAGCCTTTCGGCGTCATACCAAAGTCGACTGACAACCCGTCAGGGCGAGAAGCTTCCATCGCTGCGCGTTTCAGCATCTCTTCAACGACAGGCGACGTCCAGGTACGCGCCATCAACTCGCGCTTGGCATCCGGCGGCGTCGGCGCAGCCTTGATCAACGCGATCATCTCGTCGACATTCGCCAATGCCACGGCCAGACCTTCCAGCACATGGCCGCGCTCGCGTGCCTTGCGCAGTTCGAATACGGTGCGGCGCGTGATGACTTCGCGACGATGACGCAGGAAGGCTTCCAGCATCTGCTTGAGGTTGAGCAGACGCGGCTGACCGTCCAGCAGGGCCACCATGTTCATGCCGAAGGTATCCTGCAACTGGGTCTGCTTGTACAGATTGTTGAGGATGACTTCGGGTACTTCGCCGCGCTTGAGCTCGATGACCACACGCATACCCGACTTGTCGGATTCATCGCGCAGGTCAGAGATACCCTCGATCTTCTTGTCGTTGACCAGTTCGGCGATCTTTTCGATCAGGGACTTCTTGTTCACCTGATACGGCAGCTCGTCGATGATGAGCGCCTGGCGGTTACCCTTCTCCATGTCTTCAACATGTGTGCGGCCACGCATGACGACACGGCCACGACCGGTGCGGTAGCCTTCCTTGACGCCGACCGTTCCATAGATGATGCCCGCGGTCGGGAAATCCGGTGCCGGGATGATGTCGATCAGTTCAT
>CAMLMA010000052.1 GCA_946481065.1 uncultured Nitrosomonadales bacterium
CCGGCCCGACTTCCACCGGCCTCGGCGAGATCACCATGTGGACGGTCGAATCGGCAGAAGGCGCGCTCAAGCCCGACGGTACGCCCTATACGCCGACCGACCTGCGCGAGATCCAGGACTGGATCGTCAAGCCGCAACTACGCACGGTGCCCGGCGTCAACGAGATCAATACCGTGGGTGGTTTCAAGAAGGAATACCAGGTGGCGCCGCTGCCGGAGAAACTGGTCGCGCACGGCCTGGCGCTCAGCGATCTGGTCGACGCCCTGGAGCGCAATAACGCCAATGTCGGCGCTGGCTACATCGAACGTTCGGGCGAGCAATACCTGATCCGCGTGCCGGGCCAGGCGAAGACGCTGGACGACCTCGGCAATATCGTCGTCGCCACGCGCAACGGCGTGCCGGTCCGCATCCGCGACGTCGCCGAGGTGCTGATCGGCAAGGACTTGCGCAACGGTGCCGCGACCGAGGACGGGCGCGAAGTGGTGCTGGGCACGGTGTTCATGCTGATCGGCGAGAACAGCCGCACGGTGTCGCGCGCTGTCGGTCAGCGCATCGCCGAGATCAACAAATCGTTGCCGCCGGGGATCATGGTGAAGACGGTCTATGATCGCACTTCGCTGATCGACAAGGCGATCGCGACGGTGCGCAACAACCTGGTCGAGGGGGCGCTGCTGGTGATCGCCGTGCTGTTCGTCTTCCTCGGTAACCTGCGCGCCGCCTGCATCGCCATGCTGGTGATCCCGCTGGCCATGCTGTTCACCTTCACCGGCATGGTCGGCAACAAGGTCAGCGCCAATCTCATGAGCCTGGGGGCGCTGGATTTCGGCATCATCATCGACGGCGCCGTGGTCATCGTCGAGAACTGCATCCGGCGCCTGGCGCATGCCCAAGGCGCCCTTGGACGACCGCTGTCGCGTGCCGAACGCGTCGAAGAGGTGTTCGAGGCGGCACGCGAGGCCCGTCGCCCGCTGATCTTCGGCCAGCTCATCATCATGGTGGTCTACCTGCCGCTCTTCGCCTTGAGCGGGGTCGAGGGCAAGATGTTCCACCCGATGGCTTTCACTGTCGTCGTGGCGCTGCTCGGCGCCATGCTCTTGTCGGTGACCTTTGTACCGGCGGCCGTCGCGTTGTTCGTCACCGGCAAGGTCGAGGAACGCGAGCGCATGCTCGTGACCGCGGCGAAGCGGGTCTACCGGCCGGCGTTGACCTGGGTGCTGGCCAACCGCCTGCCGGTCGTCACGCTCGCGCTGGTCGCCGTTGCGCTCAGCGGCTTATTGGCGACGCGCATCGGCAGCGAGTTCGTCCCCAGTCTCGACGAGGGCGATATCGCCCTGCATGCGCTACGCATCCCCGGCACCAGCCTGACCCAGGCGATCCAGATGCAGCGCGAGCTGGAGCACACGATCAAGGCGTTCCCACAGGTGGAGCGTATCTTCGCCAAGATCGGCACGGCAGAGATCGCCAGCGACCCGATGCCGCCGAGCGTGGCCGACAACTTCATCATCCTCAAGCCGCGCTCGGAATGGCCTGATCCGGGCATGACCAAGAACGAGCTCATCCGGCAGATGCAGCAGGCGATCGCGGTGGTGCCCGGCAACAATTACGAATTCACCCAGCCGATCCAGATGCGTTTCAACGAGTTGATCTCGGGCGTGCGCAGCGATATCGCCGTCAAGGTCTTCGGCGACGACATGACGCGCATGGAGGATACGGCCGAGGACATCGCCACGCGGCTCGGCAAGATCGCCGGCGCCGAGGATGTCAAGGTCGAGCAGACCACGGGCCTGCCCATCCTCACCGTAGCGATCGACCGCGACAAGATCGCCCGGCTCGGCGTCAATGTCGCCGATGTGCAGGATGCGGTCGCCATCGCGCTCAACGGGCGCCAGTCCGGCCTGTTGTTCGAAGGTGACCGGCGTTTTGACATCGTCGTGCGCCTGCCGGAGGCGATGCGCGCCGATCTCGATGCCATGCGGCGTTTGCCGATCCGCCTGCCGTCGCATGCGGGGCAGCCGCCGGCCTACCTGATGCTGGGGGAGGTCGCGCATCTCGACATCGCGCCCGGTCCCAACCAGTTCAGCCGCGAGAACGGCAAGCGGCGGGTGGTGGTCACGGCCAACGTGCGCGACCGTGACATCGGTTCGTTCATCGCCGAGGCGCAGCGCGACATCGACGCCAACGTCAAGCTGCCGACCGGCTACTGGCTGACCTGGGGCGGGGTCTTCGAGCAGCTGGAGTCGGCCACCAAGCGCCTCCAGGTCGTCGTACCGATCGCCTTCCTGCTGGTGTTCATGCTGCTTTACGCCATGTTCGGCAATTTCCGCGACGGCCTCATCGTGTTCACCGGCGTGCCCTTCGCCATGACGGGCGGCATGCTCGCGCTGTGGCTGCGCGATATCCCGTTCTCCATCTCGGCCGGGGTGGGCTTCATCGCGCTCTCAGGCGTGGCGGTGCTCAATGGTCTGGTCATGATCAGTTTCATCAAGGCGTTGCGGGAGGAGGGCATGGCGCTCGATACGGCGATTGAGCAGGGCACGCTGACGCGCTTGCGGCCGGTGCTGATCACGGCGCTGGTGGCCTCGCTCGGCTTCATTCCGATGGCGCTGGCCACCGGGACCGGCGCCGAAGTGCAGCGGCCGCTGGCGACCGTGGTGATCGGCGGCATCTGGTCTTCCACCCTGTTGACGCTGCTGGTGTTGCCGGTGCTGTATCGCATGGTGCATGCGCGCGCGGCAGAGCCGGCGTGAGGCCTGTCGATCGCAGGTTTATGATTGCGGCGGTTTGCGGATAGAATCATGGGGTATCGCCCGCCGCCGGTCGGGCTGGAGCGTCGCTCGCCATCCCATCATCCAACGCAGGACCATGCATGCCACATGACGTCAGTTTGATCAGCACCATCGCCGCTGCCTTCGGGCTCGCCATCCTCCTCGGCTACGTCGCCTCGCGCCTGCGCATGCCACCGTTGGTCGGCTATCTGGTGGCAGGCATCATCCTCGGTCCCGGCACGCCGGGTTTCGTCGCCGATATCCAGCTTGCCGGCCAGCTGGCCGAGATCGGCGTCATGCTGCTGATGTTCGGCGTCGGCCTGCATTTTTCCCTGCATGACCTGCTGGCGGTCCGGCGTATCGCAGTGCCCGGCGCCATCGTGCAGATCGGCGTGGCGACGGCGCTAGGCGCCGTGACGGCCATGGCTTGGGGCTGGTCGTTCGGTGGGGCGCTGGTATTCGGCCTGGCGCTCTCTTGCGCCAGTACCGTGGTGCTATTGCGGGCTCTGGAAGCGCGCGGCGTGCTGGAGTCGATCAATGGGCGCATCGCAGTCGGCTGGCTCATCGTCGAGGATCTGGCCATGGTGCTGGTGCTGGTGTTGTTGCCCGCTGTCGCCAGCCTGCTCGGCGGCACGCTGCCGGGTGGAGACGTAGCGCCCGATACCAACCTGTGGTGGACGGTCGGCATCACGCTGGCCAAGGTCGCCGCCTTCATCGTGTTCATGCTGGTCGTCGGTCGCCGGCTGTTCCCCAAGATCCTTTGGCTGGTGGCGCGTAGCGGTTCGCGCGAGCTCTTCACGCTGTGCGTGCTGGCCGCCGCGGTCGGCGTCGCCTACGGCTCGGCCAAGCTGTTCGATGTGTCGTTCGCGCTCGGCGCCTTCTTCGCCGGCATGATGCTGCGCGAATCTGAATTCAGCCATCGTGCAGCGGAGGAATCCCTGCCTTTGCGCGATGCTTTCTCGGTCCTGTTCTTCGTCTCCGTCGGCATGCTGTTCAACCCGGAGGTATTGATTTCGGAGCCGCTGCGCGTGCTGGCGGTGGCCGCCATCATCATCTTCGGCAAGACCTTGGCGGCGATCGCACTGGTGCTGGCGTTCCGTTATCCCCTGAATACGGCGCTGACCGTCGGTGCCAGCCTGGCGCAGATCGGCGAATTCTCCTTCATCCTCGCCGGCATGGGGGTGGCGCTCGGCCTGTTGCCGCTGGAAGGGCAAAGCCTGATCCTTGCCGGCGCGCTGATCTCGATCGCGCTCAATTCCTTTATCTTCACGGCGATCGAGCCGGTGCAGCGTTTTATACGCGCCAGGTCACCGCTGGCGCGCAAGCTCGAGATGCGCGACGACCCGCTGGCGGCTTTGCCGATGACGGTGGAAGAGCACTATCTCTCCGGGCAGGTCGTGCTCGTCGGCTATGGGCGCGTCGGCCGGCGGATCGCCGCGGCGTTGACTGAGGCCGGGGTGCCCTATGTGGTCGCGGAGCAGAACCGCGAGATCGTCGAGAAACTCCGGGCGCAGAACATCCCGGCGGTTTCCGGCGATGCTGCCGACCCCGTGGTGCTGGTGCAGGCGCACATCGCGCGGGCGGGCATGCTGGTGATCGCCACGCCCGACACTTTCGGCGTGCGCAAGATGGTGGAAACGGCCCGCACACTGAACCCGGCGATCGAAGTCATCCTGCGCACCCATAGCGACGAGGAGGCGGCCCTGCTGGCACGCGAAGAGCTGGGCAAGGTGTTCATGGGCGAGCATGAGCTGGCGCTGGGCATGACCGCCCATGTACTGAAGCGCATGGGCGTCGGCCAGGCCGGTAATCGACACTGATAGCGTCAGACGCTATGATTTCGGGCAACGCACATCCGATCGAGAGACCCCATGAAAAGCTACCGTAAAGAACTCTGGTTCAACCCGCCGACCCGCGTCGCCTTCATCAACATCACCTCGCAAGTGCGCGAATGCCTGCGCGAGAGCGGTGTGCGCGAAGGCCTGGTACTGGTCAACGCCATGCACATCACGGCCAGCGTCTTCATCAACGACGACGAACGCGGCTTGCACCACGATTACACCCAATGGCTGGAAAAACTCGCGCCGCACGAACCGGTATCCGGCTATCGCCACAACGATACCGGTGAGGACAACGCCGACGCGCACATGAAGCGCCAGGTCATGGGCCGCGAAGTGGTGGTGGCGATCACCGATGGCCAGCTCGACTTCGGGCCCTGGGAACAGATCTTCTACGGCGAATTCGATGGTCGCCGCAAGAAACGCGTGCTGGTCAAGATCATCGGCGAATAAACCCGCGCTCATCTCCCATGCGTCCGGGCCCGTCGCCCGCGACGCCAACGCTATTCACCACTGATGCCCTAACACCCATGAACGCCATCCATATCCCGCCGCTGTTGTTGCAAAGCATCATCTACCTGGGCGCGGCGGTCATCGCCGTGCCGATCTGCAAGCGTATCGGCCTCGGCTCGGTGCTGGGCTATCTGCTCGCCGGCATCCTCATCGGTCCCTGGGGTCTGGGCCTGATCGGCGAAGTCGAGACCGTGCTGCATTTCGCCGAATTCGGCGTGGTGATGATGCTGTTCCTCATCGGGCTCGAGCTCAATGTCGATAAATTATGGACCATGCGGCTACCGATCTTCGGACTCGGCGGCGCACAGGTGCTGATCAGCATCGCAGTTTCTGCCTTGCTCGGCATCGTCTTCGGACTGGATTGGCGCCTGGCGCTGGTGGCGGGTATGGGTATCGCCATGTCGTCGACGGCCATCGCCGTACAGACCATGACCGAGCGTGGGGTGATGCAGCGTCCGGCAGGCGAAGCCGCGTTCTCTGTGCTGCTGTTCCAGGATCTGGCAGTGATCCCCCTGATGCTGCTGCTGGCGCTGCTCGTGCCGCATAGCGGCAAGACAGGCGTGGAGTGGCTCAACATCGCCAAGGCGGTCGGGGTGATCGTCTTCGTCGTGCTCGCCGGGCAATACCTGCTGCGCCCGGTGCTGCGCTATATCGCCAATACCGGCTTGCGCGAGATCTTCATCGCTTTCGCCTTGTTCCTGGTGATGGGCGTGGCGTTGCTCATGCAGCTGGTCGGGCTGTCGATGGCGCTCGGGGCTTTCCTCGCCGGTGTGCTGCTGGCCGACTCCGAATATCGCCAGGAACTGGAGCTCGATATCGACCCGTTCAAGGGGCTGCTGCTGGGTCTGTTCTTCATCGCGGTCGGCATGTCGGTTGATCTGGGGCTGATCTGGCAACAACCCTTGCTGATCGTCGGGCTCGCGCTCGGCCTTGTGGGGTTGAAGGTCTTGCTGTTGTATCCGCTGGCGCGCTGGTTCGGCCATTGCAAGGCCGATGCCATGATGTTCGCGCTGGTTCTGTCGCAGATCGGCGAGTTCGCGTTCGTGCTGTTCAGTGCTGCCGCGCAGGTGGGGGCGCTGGAAACCAGGGCGGCGAGCATGCTCAACGCCATCGTTGCCATCTCCATGCTGACCACGCCTTTACTCATGCTGATCTATGGACGCTGGGCGCAGCGCAGCCTCAATCGTCCGGCGGAAGGCCATGACGATTTCGAGACCCAGCGCCCCATCATCATCGCCGGTTTCGGCCGTGTCGGGCAGGTGTTGACGCGTCTACTGAACGGCATCGGCACGCCGCCGACAGTGATCGAGCTCGACCCCAATCAGATCGAGCTGGTGCGGCAGTTCGGCTTCAAGGCCTATTACGGCGACATCACCCGACCGGACGTGCTGGAAGCAGCGGGTATCGCCCAGGCACGCCTGTTCGTACTGGCGATCGACGATCCGGAAGATGCGCTGGAGACGGCGCGCTATGTGAAGGCGCATTATCCGCAGGTGCGCATCCTGGCAAGGGCGCGCAACCGGACGCATGCTTTCGATTTCATGGAGCTGGAGATCGACGTGGTGCGCGAGACCTTCTTCTCGGCCCTGCAACTGGCGGAAAGGATGTTGCGCGAGATCGGCTATACTCAGACGCAGGCGAACCGTGCCGTGCAGCGATTCCGCAAGCACGACGAGCACATGATGCAGGAGTCGCTGGCGATCCGGCATGACGACGAGAAACTGATCGAGAACAGCCACCGTGCACGCGAGGATCTGGCCCGGTTGCTGCAACAGGAATTCGAGGAGGCCGCGACCGAGGTGCCGGCCGCGGAAGCACGCTAGCCCTGGATGTAGCTTTCCAGTTGCTTGATCAGGAATTGCTGGTATTCGATGGTCGCCTGCACCAGGTCGCCGATCGACAGCAGCCCGACCACCTTGCCGTGATCGAGCACCGGCAGATGGCGGATACGTTTGCCTGACATGAGGTTCATGCACGCCTCGACGGTGTCTTCTGGCGATACCGTGATGAGTTTGGTCGACATGATGTCCTGGACGGCGGTGGTCGCGGAGGTGCGGCCCTTGATGACGACTTCGCGGGCATAGTCCCGTTCCGAGAAGATCCCCACCAGTTCGTCGCGGCGCATGACGAGCAGGGCGCCGATGTGGTGTTCGGCCATTAACAGCAGCGCATCGTAGACCAGGCTATCCGGCGCCACTGAGTAGATCTGATGACCTTTCGTCTCAAGCAATTGGCTGACGGTCTTCATCCTATCCTCCTCATTTCTTGTCTTGTTCTTGATGACTAAAAATATACACCTTAATGCCCTGAGCCAAAACATTCGCGCTTGACATAGTTAGCCAGCTAACTATAATGACACTAACCATGTTGCAATTACGCGATCTACCCACACCGGAAGTCCTGAATAAATTTGCCCAGCGTTATCCGCAGGCAGATATCAGTGCCATTTCCTCTTTTCTGCATCTGCTGCGCGTGGCCACCGACCTTTCCATCGCGCTTGACGAGTGCCTGAGCCGCCATGGCCTGCTGCAGGGACGCTGGTGGGTGCTGATCCTGCTGATGCGCGAGGAGGCGCTGGTCTCAACGCCGTCGGCGCTGGCCGACAAGGCGGGCGTCACGCGCGCCACCATGACCGGCCTGATCGACGGGCTGGAGCGCGATGGTCTGGTCGAGCGCATCTTTGAACCGCAAGACCGCCGCCGGATCTCGGTCAAGCTCACCCGGGCCGGGCAGGATCGGCTGGATGCCGTCATGCCCGATTACTATAGCCGGCTGCGCGAATGCATGTCGGCGCTGGATGAAGCGCAGCGTGCAGGGCTGCATCAGATGCTGGATCTGATCTCGACCGGCGTGTACGCGTTCACCAAAGCCTGAACCTTACTTAGAGCCGTTTTTTTTAGCCAAACAATTAGGCGACTAATCATTTATTTTATTGACCCATTCAAAGGAGTCCATGATGCGAGATATGACTGAAACCCCGGTGGATACCCCCGCCTTGCTGCAAACGCTCAACAGCCGTTGGGACGAAGCCTTCAATAGCCAGCAGCCGACCGTGCTGGCGGCGCTCTACGACGATGAGGCGACCGTGATGCCAGCGGGTGCCGCGCCCGCGAGTGGTGGTAGGGCGATCCTCGAGTTCTGGCGTAACCTCATTGCACAGGGTGTCGTCGACCATAAGATCGAGATCGTCGAAACCATCGTCGACGGCAACCTGGGCGTACAGCGTGGATTCTGGAGTGCTGCCGCGGTCGATGCTGATGGCAAGCGCCAGGCCTTCCGAGGTAGCCTGCAACTGGTGTTCCGTCGGCAGATCGACGGCAGCTGGAAGACCTATACACACATCTGGAACTAAGCGACACTTGCCAAAAACGGGAAGCCACCATGTCCAATACTTCACAAACCGTACGCGCCTTCCTCGCCTTGCTGCTGCTCGCGGCGCTCTGGGGCTATAACTGGGTCGTCATGAAGCATGCGCTGGATTTTGCCGGCGCCTTCCAGTTCGGTGCGCTGCGGACCTTCCTTGGCGCGGTCTGCCTCATGCTGCTGCTTCTGGTCATGCGCCGTCCGCTCAAGCCGGCGGAAGTGCCGACCCTGATCCTGCTCGGCATCCTGCAGACCTGCGGCTTCACCGGGCTCATCATCTGGGCCCTGGTCGAAGGCGGTGCAGGAAAGACCGCCGTACTCTGCTACACCATGCCGTTCTGGACCATGCTGCTGGCCTGGCCATTGTTGGGCGAGAAGATCAAGGGCTGGAACTGGCTGGCGGTGGGGCTCTCGGTCATGGGTCTGCTATTCATCCTCGACCCGCTGCATCTGGGGGCTGACTGGTTCAGCATGATCCTCGCCATCCTCGGTGGGGTGTTCTGGGCACTGGCCGTCATCGTCGCCAAGAAGCTGCACCAGCGTAAACCGGATCTCGATCTACTTTCGCTGACGGCATGGCAGATGCTGTTCGGTTCCCTGCCGCTGGTGGCCGTGGCTTTCATCGTGCCGGCCGGTCCGATCGACTGGACGCCGCAGTTCATCGGCGCCGTCATCTTCAATGCCGTGTTCTGTAACGCGCTGGCCTGGCTGCTATGGCTCTATGCGCTGCAGCGCCTTGCCGCAGGCGTCGCCAGCATGACTTCGATGCTGGCCCCGGTGATCGGCGTACTTGCCGCCTGGTGGCAACTCGACGAAGTGCCTAACACTTATGAGGGCGTCGGCATGGTGCTGATCGGTCTGGCGCTGGTGGTGATCTCCATCATCAGTATCAGGAAGCATACGGAAGTCGAGCCTGCCATGGGCCAGGACTGACACGTCGCCTGGTCAGGCGAACTTTGTTGCGCCGGCTTGCCGTACCAAGGTGTACTGTCTTCGCCGGCGCGCCTCGTTCGCCCCTCTCAGCCTGGGGTGTCTCGATCCTCCACGTGATGCAAAGCGAACGCTGGTCAAGCAATCTTCCCGATAGCGAATGGGGCCGGCCATTTCCCGGCTAGAGCCTGCTTTGCAAAGCGAAAGCTCACGTTGGGCCGGCTTGGTGCCTATGCTAAAATCCCAGCAGTTTTCAGACACCAAGGGTTTCAGACATGGCAGGGCATTCCAAATGGGCCAATATCCAGCATCGCAAGGGCCGTCAGGACGCTAAGCGCGGCAAGATATTCACCAAACTCATCAAGGAAATCACGGTTGCCGCGCGACTCGGCGGCGGTGACATCAACTTCAATCCTCGCTTGCGCGCAGCGGTGGCTGAAGCCAAGGAAGAGAACATGCCGGCCGACAACATCACGCGTGCCATCAAGCGCGGGACCGGCGAGCTCGAAGGCGTCAGCTACGAAGAGATCCGTTATGAAGGCTACGGCATCAACGGCGCCGCCATCATCATCGATTGCCTCACTGACAACAAGCAGCGTGCTGTCGCCGATGTGCGTCACGCCCTGAGCAAGAACGGCGGCAATCTCGGGACCGACGGATCGGTCGCTTTCCTGTTCAAGCATTGCGGCAGCCTGCTGTTTGCGCCAGGCACCAGCGAGGATCAGGTCATGGAAGCCGCGCTCGAAGCCGGCGCCGAGGACATCATCACCGATGAGGACGGCAGCATCGAAGTCATCACCGCGCCATCCGATTTCAGTAGCGTGAAGGAAGCGCTGGAAAAGGCAGGCCTCAAGCCGGTGCTGGCCGAAGTCACGATGAAGCCGATGAACGAGACCGTGTTCACGGGCGACGATGCCGCCAAGATGCAGAAGTTGCTGGACGCACTGGAAGACCTGGACGATGTCCAGGATGTCTACACCACAGCGGTGATCGAGGAGTAATCCCCAAAATTACTTCGCCATCCACCTTTGCGCGCATCAAAGCGGCCCCTGGGGCCTGCTGTTCAAGGACACTGAGTTTCCGTCGAGCGCCAAAGCTTGCCTGGCGTGCCGTTCAGCAGCCTGTCGGATGATATGCAGCCATTGACTACGCGCATCCTCGGCATCGACCCCGGCCTCAGGCTGACGGGGTTCGGGGTCATCGAAAAGATCGGCGAGAAACTGGCGTACGTCGCCAGCGGCACCATCAAGACCACGACGGGCAAGGGCGCCGACATCGAGGATCTGCCATCCCGGCTCAAGATCATCCTGGAAAGTCTGGCCGAGGTCATTGAGACCTACCAGCCGCAGCAGGTCGCGGTCGAAAAAGTGTTCGTCAACGTCAATCCCCAATCTACGCTGTTGCTGGGGCAGGCGCGAGGCGCCGCCATCAGTGCGGCGGTCATCAAGCACCTGCCTGTGGCAGAATATACGGCATTGCAAGTCAAACAATCGGT
This sequence comes from uncultured Nitrosomonadales bacterium, assembly GCA_946481065.1. The sequence goes on from CAMLMA010000052.1 coordinate 10,905, forward strand.
GGTCGGCAACGGCCACGCCGCCAAGGAGCAAGTGCAGGAAATGGTGAAACGGCTGCTCAATCTTCCCGGGGTGCCCAAACCCGACTCCGCTGATGCACTGGCCTGTGCCATCTGTCACGCCCACGGCGGTCAGGGGTTGGGCAAGCTGGCGACCGCAGGCTTCCGGGTCAGGGGAGGCCGGCTCGTATGAAGGGTGGCCAAGCATGATCGGGCGTCTGAGCGGCATCCTGCTGGAAAAGACCCCGCCGCAGGTGTTGATCGACATCAATGGTGTCGGCTACGAATGCGAAGTGCCGATGAGCACGTTCTACAACCTGCCTGCCATCGGCGAGAAAGTGGTGTTGCTGACGCAGTTCATCGTGCGCGAGGACGCGCAACTGCTCTACGGGTTCGGCAGTGAGCAGGAGCGCATCACGTTCCGCCAGTTACTTAAAGTGAATGGTATTGGTGCGAAATCCGCCTTGTCGATATTGAGTGGCCTGTCGGTCGATGACTTGGTACAAGCGGTGGCGCTACAAGAGGTGGCGTTGCTGACACGTGTGCCGGGCATCGGCAAGAAGACCGCCGAGCGACTCTTGCTCGAGCTCAAAGACAAGTTCTCCATCGACGGTATCGCACTGGGTGCTAGCGGCCAGGGTAAATCGGCATCCGGGGATGTGTTGAACGCACTGATCTCACTTCAATATAATGAACGTGAAGCCCTTGCGGCTGTTAAACAATTGCCTCCTGACGTGACTGTCGCAGATGGCATCAAACTGGCGTTGAAATCCCTCTCAAAAGCCTAAGCCATGATCGAAACCGACCGCCTCATCGCCGCAGACGC
>CAMLMA010000053.1 GCA_946481065.1 uncultured Nitrosomonadales bacterium
TGACTTCTGTAGAAACAAGGCTGAAGGGAAACGGGAACATGAGGTCAGAGAACCAATTCATCCCCATCAGCTTTTCGAGGCCTGCCTCACCGAACTCCCAGGCCAGCACTAGCCTCAACAGAAATGGTGGAAGGATAGGCGCAATGCGGTCAAGAACTCCAAGTGCGTAAAGATAATACCGTGCTGCAGATAACATGCTGACTCCCCGTGTAGTGATTGGATGCTATGCCATTTAGTCGCCAGCGATCCTTTATCCTTACAAGGGTAAGCCTACTCTGTCACCTGCTGCGCGAATTTTGCCGCGCGCCCTGTGGATTGCTTCTTCTGATAGCGGTAATAGAGCCTGATGCCCAGCAGCAACGTCAATACAACGGCATAGGCCATGGGCTCGCGGATATCCTTTTTAACCAGCCATAGAAAATGCAGCACGCCAAGGATCGCGATCAGGTAGACCAGCGAATGCAGGCGTTTCCAGTTTTCGCGTAGCTTGCGGATCATGTAGCTGTTGGAAGTGATGGCCAGCGGGGTTGCAAGCACCAGTGCGCTAAAGCCCACCAGCACATAGGGGTGTTTGGCGATATCCTTGACGATGGCCATCCAGTCGAACCAGTGGTCCAGCCAGACATAGGTCGTGAAATGCAGGCAGGCATAGAAAAACATGAACAACCCCAGCATGCGCCGCAGTTGTATCTGCCAGACATTGCCGGTCAATAAGCGGATCGGTGTCATGCTCAAAGTCAGCATGAGCATGACCAATGCCCAGGTGCCGGTCGAGCGTTCGACGAACTCGACAGGATTGGCCGTGAGGTCATCCTGGATCCCGAGCCAGACCAGCCGCGCAAGCGGTATCAGGGCCAGGGCGAAAGCCAGGCCCTTGATCCATGAGATCTGGCGCTTGCTGGGCATTCTCATCGTCATGCTCAATAGTTCCTGCGCAGATCCATGCCGGCATAAAGCTGCGCTACCTGATCGGCATATCCATTGAACATCAAGGTCTTGATGCGCGGGCTGAAAAGGCCGCCGCCGATGCGGCGCTCAGAGGCCTGCGACCAGCGTGGGTGATCCACCGTGGGATTGACGTTGGCATAGAAGCCGTATTCTGAAGGCCCTGCCTTCATCCAGGCGGTTTGCGGCATCTTCTCCGTGAAACGGATCTTGACGATGGACTTGGCGCCCTTGAATCCGTATTTCCATGGCACGACAAGCCGCATCGGAGCGCCGTTCTGGTTCGGCAGCACTTCGCCATAGAGGCCGACAGCCAGAAGGGCCAGTGGATGCATGGCTTCATCCATGCGCAAGCCTTCGACATAAGGCCAGTCCAGGATGGGTACGCGCACGCCGGGCATGGTTTGCGGATCGGCCGCAGAGATGAATTCGACATACTTGGCGTTGCCTGTCGGCTCTGCCCATTTGATCAGTTGCGCCAGCGGCAAGCCGACCCAGGGAATGACCATGGACCAGGCTTCGACACAACGCATGCGGTAGATACGCTCTTCCAGCGGCGCCAGTTTATAGATGTCCTCGATCGAGATGCGCTTGGCCTTCTTGACCTCGCCTTCGATGCTGACGGTCCAGGGCGCTGGCTTGAAGAATCCGGACTCGGCGGCCGGATCACTCTTGCTGGTGCCGAACTCGTAGAAATTATTATAGGTGGTGACATCATCGTATTCGGTGAGCTTTTCGCCGGCACCGTAACCTGTCTTGACGATGCCGCTGATCTTGGCCTGTCGTTTCGCTGCAGCCTGAGCCTGTGAAGGCATGAGCCCTGCTGCCGTGGCAGCGCCCGCAAGCAGCCCGAAACCTGCCGCACGAATGAATTCGCGGCGGTGCTCGAACACCTCTTGTGGCGTGATTTCGGAAGGAAGGATGTCGGGTTTTCTGCCAATCAGCATGATGCGTGTCTCCGGAATTTACAGGGATACCCTTTGGTCGCGGAACGGCGCGCGACCTTACATCTATTTCGGCAGGGACTCCATCACCAGCTTGACCTCTTCATTGAGGTGACGGGCGCCGATCTGGTCACTGATCTGCCGGGCATGCGTCAGTAACGACCGTGCTTCAGCCGACTGGCCTTGTATGACGCGGGATTTTGCCTGGTAGTAATACCCCATGGCCTCCCAGTATGGCCCACCCTGATCCTTGGCAAGCTGGATGATCTTGTTGAAATATTTATCGGCGTTGACGTAGTCCTTGGCGTCGCTGTACATGCGCCCGAGCTCCAGCGTAGCGCCGGCAAAACTGTCAGCATCGCCGCTCTGCTCCTGCATGATCATGGTCTTGACCTGGTATTCGATGGCCTGGTCGTTTTTGCCTTGCTTGTTGTAGACATCGGCGATGCGCGCATAGTTGTCTGCACGCTCGTTGTCATTGGCCGCGAGCTTGCTGCCGGCAAGGAAATTCTCGAGCGCCTGGTCCAGGTGTTGCGTTGCGAGCTGGATCTCGCCGATGAGGTTGAGGTTGATGCGTTGGAGCTGGCCGTTCGCTTCGCGCTTGGCCAAGGCGAGGCTCTGCTGGTAGGTCTGCATGGCGGCATCGAAATCGCCAGCGCTTTTTTGCACGTTCCCCATCAGGGTTCGCGCGACGATGTGATCAAGTGGGGTTTGGGATAGCTGCTCCGCGGCTTGCAGGGCAAGCAAGGCTTCCTGGTAGTTGCCGCTGGCGCCGTAGGCTCGACCCTTGCATAGCAGTGCTGCCCGGTTGTTCGCCTCCTGACCCAGCACCTCCTGCGACAAAGCCAGGGCTTTTGCGGTATCCCCCGCGGAGACTGCGCGATCACATTGATCGATCTTGGCGGCAAGCGTGTCGGCGGCCTGTGCCGGTATGCCGGCGAATAGCGTCAGTGCAAAAAAAGCGGCGGATCTGAAGTCCATCATGTCATTCCAAATATTGTTTCCAGTCATGCAGCGTGGCGCCACAAGCCAGGAATTCCGGGTTGAGCAGGGAATCCTTGCCGTTGTAGCGCAGCGGCGAGCCATTCCATTCAAGCAAGTGGCCGCCGGCCTGTTCCAGCACGCACTGTGCTGCAGCCGTATCCCATTCCGAGGTCAATCCCAGCCGTGGATACAAGTCAGCGCTGCCTTCTGCTACCAGGCAGATTTTCAACGAGCTACCGAGAGAGATTGATTTTGGCGTGGAAAGTTTCTCGCCGACGCGCTGCAGGAAGCCCTGCATGCGTTCGCCCGCGTGGGAACGGCTACCGGCGATGATCAATGAAGTCGTATCCAGCGGACGCGCAGAGATACGTGTCGCGGCTTCGGCACGTGCCTGCCGAAAGGCGCCGAAGCCCTGGGCGGCAAAGTAGAGCATATCCAGCGCCGGCGCATAGACGACCCCCATGACCACCCTGCCCTCGTCGATCAGCGCGATATTGACCGTGAATTCGTCATTGCGCTTGATGAACTCGCGCGTGCCATCCAGCGGGTCGACCAGCCAGTAGCGCGTCCAGCGCCTGCGCTCGTCATAGGGGATGCTGGCGGATTCTTCCGAAAGGATCGGCAATTCCGGTGTCATCTGCTTGAGGCGGGCTTCGATGAGGGTATGTGCCGCAAGATCGGCCATCGTCAGTGGCGAATTATCATCCTTACGTTGTACGTCGATCTCGCCACGGTAGACCTGCATGATCGCATCGCCGGCTTCGCGGGCGATTTGCATGATCTGCGGCAGCCATTTCTTGTCGATATCCTGATCCATGGCGCCCGACCCTAACTTTGGAGCAGCGCCAGCAAGCCAGCCTCATCCAGGATGGCGACACCAAGTCCCTGGGCCTTCTCGAGCTTGCTGCCCGCCTCGGCGCCGGCGACGACATAGTCGGTCTTCTTCGATACGCTGCCGCTGACCTTGCCGCCGGCAGCTTCGATGAGTTCCTTCGCCGCATCGCGCGACATGTTCGGCAATGTACCTGTCAGTACCAACGTCTTGCCGCTGAGCACGCCATCGACGCCTACCTTTCCTGGCGTATCCTCCCAATGGATGCCGGCAGCCTGCAGCTGCGAGATCACTTCGCGGTTATGCGCTTCACTGAAGAAATCAAAGAGGGATTCCGCTACCACGGGGCCGACATCCGGCACCTGTTCCAGTGTCGTGACATCCGCCGCTTGTAGCGCCTGCAGATTACCGAAATGCCGCGCCAGATCCTTGGCCGTGGCTTCACCGACATTGCGGATGCCGAGGGCATAGATGAATCGTGCCAATGTCGTCGCCTTGCTGCTTTCCAGTGCGTCGAGAATGTTCTGCGCCGATTTCTCGGCCATGCGATCGAGCCCGGACAAAGTAGCCAGGTCGAGTTGATAGATATCCGATAGCTTGTGCACCAGGCCCTGGTCCACCAACTGGTCGACCAGCTTGTCGCCCAGGCCTTCAACATCCATCGCGCGACGTGAAGCGAAGTGCAGGATCGCCTGCTTGCGTTGGGCTGGACAGAACAAACCGCCGCTGCAGCGTGCCACAGCCTCATCCTGTGGTTTGACGATATGTGATCCGCAGATCGGACACGTGGTCGGCATGACGAATCGTTTTGCATCGTCCGGCCGGCGCTCGATCATGACATTGACGATCTCGGGGATGACGTCCCCTGCCCTGCGCACGCTGACGGTATCCCCGATATGGATATCTTTCCGCCGGACCTCGTCCTCGTTGTGCAGCGTGGCATTGGTGACGGTGACGCCACCGACGAATACCGGTTTGAGGCGCGCGACCGGCGTGATGGCCCCGGTACGACCCACTTGCACTGTGATGTCCAGCACCTCCGTCAAGGCCTCCTGTGCCGGGAACTTGTGAGCGACAGCCCAGCGTGGCGCTCGGGAAACGAAGCCCAGTTCAGCCTGTTGCCGTGAGGCATTGACCTTGTATACGACGCCATCGATATCGTAAGGCAATGCCTGGCGCTTGGCGCCGATGGCTTCGTAGTAATCGAGCAATCCCTGAAGACCTGACACGGTCGCGCGCTCACGTGCCACCGGCAGATGCAGGGACGCGAGCAGATCCATGACGCCGCTATGGGTCGCAGGCAGCGATAGCCCCTCGACCGCCCCCAGGCCGTAAGCGAAGAACGTCAGTGGGCGATTGGCCGTGACGTTGGGGTCAAGCTGACGCAGGCTGCCCGCCGCCGCGTTACGCGGATTGGCGAAGAGCTTGTCGCCACGGGCTGCCTGGGCCTGGTTCAGGCGTTCAAAATCCTGCTTCAGCATGAGCACTTCGCCTCGTACTTCGAACAGCGCTGGTGGATTAGGCGTATTGAGCCGCATCGGCAAGGCGCGGATGGTGCGCAGATTGGCCGTGACATCCTCTCCCGTAAAGCCGTCGCCGCGGGTGGCACCCTGTACGAAGCGGCCGTGTTCATAGGTCAGCGTGATGGCGAGGCCATCGAACTTGGGCTCAACGGCGTACTCCACCTGGTCGATACCCAGGCTTTCCCTTACGCGGCGGTCGAAGGCGCTTGCCTCGTCCTCGTCGAGCGCATTGTTGAGCGACAGCATGGGCACGCGATGGGTGATCGCACTGAAAGTCTTGTGTGGCAAGCCACCGACACGCTGGGTGGGCGAGTCAGGTGTGATCAGATGCGGATTGGCATGTTCCAGGGCCTGCAGCTGGCGAAAGACACGGTCGTATTCGCTATCAGGTACGGTTGGGGCGTCGAGCACGTAGTATTGATGATCCCATTCCCGGATCTGCGCGATCAGGCGGGCGATCTCAGCCTCTGGTTGTCCTGGCGATGTGGAGAACAGGCTGCCTTGCGCGGCCAAAGGATCGAATTCAGCCATGGCACTTCACTGCAAAACGACTCAAGAGAACAGTCTCAGGGCACCCGGGCTGCCCGGCATGATGCCGCGGGCGACCATGGTGGCATGGATCACCTTGAGTTGCTGGCGGATCTTTTCGATCTGGCTGTCGCCCAACGGACGCTGGTTATCGTCGACGAGCTTGCCACTCAGGCTACCTTCCATCTGTTTCGCGATCAGGACCATCTGGTTGAATACTTCGGTGCAGTGCTTGACGCGTGGGATATCCAGCTGGAAGGTGACGCCGCGGATGACTGCCGTACGCAGCATCTCCAGGCTGAAGGGGGTCTTGTCCTGGTTGACCAGCGCGAACAAAGGCTGGCCGCTCTCGTTGTAATAGTAGAACGCGCCATCTTCCGCCAGGCTTAGTCCGCTGGCCTCTGCCATTCCGCGGAACTTGGTCCCGGTGAACGGGCCGCTCACACCCTGCGCAAGATGAAAACCCACCAACTTATCGACTTCGATGCAGAACTGGTCGAGATCGTTGGCATAGACGATGGGGTCAGGATTGCCGTGCCACTCGACTTGTGCGCTGAAGGCGCGGCCCATGCCTTCGATGGCGGCCTGGAAGCGATTGAGCGTGTCACGTGAGACCGGGCCGCCGCGATCGGCTAACTGCAGGCTACAAGCCGCGCGCGTGAAGCGGACACCCTCCTGCTCACGGGTCAGCATGCGCCATACGCCATCGGCACCATGGCCGTAGGCATAGACCGGCTTGTCCAGGTCGACCAAGCCCAGCAGATGCTGGCGGAGATCGAGGCCTGAGGCTGGCTGGGCAAGATAGAGTATGGCTGACACATCGATCTGGTGACTGATGGCTGCCGGTAAGGCGCCATGCTCCGTCTCGACGGATTGACTGGCAGCTGACGCTGGCGCTTCCGTCGCGGCTGCCGGTTCCGGCATCCGTGTGTCAGGCTCGGGTTCCGGCAATGTATCGGGAAAGCCCGCATCCGCACGCAGTTCATCCATGCTGGCGGCCTCGTCGGGCTCCCAGGCCGCATCGGCCAGTGGTTCTGTCGCCGCGTATTCCTCGGTCAATTCAGGCAGGTCTTCCGATGCAGCCAGGTCCTGTTCGAATTCAGCAACGGCCGAGGCAGCCTCCGCGATCGCTGGGTTGCTCGATTCCATGGCTTCGTCATAGGTCGGGCTGAAGGTTGTGGCAGCTTGCGCTTCGTCCTCCAGCACAGCTTCCGTGTCGATCTGGAAGGTGTCTTCCAGCAAAGGGTCGCGTGCCGAGGGCTCGAAGGCATCGGCAGCGATCTTGCGCAATTTGCGCTCTTGCCACCAGTTGAAGAGGATGACCGCCACGATGATGACGGCGCCCAAGGCCAGCAAGGCCAGTTGTAAATCACTCATAGATCGACTCTTTGCGATGCACGGATATTATTAGTATGGTTGAATTCAGGTCACCAATTCGGCATTCATCTGCATCGCGGCTTCAATATCCACTTCCACGATGCGCGACACCCCCGATTCCTGCATGGTGACACCGATCAGTTGCTGGGCCATTTCCATGGTTATTTTATTATGGCTGACGAACAAAAACTGCGTGCGTTCCGACATTTTTTTCACCAGATGGCAAAAACGTTCGGTATTGCTGTCATCGAGTGGCGCATCCACTTCATCCATCAGGCAGAAAGGCGCCGGATTGAGCCGGAACAAGGCGAACACCAGCGCCAGCGCCGTCAGCGCCTTTTCGCCGCCAGATAAAAGGTGGATGGTGCTGTTCTTCTTGCCGGGAGGCTGCGCGAACACCTGCATGCCGGTATCGAGGATCTCCTCACCCAGCAGCTCGAGCCGTGCCTGACCGCCGCCGAACAAGGTAGTGAACAGTTCGCCGAAATGGCGGTTGGCCTCGTCGAAGGTGTTCTGCAAGCGCGTGCGGGTCTCCTTGTCGATCCGGCGGATCGCATCTTCCAGGGTCTGGATGGCTTGATCGAGATCAGCCGCCTGATGGTCAAGGTAGGACTTGCGCTCAAGCTCGCTCGCGAGCTCCTGGGTGGCCGCGAGGTTCACCGCGCCCAGCGCCTCGATCTCCTGCTGCGTGGCGGTGACTTTGCGCTCGATCTCACTCAGCCTGGCAGAAGCGGATAGTTCGGCTTCGAGCATTGCCTCATCGAGGCCAACGGTCGACAAACCTTGCTGACACTGCTCGAAATGGATACGGCTTTCCTGTGCATGCAGCCTGGCCTGTTCCAGTTTGTCGCGCTGCGGATGCAGTTGTTGTTCATTCTGCATGCGCGTCCGTTCTTCGTTTTGCAGTGACTGCTCAACCCCGGCCATCTGATTACGTGCGTCCGCCAATTCCTTTTCGCGGGTTTGTTTCAGTATCAAGGCCGCTTCGAGGTTGGTCTTCAGGGTATCCATGCGCGCGGCCTCGAGCAGTGTTTCAGTCTCCTGAAGTCGCACGGCAAGCGTCGCTTTTTCTTCACCTGAATTCGTAAGTTTACTTTTTATCTCATTGATATTATTGACGACCATCCTGCTATCGAAACTTTTTTCCTGCGCCATGCGCTCGGCTTTCAGTAAAGCCACCCTCGCCTCGTTCAGCACGGTCTCAGCATCACGTCGCAATTGCTGGGATTGCTCGCGCTGGGCCAGTTGCTCCGAGACAGCCTGCTCAAGCCCCGTCAGTGCCTGCTGTTTGGCTGAGGATTCTGATCGCAGGCCATCGATCCTTTGTCGCAACGTCACCAGCTCGGCCTGCATCGATCGTTGCCGCTCCAGCATATGTGCCTGCTGTTGCTGCAGACGCTGGATATCAAGCGTCAACTGGTGCTGCGCCTGGGTGGCATTGCGCAGGGCCTGCTGTTGCGACTGTGCCTGTTGCCGGGACTGCTGCAATGCGGCTTCTGCTTCGGCAAGGGCTGCGGTGCTTTGGCTGACAGCTGACTGCAGGGCGGGGATCGAGGCTTCCAGGGTTTCAAGCTCACGCTGGCGCTCAAGCACGCCGTGCATCGACGACTGTGCAGCGTGATAACTGACGCTGTGCCGGGTGTATAGATCGCCGGCACGATTGACCAGCGCTTCGCCCGGGCGTAATTTCGTCCGAAGCCGCTCAAGCGCGCTGTCGTCTTCCAGCAGATATAGGTGCGCCAGCCAGTCCTGCATCAGCCCGGCGAGCCTTGCCTGCCTGAAGCTCAACAAGGAAAGGATCGGCCGAAGGTCAGGATTGGGCGTCGCTGCGATCTCCATCCCCGGCTCGCTGATGACGAGCGAAGCTGGCGGGCGTTGCCCCTGGGGCGCAGGCAGCGATGTCTGCAACAGGGCATTGAGCCTTGCTCCCAGCGCCGACTCGAGTGCGGTCTCCCACCCCGTTTCGATACTGACTTTTTGCCAGATGCGCGCTGCATCCGTCAGGCCTGCCGTCTTGAGCCAGGCTTCGAGTTTGGATTCCTGGCCCATGGCCTGTTGCAACCGCGCCAGTGAGGCGATCTGCGCTTCGGCCTGGGTCAGCGCACGCTGGTCCTGCAATTGCCGCTCACGCGTCTGGCTGATGCGCGTGATCAGCGCCTGCTCCTGAACCCGGTGATCCGTGACTTGCTGTTCGAGCGTAGCGATCGCCTGTGCTTGCGCCAGCGATTCCTGCTGCCGTTGTTCGAGTTCGCGGGAATCCGGCACCTGCAAGGTCTTCAGCTCGTTTTCCAGCTGCTGCAGGCGTTGCTGCTGCTCCTGCAGGCTGCGATTCAGGTGATCCAGACCAGCGCTTTCGAGTTTGATGTTCTGCTCGGTTTCGAAATACAGCTTTTGCGCGACGGCATGACGCGCCTGGGCGGCGCTGAATGCACGTTCCTTCTCTGGCAGGCCTTGCCGCATCTCATGCAGGGATCGCTCGGCATCGGCCTGTTGGGCGGCTGATTGCTGCTGCTGTTGCTCAAGTTGCGCCAGCTGTTGCTGCAAACTCAGCAGCTGTGCGTCGGTCTTCTGGGCCTGCTGGGTGATTTGCTGCAACTGCTGGGTCAGCCGCTCGCGGGCCTCCTGCGTATGCCGGACTTGCTGTTCAAGGTTGGAGACCTCGGCATTGGCTTCGTAGTAGCGCGTTTGCGTGCTTTGTACCTGCTCCGTCGCAGCATAATGTTGCTGACGCAGCGTCTCGACCAGGCTTTCGCTCTTGCGCAATTCAGCCATCTGCGCTTCCAGTGCATTGACCAGCTTTTCCACTTGCCGCTGCGCCTTGTCGAGCTGCAAAGCGGCATCGCGCTTTTTGAGCAGCCATAACTGCCCCTGCGCAAGCTTCAGGGCATCCTGCAGTCGATGGAACTCCGCCGTGACGGCGGCCTGCGATTCCAGACGCGCGATCTGCTTGTCGATCTCGCGCCGGATATCCTCCACCCGGACCAGGTTCTCTCGCGTGTCGCGCAGCCGTAGCTCGGTCTCGCGTCTGCGTTCCTTGTATTTCGAGATCCCCGCCGCCTCCTCAAGGAACACGCGCAGCTCTTCCGGTTTGGCTTCAACGATACGCGAAATGGTGTTCTGGCCGATGATGGCGTAGGCTCGCCCGCCAAGCCCAGTGCCCAGGAACAGGTCGGCAACGTCGCGGCGGCGCACCGGGGTATTGTTGATGAAATAACTGGAGCCCTTGTCGCGCTCGATGACACGCTTGACGGCGATCTCAGCATATTGCGACCACTCGCCGGCGCTATTGTCGAAGGCGCCCCCCAGACTATTGTCGAAGATCAGCTCGACACTGGCGCGCGAAATGGCTTTGCGGTTGCCCGAACCGTTGAAGATGACATCCGCCATCGAATCGCCGCGCATCTCCTTTGCGCTCGATTCGCCCAGTACCCAGCGTACCGATTCCATGACGTTGGACTTGCCGCAGCCATTGGGGCCAACAACGCCGACACGCTGGCCATGGATATGCAGCGTAGTCGGATCGACAAAGGATTTGAAACCAGCGAGCTTGAGATGAGTGAGGCGCAATGGGTCAGATCAATGGGTTAGAGGATGATGTTCTTGGGGCATCAAGCATCCCGGCATCATTTTAAGTATCCAAGATTCATCAAGTGGTTGAGCAAGCTTGTATAATACGGGATTCACATCGGATGCCGTCTGCAGAACCAATCCAGGCCGCATCGCTCTTATTACGATTTATACGGTAGCCCTTATGTCTAGTCAACCCAGCAAAACGCTCGAAACCTTTGACAATCCGAAACCGGAGCGCGATTTCCATATTCACATGGAGATCCCCGAGTTCACCTGCCTCTGCCCCAAGACAGGCCAACCGGATTTCGCCGTGCTCTATCTCGACTATATCCCCGACCAGAAATGCGTCGAGCTCAAGAGCCTCAAGCTCTATATGTGGTCGTTCCGAGACGAAGGCTGCTTCCATGAGGCCGTCACCAACCGCATCCTCGATGACCTGGTCGCCGCCACCCAGCCGAAGTTCATGCGTCTCACCGCCAAGTTCTATGTGCGCGGCGGCGTTTTCACCAACGTTGTCGCCGAGCACCGCAAATCCGGTTGGCAGCCGGCGCCTCGCGTCGACCTCACCCAGTTCGATACGCAATCCAACATCCGCGGATGAGCCTTGGCGCCCCGCGACAGATTGTCCTGTCGCATCAGGCGACTATCTGTGGACGGTCGGCAGTCGCTGCGGTATCGGTGGAAATAGAGGTTGACAAGCGCCCTGCCCGTCTTTAAGATTGCGCCTCTTTTCGGGGGTATAGCTCAGCTGGGAGAGCGCTTGCATGGCATGCAAGAGGTCAGCGGTTCGATCCCGCTTACCTCCACCAGTAACGATTCTGATTGAATTTTTGCTGAAGAAAAGACGAAAGTTGTAGTAAAATACGCATCGTTAAATGTTCCGGGTCCCCATCGTCTAGAGGCCTAGGACACCTCCCTTTCACGGAGGCGACCGGGGTTCGACTCCCCGTGGGGACGCCAACAATAACGCAGCAAAAAAACCGCTTAAGTGCGGTTTTTTTTCGCCT
>CAMLMA010000054.1 GCA_946481065.1 uncultured Nitrosomonadales bacterium
TGACCAAGAAAGCGCTGGCACTGGGCCTGCGCCCGATCGTGGTGATCAACAAGGTGGATCGTCCAGGTGCGCGCACCGACTGGGTGATCAACCAGACATTCGACCTGTTCGCCAACCTCGGCGCCACCGACGAACAACTGGATTTCCCCGTCGTCTATGCATCCGCACTGAACGGCTTCGCTACGCTGGACATGAAGAAACCGTCCGAGACCATGCGTCCCCTGTTCGAAACCATTTTGAGCCATGTCCATCCGCCCCAAGGTGACAGCAACGCGCCGCTGCAATTGCAGATCTCCGCGCTGGATTACTCCACCTATACCGGTCGTCTGGGTGTGGGCCGTGTCCGTAACGGTCGTATCAAGCCCGGTCAGAGCGTCGTGGTGATGCTGGGTGATGAGCAGCGCGGCCAGGGCCGTATCAATCAGGTGCTGGGTTTCCGTGGGCTTGAACGCGTGCCGGTCGAAGAAGCCGAAGCCGGCGATATCGTCATCATCTCCGGTATCGAGGAGATCGGTATCGGCGTCACCATCGCTGACCGCGACAACCCGGTGGGCCTGGAAGTCCTGGCCGTCGACGAGCCGACCCTGACCATGGACTTCATGGTCAACACCTCGCCGCTGGCAGGCACCGAAGGCAAGTTCGTCACCAGCCGCCAGATCCGTGACCGCCTGACCAAGGAACTGCTGGTCAACGTCGCGTTGCGTGTCGAGGATACAGCCGATGCCGACGTTTTCCGCGTCTCCGGCCGTGGCGAGCTGCACCTCACCATCTTGCTGGAAAACATGCGTCGCGAAGGTTTCGAGATCGCCGTCGGTAAGCCGCGTGTCGTCTATCGTGAGATCGACGGCGTCAGGTGCGAGCCTTACGAGATTTTGACCGTCGACCTGGAAGACGATTGCCAGGGCGCCGTCATGGAAGAACTGGGCCGCCGCCGTGGCGAGCTGCAAAACATGGAGTCCGACGGTAACGGCCGTACGCGTCTCGAATACCGTATCCCGGCCCGTGGCCTGATCGGTTTCCAGAGTGAATTCCTCACCATGACCCGCGGCACTGGCCTCATGGCCCACATCTTTGATGAATACGCTGCAGTGAAGCCCGACATGCCGGGCCGCCGCAACGGCGTACTGATCTCTGCCGAACAAGGCGAGGCGGTGGCTTACGCGCTCTGGAAGCTGCAGGATCGCGGCCGCATGTTCTCGGTTCCCGGCGATCGCCTGTATGAAGGCATGATCATCGGCATCCACAGCCGCGACAACGATCTCGTGGTCAATCCGATCAAGGGCAAGCAGCTGACCAACGTCCGCGCTTCCGGTACCGATGAAGCGGTAAGGCTGGTGCCGGCCGTACAGCTCACGCTGGAATCCGCCGTCGAATTCATCGACGACGACGAACTGGTCGAGATCACGCCTAAGTCGATCCGTATCCGCAAGCGTCACCTGCTGGAGCATGAGCGCAAGCGTGCTGCCAAGGAATAAGCATCATGAGAAACCCGGCACTGCCGGGTTTTTTATTGCCTGGAGTTTCATGCTGCGCGTAACGAGATTGCAATGCGCACCGATTAGACTGCGTGCTCGCATGATCGATCAGGAACCCTCGCATGGAACACGCACTGGATACCTCGGCTTTTTCCGAATTGTCATCCTTCACGGCTGCCGCCCGTAAAGAAGGGTTTTCCTTCAAGCCTTCCTCTATCGTCAAGGATAAGCAATACAGTCAGGAGATGTTGCAAACGCTGGCTGGCAAGGCGTCGCCTGATCTAGCAGAGACGGCCCTGCATCTTGTGCGCAAGTACCATGTGCTGGATATCGAGCATGCCATCGCCGGCTGAGGCGGGCGGAGCCAGTACCATGGGTGGAAGTGACCGGTCTGGCGATCGGCTTCACGGCCAGAACGTCGCTCCGCGGAGACGTTCTCACCCTGTATTGGATTCAACAAAAATAAAAATATATAAAAAACAAACACTTGATAGGTTGGCCCGCTTTTTGCCATCTCCCTGTATGCACGGAAGCAGTACGCATGTTTCCCATATTAGTCATCAGGAGCATACGCAAAATGAAAAAGACCTATCTCATCATCCTTTTGGCGATCTGCACGATGATCGCCAATGTGTCCAAGGCTGACGCCCATGAATCCATCGGCTTCAGCCTCAATGTCGGCGCACCGGTCTACCTCGCGCCAGCCCCGGTCTACGTAGAGCCACCGCCGGTCTATTATGGGCCGCCGCCAGCCGTCTATTATCGTCCGGCACCGGTCTATTACGGCCCCCGCGTGCGATTCGATTACTACGACCGCCCCGGCCGTCACTGGGATCACGGGCCTCGTCACCACTGGCATGGTCGTGGCCACGATTAATGTGGCTGTCGGCCGTCAACGACAGCCGACCAGCCGCCGCCGTGGCTGACGTGGCGCGGGTTGCAACGGTATCCAGGGTAGCGCGAGGATCAGGCTGTCGGTGATCGGCAACATTGGATGCCAGCTGCCGCGCGATATCCTTGACGCCGCACTCTGCGGGTAGCATGGCGTCGCCTTCCCAATCCCGGTCGGGCATATGAGCGTAGGTCGCCGCCGGCGTAGCGTGGGTGATGCGTGCGGTGGAGACGATGCCGGTCGCCTTGCCTGCCATGGCGGCAGGGTGTGCATATTAAATGATCGATGTTGCCATCCACGTTTTACAAGCAGATGACATCTTGCGCCAGCCATGAACGGCATACGGCGATAACTCCACTATAATGTGCGACCGCGCCGTGCAGGCGTAGCCGATGGTCACACTTCTACTTTATGCTGCAAACGTTTTTTGCCCGCTATCGGGCGAGTCATCCGCGCTTTTCAGAAAAGCTGGTTTCCTCTGTTGGGGCTTTCATCGCGATCGCCGCCCTGACGCTGGAGATCACCCACGTCTCCAGCGAGTTCAACGTGTTGATTCCGGTGCTGGCCTCGATGGGAGCGAGTACGTTCCTCTTGTTCGCCGTGCCGCATAGCCCGATGGCACAGCCATGGCCGATGCTAGGCGGCCATATCGTCTCCGCGTTCGTCGGTGTGGCCTGTGCCAGCCTGATCCCACACCCAGTGATCGCGACGGCATCGGCCGTGGCCTTGGCCATCTTCGCCATGCACATGCTGCATTGCATGCATCCACCCAGTGCCGCTACTGCCATGATCGCTGTGCTGGCAGGCCCGGAGGTGCACGCCATGGGATATGCCTTCTGTTATGAAGTGGTCGCCTTCAACGCGGTCACTTTGTTGTTGCTGGCCTTATTCATCAACAACATCCTGCCGGGGCGCCGGTATCCCATGTTCGATTCGCATCATCCGCACCATGAGGCTTTCACCGCCGAGCCAGTGCAGCCCCAGCTGACTGAAGACGATTTCGAGTGGGCGCTGGGCCGCATGGATGGCTTCATCGACGTCAGTAAGGAAGATCTGCTGGATATCTATGAATTCGCCCTGGAGCGGGCCAGCCAGCGCAAGCAATGACAGGGTTCAGGCGCCGGGGGTGCTGTCGCTCGTCACGGCTTCGGTATGCTCCATCTGGATCAGCGCCTGGGCGAATAAACCGCGCCACTGACTGGGTATGGGGCGGCCGGTCGTGAAAGCGCCTTCGTGTTGCACGTGGCGTACGGGCGTCTCAAGCGGTAAACCGATCGCCAGCAGGATAGCGGGGAGCTTTTTCGCTAGCTGGTTCGCATCCTCTCTTGCCTGCGCCGCGTAACCAGCTTTGGTCTCGGCATACGACCAGCTGACCACCGCCATCTCCGCAAATAAACCAAAGACACCGGCTTGCGTCCCCCGCATGACGTCTACGGTATTGGGCGTCGTGCTCTGGAGTTCGAGCTGGCGCTTGAACCTCCTGCGCAGCTTGTCGCTCCAGGGTGTCGAACTCTCCACGCGAATCGGCATGAGCAACACCCGTGTGCCTGCGGCGTCCGCCTTGACCCCGAAAGCGAGCCAGCGGTGCAGCACCCGGTCTGCCGCTGCGGCATAGGCCCTGGCCAGGAAGAAGCACAGTGACGCCCAGGCGATCGGTGCACCAAAGTCGAGATAGGTGTTGCTGAGGTTGATGACAAGATAGGACAACGCCAGCAGCCCGACCATGCTGGCGCCGAACACCAGGCCGAGACGGTATCGATCGAGGTGCAGATAGAACGCCAGCGCCGTTAGCCAGATCATCGCCAGGCTAAGTATCGACATGGGCAGACTGCCATGCCAGGACTTGAGATGGTCGCCATGTTTGACGTTGTCGATCGCGGTGGCAAGTATCTCGACGCCAGGAAACGCCTTGGCCATGGGCGTCGCCTTGAGATCGAACAGGCTGGGCGCGGTGGAGCCGATGAGCACGATCTTGTCTGTGAATTCGTCCTGTGGCCTTTTCTTGTGCTGGGCGTTCATGTCGGCCATGACGTCACTGAAGCTCACATAACGGTAGCTGAAGGGTTTGCCGCGCCAGTTCAGCAATACATTCTGCGATTCCGGTAGTGGGTAACCAAGCGACCGCGCCAGCGTCATCGGCAACGAGGGCAGGCGCCAGCCGTGAACGTCGTTATATAAACGATATTCGCGCACGATGCCGTCGTGGCCCGGATAGATATTGTGTGTGCCGAGCCGGCCCGAAGCCACTGCGGCATCGAAATGCGGCAGCACGACGGCGATACCAGCGTCCTTATCGCCTTTGCCGGGCGTGATCTCCCGCAGGCCGGCGATCATGTCGGGCTTCACCTCGCTCAGCTTGTCCTGTTCGGCAGGCAAGCGCAGGAAGGGAAAGTAGGTATTGCTGGTGTCGCCGATGGTCTCGTTGAAATAGGCGTCACTGTCGGGATTGTCGATATCCGCCTCGCTGAACAGGATATCGAATACAACGGCTTTTGGCCGTTGTGCCTCGATGTTCTCCAGGAATTCGCCGAACACCTGGCGCGGCCAGGGCCATTGGCCATATTCGCCGGCCATGGCGCTGAGGCTCGCTT
Organism: uncultured Nitrosomonadales bacterium; assembly: GCA_946481065.1. The sequence goes on from CAMLMA010000054.1 coordinate 4,959, forward strand.
CGTTGACATCGACGATGATGATATCGGTATCGGCCGGAGGCACCAGGATGCGACTGTGCAGCATGGCATCGAAGGTGCGCTGGCTGATGCGCTCGCCGATCCCGAATACGCCGGCATCGAGCAGCAGCAATAGCGTGAGCACAGCGGCAAGATACAGATAGAAGTGATGGCGCAGGCGTCGGGTCAGGTTCGCCAGCCACTGGCCGATCGCTTGTTTGAGATTGGTCACGGCAGCGCTTGCCCCAGTGAAAAGATGCCCGAGTTTGGCATAAACCCCGACAGATTTGAAGTTTACGCGCACGGGCCCGCTCGGGGTGGATGCGCCGTGTCATGGAGTATAATTCCGCCGATGATCGAGACCCTCTTGCTGATCCTAGTCACACTTTGCCTGCTGGTGCTGCTCTGGCTCGCCTGGCGCCAGGCGAACGCTGCCGATTCCACTACGGTGCTGCTGCAACAACTGGAAGACAAGCATCGCGCCATGCTGCTCGATCTGCACAACGGCCTCAATACGCTCGGCGACCGATTGCAGGAAAGCGCCGTCAATAACAGCGAGCGCCTGCGTGCCGCAGTCGCCGAAGAGCTGAAACAGACCCGCGACGCCATGCTCGCGCTACAGTCGACGCAAACCGCCAGCCTGGCGCAGACGCGCGAGAACATTCTGGAGCGCCTGCATACCACGCTGGCCGAGCAGGGCAAGGCCGAGCAGGAGCTGATCCAGGCCACGATGCGCCACGCCACGCTGCAATTGACGACGAGCATGGAGGCCCTGACCAAGACGGTGGACGGCCGCCTGGAGCAGATCGGCGGCAAGGTCTCGGAGCGACTGGAAGAAGGCTTCAAGAAGACCAACGAGACCTTTACCAATGTCATGACGCGGCTTGCCACCATCGACGAGGCGCAGAAGAAGATCGATGGCCTCACCACCAACGTCGTCAGCCTGCAGGAGCTGCTCGGTGACAAGCGTTCGCGCGGCGCTTTCGGCGAAGTGCAGCTTGAAGGCCTGGTGCGCAACCTGCTGCCGGAAACGGCATTCGAGTTCCAGTACACCTTCGCCAACAGCACGCGCGCCGACTGCGTGCTCAAGCTGCCCGAGCCGACTGGCTTGGTGGCGGTGGATTCCAAGTTTCCGCTGGAAAGCTACGAGGCCATGTTCCTCGATGGCGCCGAGCGTACCGGTCCTGGTGTGTTCAAGACCGCCGTGCGCAAGCATATCGACGATATCGCGGGCAAGTACATCATCCCCAACGTGACTTCTGACGGCGCGGTCATGTTCATCCCGGCCGAAGCCGTGTTCGCCGAGATCCACGCGCATCACCGCGACCTCGTCGAGCATGCGCAGAAGAAACGCGTCTGGATCGTCTCGCCGACCACGCTGATGGCGGTGCTCAATACGGCGCGCGCCGTGCTCAAGGACACCGAGACGCGCAAGCAGGTGCATATCATCCAGGACGAGCTGAGCAAGCTGGGCAAGGATTTCGCGCGTTTCGACGAGCGCATGAAGAAGCTCGCGACACATATCCAGCAGGCCAGCAAGGATGTCGAGGATGTGCATATCAGCAGTCGCAAGATCACGGATCGTTTCGCGCGCATCGAGCGTGTGGAGCTAGAGGGCAGCCATGAGCTGCCGCCATTGTTGGACGAGGAATAAACAGATGAGTGAACAGGTATTGATCATGCTGATACAGCAATACGCGGCAAAATTCGGCGTGACCTTCAGCTCCAGCCTGATGGATGACGAACAGCACAAGGCCCGGCTCATGACCCTGATCGCCGATGCGATCAACGGCAAGCGCGGCGCCGTCACCGACGAGGACGTGCTGCATGGTTAAGGTGCTGTATTTCGCCCGCCTGAAGGAATCGCTCAAGTATTCGATCGAGGAGATGGATCTGCCCGCCGATGTCAGGGATATCGCTGCGCTCAAGCGGCATCTTGCCGCGCGTGGCGGTGTCTGGCAGGAGATCTTCACCGGCAAGCAGGTGGTCCGTGGCGCCATCAACCACGCGCTGGTGGCGGATGACGCCATGATCAATGACGGCGACGAAGTCGCCTTCTTCCCGCCGGTGACCGGCGGCTAGTTCCATGACCGTTCGTGTCCAGATCGAGGACTTCGACACCGGCGCCGAGATCGCCCGCATGCGACTGGCACGGCCGGATACCGGCGCAGTGGTGTCTTTCGTCGGCCAGGTGCGCGATATCAACGACGGCAGCGAAGTCGGTGCGCTCACGCTGGAGCATTATCCCGGCATGACGGAGAAGGCGCTGCAAGGCATCGTCGAGCAGGCGAAGGCACGCTGGGATATTTTCGATGCCTTGATCATTCACCGTGTCGGTACCCTGCAGCCCACCGAGCAGATCGTGCTCGTGGTGGTGAGTGGGGCGCACCGCGGCGAAGCCTTTTCCGCCTGTGAATACATCATGGATTACCTGAAGACCGAAGCACCGTTCTGGAAAAAGGAACAAACCCCCAGCGGGTCGCGCTGGGTCGAAGCCAAGGCTTCCGACGACCACGCCCGCGAGCGCTGGAAACACAACCCACAATGACGGATCGCGCATGTTAGAGAATATCGCCGCCACACAACTCCAGCACCGCATCGACCCGGGCAGCCTCGGCTTCGGCGACACTTCTGAACTGGTGGGCCAGCGACCGGGCTGGATCGGCCAGACGGTCGCCGAACAGGCGGCGCGCTTCGGCCTCAACGTCAAGCAGCCAGGCTTCCATCTGCTGGTCGCTGGCGAATCCGGTTCGGGTCGCACTTCGCTCATGCTGGAAGCCATGCGCAGCGCAGCGCTAGCTTTGCCTGCGCCGCCAGACCTGGCTTATCTGCACAATTTCGACGCGCCGGAAAAGGCCTTGCCGCTGTATCTCAGCGCGGGTGGCGGGGCTGCGCTGAGGACGGCGCTCGAGCAATATGTGCGTCAGCTGGCAAGGACCATCCCGACCTGGTTCGGCGAAGAGTCCGCCAACAAGACGCCGGCAGAAGTCGATGCCTGGTTCGCTGAACAGGCTGGGCAGCTGCAGGCGGTCGCCGCGAGCGCGGGCGCCGACGCCAAGGTGTTCGAAACCTATACCGCGGCACTCAAGCGCGATACGCTGGACAACCTGGAAGCGTTCCGTCCCGGTGGTAACGCCGATAACGAAGGCGTGCTCGAAGCGTTGCTGAGCCGTTACCGACTCAATTTGCTGGTGGATAACCGGCATCTCGCGCAGGCGCCGGTGATCTACGATGACGATCCCAGTTTCCAGTCGCTGTTCGGCGGTGTCGAAAGCGTCTCCGAGAGCAGCAATACGCCGGATTTCATGCGGCTTCGCGCCGGCAACCTGCTCAAGGCTCACGGTGGGCTGCTGATGCTGCACCTGCGCGATCTCGATGCGGACGAACAGGGCAGCGGCGGCATCCTGGAAAAGCTGCATCGTTTCCTGCGCAATGGGCGTATCCAGATCGAGGATACCGGTGGTAGCGCCGGCCATAGCGTGGTGCCGCATCTGCTGGAACCCCTGCCGGTGAAGGTCAAGCTGGTGTTGATCGCGACGCATGAGGAGTTCTACGGCCTGCAGGAAGATTTCCCCGAATTCGCTGGCCATTTCAAGATCCTGGTGGATTTCGTCGAGCGTTTCCCTGCCGGTCCGGAGGTGTATCTCGCCGTCAGCCGATATGTGGCAGAACGTTGCGACACGCTAGGTCTCAAGCATTTTTCCGCGGCAGCGGTGAGTAGCCTGTTGCGCGCCATGCACCGCTGGGTAGAGGACCAGTCGCGCATCGGCACCAACTACGCGCAGCTCGAGACCCTGATCATCGAAAGCGCCTCCGTCTCCCCGACCTCGGCGGCGCTGGTGCAAGCGGCCGATGTCGAGACCGCGGCACGCATGCGCCTGTTGCGCCATGAGCATTACGAGAAGGAGCTGCGTGACTCCATCACCGACGGCGAGCTGATGATCCGCGTACAGGGCCGCGAGATCGGCCAGATCAATGGCCTGACGCACATGGAGCTGGGCGAGACCGGCTTCGGTTCGCCAGTGCGCATCTCGGCGCGCTGCTATCCTGGCGATCGCGGCATCATCAACATCAGCCGCGAAGTGCAGATGAGCGGCCCCAACCACGACAAGGGCGTACTCATCCTGCAAAGCTGGCTCGCGGCCAGCTTTCCCGGCCTGGCGCCGCTGTCGCTCAACGCCTCGCTGGTGTTCGAGCAGGAATATTACGGCGTCGAAGGCGATTCGGCGTCCTGTGCCGAACTCTATGCCTTGCTTTCGGCCTTGTCCGGCTTGCCGCTGCCGCAGGGCATCGCCGTCACCGGCGCGCTCAACCAGCACGGCGAGGTGCTGCCGATCGGCGGCCTCAACGAAAAGATCGAGGGCTATTTCCGCGTTTGCCGCAATCTGGGGCTCGACGGCAAGCAAGGGGTGCTGATCCCCGCAGCCAACCGCTGGCACCTCATGCTGGATGACGAAGTGACGCAGGCGGTCGAAGCAGGGCAGTTCCATATCCTGTCGATCGCGCATGTGCTGGAAGGTATCGAATATCTCACCGGCATGCCGATCGGGGCTGCTGACGCACAGGGTAACTATCGCCCTGAAACGGTCATGGGGCGGGTGCAGCGCGCGCTGGAGCAATTCAGCGATATCCGCAAGCACAACCAGCAGGCGACCGCTTATCTGGTGCGCGACCGCAGGAACTAGGGTGCGTACTGCGCTTGCCGATCTGCCGCGTCGCCGCTTGCCCAGATTCCCCGGCTGGTGGGCCGCACTCGGCCCGGGCATCATCTGGATGGCATTGGCGCAGGGCAGCGGCGAACTGATCTGGTGGCCTTACATGATCGCCAAATACGGGCTGACCTTCCTTTGCCTGCTGATCCCGGCATGCCTGCTGCAGTACCCGGTCACGGTCGAGATCGGCCGTTACACCATGCTGACGGGCGAGAGCATCTTCAGCGGTTTCATCCGCCTCAATCGCCATTTCGGCATCTTTCTCTGGCTGCTCATGAGCTTGTCGTTCCTTTGGTTCGGCGCCTTTGCCTCAGCCGGCGGCACCGCGCTGGCGGCCATGACCCATTTCCCACAGGACTGGACGGTGCGGGGCCAGACGCTGTTCTGGGGTTACGCGACGATCGCGGCGTTCATCCTCGCTATCGTTTTTAGCCGGGTGATCTATCAACTGATCGAGAATTTCATGAAAGTCGTGGCGCTGGTGACCATCATCGGCCTGCTCTGGGCTTGTGCCAGCCCCGAAGTGCTGGCGGCCTTGCCCAGCTTCGGCAAGGGATTGCTCGCCCCGCCCGCGGCCATGCCGAGGCCATGGGATCCCGCGGACGCGACCAAGCTCCTGACGGCGATCACCTTCGCTGGCCTCGGCGGTTTCTGGATCCTGTTCTATTCCTATTGGCTACGCGACAAGGGGAGTGGCATGGCAGGCCACATGGGTCGCATCACCGGACCGCTGGCAAAACGGCCTGAAGTGGTCAGTACCGAAGGCCTGTTGCCTATCGATCATCGTGGCAATCATCAGGCATGGCGTACCTGGAAACGCTTTCTCAAGACCGATGTGCTGATCGGCATCCTAGGTAACCTGTTGACCACCATGATGATGTGCCTGCTGGCCTGGGCCTTGCTGTTTCCGCAAGGCCTGATCCCCCAGGATTACGAGATCGCCGTGGTGCAGAGCCGTTTCTTCGAAGTGAGCTGGGGTACGTTCGGGCGCGTGCTGTTCCTGCTCGTGGCAGCTGCATTTCTCGCTGACACCTGGCTCGCGACGGCTGATGCGGTGAGCCGTACGCAGGCCGACGTCATGCATATCCTCTTCCCCCGCGCACGACGCTGGCCCATGCGTAAACTCTATTTCTATGTGCTGGGGCTGCTCACGCTGATCACCGGATTCACCATGTCGCTGGAAGCACCGGGCACCTTGATCCTCATCAGCGCGGTCATCGGTTTCGTCGGTACGGTGATCTTCCCAGCCGCACTGTATCGACTCAATCATCAATTGCTGGCGCCGACCCTGCCACACTGGGCAAGACCCTCGAAGCTCTCTGCCTATCTGCTGGGCGCAAGTTTCGTCGCCTACGCCGCGTTGGCGCTCGCTTATCTTTGGTTCAGCCTGCACACCTCATGAAAACTTCGGAAGACAACGACGGTAAATGCCGGCTCGACAAGTGGTTGTGGGCGGCAAGATTCTTCAAGACGCGCAGCCTGGCATCGGATGCCATCGATGGTGGCAAGGTCCATGTCGACGGTGATCGTGTCAAGCCGGCGAAGGAAGTCCGTCTTGGCGCCGTGATCCATATCCGGCGCAAGGAATTCGAGATCGAGGTCACGGTGCGTGCGCTGTCCACACAGCGACGTGGCGCCCCCGAAGCGGCGTTGCTCTATGAAGAGACCCCGGCCAGTCTCGCGCGGCGTGAGAACGAAGCCGTCACGCGTGAGCACGACCATGCGCGCCGTGAACGTGGCGAAGGACGTCCTACCAAGCGCCAGCTGCGCGATATCCGCAAATTCACCGGCAATTATTGAGGCAGTACGATCTTAGGTCAGAACAGTTCCATCTGCGGTTTCACCACCGCAGGCGGATTGAACCGTGTGGTATCCAGCGCCCTTCGATGCTCGTTCAGCCCTAGCCTGGCCGTCGCCAGCTTGAAGCGTTGCGCGATCATGTCGGCAAAGAGCCCCTGGCCGCGC
>CAMLMA010000055.1 GCA_946481065.1 uncultured Nitrosomonadales bacterium
AGGAACATCTTCATCTGTTCCGGCGTCGTGTTCTGCGCCTCGTCGAGGATGATGAAGCTCTGGTTCAGCGTGCGACCGCGCATGTAAGCCAGGGGCGCGACTTCGATGGCGCCGCGCTCGAACATCTTGTTGACGGTGTCGTACCCGGCGAGGTCGTAGAGCGCGTCATACAGCGGGCGCAGGTAAGGGTCGACTTTTTGCGAGAGATCGCCGGGCAGGAAGCCCAGGCGCTCGCCGGCTTCGACTGCGGGACGAACCAGCACGATGCGTTTCACGCGGTCGCGCGTCAACGCGTCCACGGCGCTGGCCACGGCGAGATAGGTCTTGCCGGTACCGGCTGGGCCGATGCCGAAGGTGATATCGAACTCCTGGATCTGCTGCAGGTATTCCACCTGGCGCGGTGTGCGTCCATGGAGGTCCTGGCGGCGGGTCATCAATACCGGCATCGCCGTCGTCACTTCTTCGGGCTTGAGGCGGTCGACCTCGACCAGGCTCAGCTGGACCTCTTCGAGGCTGATGGGTTTCTTCGCGCGTTCGTAGAAGTTTTCCAGCAACTGGGCGGCAAGCCGCATGTTATGGGCTTCGCCCGACAGCCGGATGTGCGAGCCACGACGCGAGATGCCGACGTCGAGCGCGGATTCGATCTGCTTCAGGTTCTCGTCCAGCACGCCGCAAAGGTTGGCGAGGCGGGTATTGTCTTCGGGGCTTAAGGTGATTTCCAAGATTAGGCTCTGATAAGTTCGCCGCGCAAGGTATGCGGCTGGGCGTCGGTGATGCGGACTTCGACGAACTGGTTGATGAGTTCCGCGCCGCCGGGGAAATTGACGATACGGTTGTTGTCGGTGCGGCCGGCGAGTTCGCCGGTATCCTTTTTCGACAGGCTCTCCACCAGCACGCGCTGGCGTGTGCCGACCATGCTGCGGCTGATGGACAGGCCTTGTTCCTCGTTGACCGCCTGCAACCGCGCCAACCGCTCGAGCTTGACGCGTTGCGGGGTGTCGTCGGGCAAGTAGGAAGCCGGCGTACCTGGCCGAGCGCTATAGACGAAACTGAAACTGAAGTCGAAATCGAGATCCTTCAGCAGTTTCATCGTCGCTTCGAAGTCTGCCTCGGTCTCGCCCGGGAAGCCGACGATGAAATCCGAGCTGATGCAGATGTCGGGGCGCGCCTTGCGCAGCTTGCGAATGATGGATTTGTACTGCAATGCGGTGTAGTTGCGCTTCATCGCCATGAGGATGCGGTCGGAACACGCCTGCACCGGCAGGTGCAGGTGTGAGACCAGCTTGGGGATGCGCGCGAAGCAGTCGATCAGCGCGTCGCTCATCTCGTTCGGATGTGACGTGGTGAAGCGGATGCGTTCGATCTGCGGGATCTCTGCGATGTATTCGATGAGCAACGCCAGATCGGCAGGCGCGCCGGTCGGTGATTCGCCGCGGTAGCTGTTGACGTTCTGTCCTAGCAGCGTGATCTCTTTCACGCCTTGCTCGGCCAGTTGCACCGCTTCGACCAGGATGTCGCCGAACGGACGCGAGACTTCGTCGCCGCGGGTGAACGGCACCACGCAAAAGGTGCAGTACTTGCTACAACCTTCCATGATGGAGAGGAACGCAGCCGCACCTTCGACGCGGGGCGGCGGCAGATGATCGAACTTCTCGATCTCGGGGAAGCTGATGTCGATCTGCGAGATGCCGGTGCTGCGCCGGTGACTGATCATCTCCGGCAAACGGTGCAAGGTCTGCGGCCCGAAGACGACATCGACATAAGGCGCACGGGCGACGATCTGCTCGCCCTCCTGGCTGGCGACGCAGCCGCCGACGCCGATGATCAGGTTCGGGTTCTTTTCCTTGAGCGGGATGAAGCGACCGAGATGGCTGAACACCTTGTCCTCGGACTTTTCGCGTATGGAGCAGGTGTTGAGCAGGATGACGTCAGCTTCGTCGACGTTGTCGGTCGTCAGCATGCCTTCGCTGCTGTGCAGCATATCGGCCATCCGTGACGAATCGTATTCGTTCATCTGGCAGCCGAAGGTCTTGATGAAAACTTTCCTGGGCGTGCTCATGCGGGCTTGGCGGCGTGTCGGTTCGGGAGCACAGCGCAGATCGAGATGGAACTGGCGGTGAAACTGACTGGGGGAGGATGCAAAATATCTTAAAAAAACAGTAAGCTAAGGCCTGATTGTAGCGCAGCCCATGCCGATGCACAAACCAGCGTAAAATGGCGCCATGGATGCATTACCGATTTTCATGCGGATACAGGGCCGTCGCTGCGTCGTCATCGGCGGTGGCGAAGTCGCTGCGCGCAAGGTCACCATGCTGCTGAAAGCGGGCGGCGATGTGGTGGTCATCTCACCTGAATTACATCATGAACTGGCTGCGATGCACGCCGCCGGCAAGATCACGCACCTGGCAGACGTCTTTCGTGCCGGCCATCTGGCGGATGCCTGCCTGGCCGTGGCGGCGACCGATGAAGCAGATGTCAATCGAGCCGTCTTCGCGGAGGCCAATGCTCGGCAGCTCCCAGTGAACGTGGTCGACTGCCCCGAGCTATGCACGTTCACCATGCCTTCCATCGTCGAGCGATATCCGATCACCATCGCCATTTCCAGCGGTGGCGCCGCCCCGGTGCTGGCGCGGATGCTGCGCGCACGGATCGAGACCATGCTGCCCGCGAGTTATGGCCGGCTGGCGGGACTGGCAAGCGAGTTCCGCGACCGCGTGAAGGCGCGCTTCGCGACGACGCAGGAGCGGCGCATCTTCTGGGAACGTGTGTTCGAGGGGCCGATCGGTGAGCGCGTACTCTCGGGGCAGGAGCCGGCAGCGCGCGCAGCGCTCGAGCAGGCCATTGCCAGCGACCAGACAGGGCAGGATCACGGCGAGGTCTATCTGGTCGGTGGCGGACCGGGCGATCCGGATCTGCTGACGTTCCGTGCCTTGCGCCTGATGCAGCAAGCCGATGTCTGCGTCTACGACAAACTGGTGAGCAGAGAGGTCATGGAACTGGTGCGGCGCGATGCCGAGCTGATCTATGTCGGCAAGGCGCGTGACCAGCATACCTTGCCGCAGGAAGAGATCAATCAGCTACTGGTAAGGCTTGCCAAGGAGGGTAAGCGCGTACTTCGCCTGAAAGGCGGAGACCCGTTCATCTTCGGCCGTGGCGGCGAGGAGATCGAAACCCTCATGCAGCATGGCGTACCCTTCCAGGTGGTGCCGGGCATCACCGCCGCCAACGGCGTCTCGGCGTATGCCGGGATTCCGCTCACGCATCGCGATTATGCGCAATCCTGCGTTTTCACCACCGGGCATCTCAAGGACGGCACGGTGGATCTCGACTGGCCGGCATTGGTGCGACCCAATCAGACGGTGGTCATCTACATGGGGCTGGTCGGGCTGGATGAGATATGCCGGCAGCTAGTCAGCCATGGCCTGGACGCCACGACACCCGCAGCCGTGGTGCAGCAGGGGACGACGCCGCGGCAGAAAGTGGTGGTGGCCGACCTTGCGACACTGGCGGCGCAGGTGCAGGCCGCAGACATGAAACCACCTTGCCTGACCATCGTCGGTGAAGTGGTCAAGCTGCGCGAGAAGCTGGCCTGGTTCGATCCGCAGGCATAGCCAGCATGCGCAGGCTTGATTCCCGGGCCGCGCTTTCATTCAACACCAACTGGCACCCTGGGGTTTGCGCCACCCACGCGCACCGTCAACTCAGTGCGCAGCGCCTGGCGGGTGCTGCGATCAGACCACGATAGGCAGTGTCAGCCGCGCTTCCAATCCGCCTTGCGGTCGATTGAGCAGCGTCAACTCACCCTTGTGCAACTTCGCGATACGTTCGGCGATGGCCAGCCCAAGCCCGCTGCCGCCCTCATTGCCGCGCGCCTTGTCCAGACGTTCGAACGGACGCAGCAAGCGCGACATCTGCGATGCGGGGATTCCCGGCCCGTTGTCCATCACGCTCACCACCACCGATCCGGAGTTGATGCGCGTGCTGACGATCACTTCGCCATGGCCGTATTTGTAGGCGTTGTCGATCAGGTTGCCGATCAGGCGCTGCATGGCCAGCGGCCGCAACGGGATGAGATGTTGTGCCGATAGCCGCAGGATGACATCCCTGCCGGCACGCTGATTGCGTTCCACGATCGATTTCAGCAGTTCGTTGAGGTCGACCATCTGTGTCGGCTCACCCTCGACGCCGCGGACGAAATCGAGGAACTGGTGGATGATGTCGTCCATGTCGGTGATGTCCTGCACCATGCCGGTCTTGAAGCTTCCGCACTGGTCTTCGGGCAGCATCTCGACGGCAAGCCGCAGCCGAGCCAGCGGCGTGCGCAAGTCATGCGAGATGCCGGCCAGTAGTAGCGTACGTTCGGTATCCAGCCGATGCAGGGCTTCGGACATCTGGTTGAACGTATGGCTCACCTCGCGTAGTTCGGCGACTCCCACTTCTGGCAGCTTGGGCGGTTGCTCGCCGTTACGCAGTCGGTCAGCGGCCTTCACCAGCAGGCTCAGCGGACGGTTGATGCGCGCAGCGATCACGTAGGCCCCCATCAGCGAGAGCAGGATCATCAGCGCCCCCCAGCCCAGCCACTGCCAGGGGAACGGCCGATCGACCTGGATACGCGGGATCACCACCCAGAAATCGTCCTGTTCGATACTGAAACTCACCCAGAGGCCAGGGATGCCGAAATGGTTATACGAGACCAGGGTGTCCTTGCCAAGCCGGTCACGGATCTTGGCGGCGATCATGCGGATGAAAGGGTCGTCCGGCAGGGGTTCGATCTCTTCCAGCAGGTCGGCCGCGTAGACGCGTACACCCTCCTTGCCGGAGAGTTCGGAGAGCAGGGCGAGGCGACGGTTCTCGTGAGATGCCAGCAGAGAGGCGCGGGTGTAATTGACGACGGTGATGGCTTGCAGGGCCGCGGCCATGGCGCGCGGCTCGCGCTCGAAATAGTCGAACAGCTTGAGCGCCGCATACTGGCCGACCGCCAGCAGCAAGGCGATCAGCAACATCACGTGCGCCAGCAATGAACGCGGCAGGAATTTCACAAGTACACGCTAGGTTTTGAGCGCTTCGCCATCCGGGATGAAGACATAGCCGAATCCCCACATGGTCTGCAGATAGCGCGGATGCGCAGGGTCGGGTTCGATCAGCTTGCGCAGGCGGGAAACCTGGACATCGATGCTGCGGTCGAACACATCGAGCTCGCGGCCCCGCGCCAGTTGCATGAGCCGATCCCGGGACAGCGGTTGCCGTGGATGATCGACAAAGACTTTGAGCAGGGCGAACTCGCCGCTGGTGATGGTGATGGCGACGCCGTTGCGCAACAGGCTGCGTGTGGAAGGGTCGAAGGTCAGGTCGCCGAAGCTGATGACGTCGCCCTCGATCGCCGGCGCGCTGGGTACGGTCGGGCCATGGCGACGCATGACGGCGTTGATGCGCGCCAGCAGCTCGCGTGGGTTGAAGGGTTTGGGCAGGTAATCATCAGCGCCCATCTCCAGCCCGACGATGCGATCGACTTCATCGCCACGCGCAGTCAGCATGATGATGGGCATGGTATTGCCGGCCGCCCGCAATCGTCGGCAGATCGCCAGGCCGTCTTCTCCCGGCAGCATGAGGTCGAGTACGAGCAGGTCGACATGTTCGTGCGTGAGCGCGATGTCCATTTCGGTCGCGTCGGAAACAGTCTTGACGGTGAAGCCTTGTTCACCGAGATAGCGTTGCAGCAACTCGCGCATGCGCAAGTCGTCGTCAACCATCAGGATCTTTTTCATCGGGGGCTGCATGCCCGTATTTTCTGCGGAATGGCCCGGAATTGAAAGCCCTACGTTAAGTTTTTGATAACACTTGATTAAGTTACAATTTTTTACAATCAAGGGAGTCGATGAAACATTCGATTTACATTCATGCGTCATGATTGCGGACTCTTGCCATATGCAAAATGGCTTGGCCCGACGACGGAACAGCGGATCGCAAAGCGGTTCTCGCGGGTGGAACAGCGATCGATATACGACAAAAATATGCTGGCTGGAACGCAAAGTAATGAACAAATCCATTGCATTGCGCATCCTAGACAAATGACGATCCCACTCGTAATAGCTGGAGTGGTCATCGCAAAAACACTGGCTGGGGGATGGAAAGCAACGATGCTGAAAGCTCAACTTTTGGTGGTGTATTCCGTATGCTGATGACGGATTTTCAGGCGCCATATCACAAGCACGCTCTCATTGCGCTTTTTGTGCTGGTCGGACTGACCGAGTTGTCTTTTGCCGGCCCACGCGAAACGCAGACCACGATCGAAGAACCTAGCGTCCCCGCCGCAGAACCAGAACCAGAAACCATCCAGGTGCAGATCCTGGACAAGCGCATCAGCATCGAAGACCGACTGCGCCTGCGCCGTGACCTTTACGAATATTCCAAATCGGTAGATGCCGCCCACATCCAGATCGAAGAGCGCCGTCGGCTGATGCGCAAGCGCATTCAGGAGCGCTTCCTCGATGCCGATCACGATAACGATGGCTCCCTCTCACGCGAAGAGGCGACTGAAATGTTGCCGCAGGTCGCCCGTCACTTCAACCAGTTCGACCTCAATGCCGATGGTGTGCTCACCTTGTCCGAGCTGGAGGATGCCCAAGCCAAGGCGGCGGAACGTCAACGCGCGTTGACAGCCAAGATCGATGGCCCGAACCCGGATGCCGATGCCAAGCGCAAGGGCGGCAAGGATGTCAAGGAAGCCAAAGAAGCCAAGGACAACACCAATAACCGCAAACGGGCGCTTTAACCACTTTTCCCCGCTGTACCACTCCAGACTCATCCTTTAGCGTCAACCTGTCGCCTGTTGGCGACGTATTTCACAAATTTATCATCGACCACAACTGGTGATTATCACCAAGCCATTGATATTAATAGTATTAATTATCTTGGCACGGCCTTTGCGATAGTGTGTTCAACCTGTGCGTCCATGGGAATGTTCCAACGCCCAGGTATAAAAACTATCCAAAGGAGTCAATCAAAATGACCAAGCAATCATTAGTCGCTGCGATGTTGATCGTGACGTTAACCGGTTGTTCAGGCATGAGTACCCGTCAAAAGAACGCCGCGGCCGGCGCAGCTATCGGTGGCGTCGCTGGCGCTGTCCTGACGGGTGGCAGTTCGTGGGGGACAGTCGGCGGTGCAGCCATCGGTGGTGTGATCGGCCACGGTGTTGACGGATTCGATCACAAACACAAATAAGCGACTGCTGTCGTGAATCGGCAACACCCTAAGGTGTTGGTTCATGGTGGAATGTCATGGTTTGATGAGGGGCCGTCTCTATTCCACGACAACCATTGTGAGCCAACTCCTTAGGGTGTTGCCATTTCCATTTTGATGGCGGGCCAGCAGGGTTTCGCCGAACCTATCCAGGCCGTATATTCAAAGTGCCCCATCTTGCGGGCGCTTTATCCAATTGCAAGATGCTTCGATCAAGCGCGACCTTGGGTTAAGTGCGACCTGGCTTAGGCGCGCAACCTCAATCCCGCGACGGCTTGCGCCGATTCTTTCACCAGCGCCTGGATCAGGGCGATATCCGCTTCCGGCGCCACTTGCCGCGCGTTGCCTTTGTTACCCGTGGGCTTGGTGACCAGTCCGTTCGCGCCATCTTCTGTGACGAACTCTGCAGTACAGCTCGGGCAATAGACATGGCTGCCTGCTTTCTGCTGTTTGCGAATCACTAGCGTCGGCCCGCACATGGGGCATTCATGCAAAGGGATCCCGTCATCGGTATGCCCGACGATGTGCGCGAATGCGCCCGACTGCCCCAATGTAATGAAATGTCGGCCGATCTCACGGTCGAATTGCTGGCCCAGATGCTGTTCGATGATCTGCAGTGCCTTCGCGATGGGCATGCCAGGCCGATATGGGCGGGTGCTGGTCATGGCGTCGAAGGCATCGCATACGCCGACGATGCGGGCATCGAGCGGGATACGATCCTGCGAGAGCTGGTTCGGATAACCTTTGCCATCGGGAGTCTCGTGGTGCAGCGCCACCGCATCCTGCACCAGCGCCTTCAATGGATGGCCAGCGAGCATGCGCAAGCCGGCATTGGGATGGGTCTTGATGACTTCGTATTCTTCGTCGCTCAACCGCTCGCGCTTATTGAGAATGTGATCCGGGATCCCGATCTTGCCTAGGTCATGCAGAAAACCGCCGATGGAGATGCGATCGACGGTCCCCGCCGGCAGCCCCATGTGCTGTGAAAGCAGCCGGGCATAGCGTGAGACACGCCAAAGGTGGCCGCCGGTGTAGGGGTCGCGGGCTTCCACCATCCAGGCCATGACCAGTAGGCTGGCCATCAGCTCCTCGGCGTGGCGGTCGGGGTTTCGTGGGTTGAACAGACGCTGGAATAACATGGGATCCTTTCTTGGTGGATGTTCGGATTGCATGCGTTGGTCGTTCCCACCGTCGATTTCCTTACGGCGGAATTCGGGTGGCTGGCCCTTGTTTCAGCCTCGGATGGATGCTAGCTTACACCCATGGAGATCGAGATCATCGAAGGCGTGCGGGAACTGCCAGCAGCTTCCTGGGACGCATTGACCGACGGCTTTCCCCTGCTCAGTCATGCCTTTCTCACCGCGCTTGAAGATACGCACTGTGTAGGCAAGGGTACGGGCTGGCAACCAAACCCGCTGGTGGTGCGTGAACAAGGCCAGCTCATCGGCGCGGTGCCGCTCTATCTCAAGGGGCATTCCTACGGCGAATACGTATTCGACTGGTCCTGGGCCGATGCCTATGAGCGCAACGGCCAGCGCTACTATCCCAAGATCATCGCCGCCATCCCTTTTACGCCGATCACCAGTCCACGCCTGTTGACCGCCGACCCTGAACTGCGCTTGATGATGGCCGAGATCGTCGCCGACCAGTTGGCGCGGCATGGCCTGTCGAGCGCGCATGTGCTGTTTCCTGATGACGCCTCGGCGGCGGTCATGCGCGAGGCGGGCTGGATCGAGCGCCAGGGTGTGCAGTTCCGCTGGGAGAACGCGCAGTTTGTCGATTTCGAGGATTTTCTGAGCCGGCTTTCGCACGATAAACGCAAGAAGATCCATCAGGAGCGCAAGAAGGTCGCCGCCGCCGGCATCGAATGCCGCAGGATACTGGGGCCCGAGATCACCCGAGAAGCATGGGATTTCTTCTATCGCTGTTACGAGCACACCTATCACCAGCATCACTCCACGCCTTATCTCACCAAGCAATTCTTCCATGAGATCGGCCAGCGCATGCCGCAACATATCCTGCTCAACCTCGCCTATCTCTCGGGCGAACCGGTCGCCGCCTCACTCAATATCTACGATGACCATGCACTCTATGGCCGCTATTGGGGTGCCGTCACACATGTGCCGGGGCTGCATTTCGAGCTCTGCTATTACCAGGCGCAGGAGTTCTGCATCGAACGCGGCATCAGCTGTTTCGAAGGCGGAGCTCAGGGCGAGCACAAGCTCGCGCGGGGCTTCAAGCCGAGAACCACTTACTCGTTCCACAAGATCGCGCATCCCGATTTTGAAGACGCCATCAAGCGTTTCCTGCAACAGGAGACCCAGCACATCGCGCATTACCGCAGCGAGCTGGAAGAGCGGGCACCTTTCAAGCACCCGCAATCTTAATTGAAATGGGTATTGACGGCTGTACGAACGTACAGTATCGTTGGGTCATGGGAAACGATGTCGATTACCTGGGCCAGCTCCAGGACTACTATGCAGATCACAAGACGCTGCCGTCATTCGCGATGATCGCGCAGCTCATGGGGTTCAAGTCCAAGAACGCGGTCTCCGCGCTGGTGGCACGTTTCAAGCTGCTGGGCTATCTCGATTCCGCACCGGATAAACGACTCAAGCCGGGCAAGCGTTTCTTCGAGCGGGTCCTGGCGGAGGCTACAGTGCAGGCCGGCTTTCCCACACCGGCGCTGGGTGATCGCCAAGACACCATCACCATCGACGATTACCTGATCGAGCGTCCCTCCAAGACCGTACTCATCACCGTCAAAGGCGATTCCATGATCGATGCCGGTATCGTGCCTGACGACGTGGTCATCGTTGAAAAACGGGCCATGGCCAATGTCGGCGATATCGTCGTCGCTATCGTCAACAACGAATTCACGCTCAAGACCCTCGGCCGTGAAGGCAGCCAGTTCGTCCTGATCCCCGCCAACAAGGATTACCCGGTGATCCGCCCGAAAGAGCAGTTCGAGATCTTCGGCGTCGTTGTCGGCCAGTTCCGAAAGTACGAATAAGCACGCGAACCAACGGATATGTACTGCTGAGAGACCCACCTTGCGTGGGTCTTTTTCATTGGGTCTTTCCTACGGTCTAATCAGTCACCGCCCTACATATCCCGAGCCTGCGAAAGCCTATCGTATTCCCATGGTCACGACCCAATCACCGGGTATGGCCTTTGGTGTCCAGTGCGCCACAAGCGCCGGACCAAACTCATCAGTCTGGAGGATATGCATATGCGTAAATCATTGACGATCTGGAGTTCCGCCATCCTTTTCTCTGTCTCAGGCCTCGCGCTGGCGGGCCAGCAGCAAGAGATGCCCTCGCCACCCGTGCAATCGGCCGATCCGCATCAAGCCATGCCGCCGCGTGACAAAGGTGACTATCTGGAACAGCAGCCGGACCAGAACAACGCCAAACCGGACAGGCGTGCCAACGATAAGCAACAGCAGGACAAAAAGGTCCGTCAGCCCGGCAAGAGTCACCAGAAACAGCCTGAAGGCGGCGGTGTCGATGTGAAGTAAACAACCGCGGTCAAGTAGGCTTGGTACGAATGACACCTCGCGCCTGAAGGCCTTCGATCTGCATCAGCCCGTCTATTGACGGGCTGATGCATTAGGGACGGGCTGGCGCTTTAGTGGCAAGGCATTCATCGCAAAAAGCAGGTATAGGCAGCTCGACACTTGGTAGCTCGTTACTTGGCCAGTCTGGCAGGTCGGCAGATTCCTACAGCATTATCGGCCGCTCGCCGATGAGCGCGCGATATCGATGCAGGAATAATGGACTCGTGTCTTAACACAAACCAAAGTCTGACTCAAAGAAAGGAAAGACCATGAAAACGAATCTGAAGAGCCTGTTGATTGTTGCCGCCCTTGCTATGCCGCTGTCGATGCCGGTATCCGGTTTTGCCGCTGATGGGGACCCGATCTCCACCAAGGCGAGTGATGCCCTCATCACCACCAAGGTGAAGGCGGCCTTTGCCAAGGATAAGGTGGTCGATGCCACCGATATCAAGGTCGAAACCGATAGCGACGGCATGGTCCAGCTCTCCGGCACGGCTACCAAGGCAGAAGCCGACAAGGCCGAAAAGATCGCCAAGAGCGTCAAGGGCGTGACTTCAGTGAAGAACGATATCGTCGTCACCCACTAAACGCGCTCTGGGTGAAAACCTAGGCAATAAAAAAGCCGCCCCATTTCTGAGGCGGCTTTTTTGTTGGTGGTGATGGGGGGACTTGAACCCTCGACCCCAGGATTATGAATCCTGTGCTCTAACCAGCTGAGCTACATCACCGGGTAAACCGGTTTCTTGCGAAGCCCGCTATTCTAATTTTTAAGCGGGTTT
>CAMLMA010000056.1 GCA_946481065.1 uncultured Nitrosomonadales bacterium
CATTACGAATGGATCGAGCTCGCCATCGCTTCTGCCGACATCGAGGATGACATGACTCGGGTCGATACCCACGGCGACTTGCTGGCAGGGGTGCCGGTGTTCGCCGCAGCCTCAGCGTTGTTGCGCTACGATTACCCGGTGCATCGCATCTCGCCCCGCTTCAAGCCGCAAGCGCCGCTGGCCGAGCCGGTGCATTTCCTGGTGTTCCGCGATGCTGCGGATATGGTGCGTTTCATTGAACTCAACCCGGTCACGGCGCGTTTGCTTGGCTTGCTGCAGCACGCAGGGCAGGCGGATGCGATGACGTCGCGTCAGGCATTGCTGCAGATCGCCACTGAGCTGGGCCATGCGGAGCCCGAAGTCATCGTCGGCTTCGGGGCGCAGATCCTGCATGACCTCAAAGGGCAGGGCGCGCTGCTAGGGATTCGCCCGGCAACCGTCTAGGCGCTTGCCTGCACGCTAGCGCGCGTGTTCGGTCTTGCGTTGGCGGTGGCCGTGATCGCTATCGAGCAGGCTGTAGTAGTTCGAAGGTTCGAGTACGGTGGGGATGGCGTCCGGCAGCATGTCCGGATAATCCTTGCTGTAGTGCAGCCCCCGACTCTCGTGGCGCTCCATGGCGCTCAGTACGATCAGTTCCGCCACTTGCAGCAGGTTCCGCAGTTCGATCAGGTTGTTGCTGATGCGGAAATTGCTATAGAACTCGTGGACTTCGTCGCGCAGCATGTGGATGCGGTGCAATGCCCGCATCAGGCGCTTGGTCGTCCGCACGATCCCTACATAGTTCCACATGAACCGGCGCAGTTCGTTCCAGGTGTGCGTGATGATGATCTCTTCGTCGGCGTCGGTGACGCGACTCTCATCCCAGTAAGGTAACTTGACCCGGGGCTTGGGCGCTTGCGCGAGGATATCTCGGGCAGCGGCCTGGCCGAACACCAGGCACTCGAGCAGCGAGTTGCTGGCCAGCCGGTTGGCGCCATGCAGGCCGGTACAGGCGGTCTCGCCGATGGCATAGAGCCGCGGCAGGTCGGTGCGGCCGATATGGTCGGTCATGATGCCGCCGCAACTGTAATGCGCGGCCGGCACGACAGGGATCGGTTGTTTGGTGATGTCGATGCCGAACTCCATGCATCGCCGGTAGATGGTGGGGAAGTGCGACAGGATGAAATCCGCCGGCTGGTGGGAGATGTCGAGGTAGACGCAATCGATGCCGCGCTTCTTCATCTCGAAGTCGATGGCGCGTGCCACCACATCACGCGGCGCCAGCTCGCCACGCGCGTCATGCTCCTGCATGAAGCGGCTGCCGTCCGGCAGCGTGAGGACGCCACCCTCGCCACGCAGCGCTTCCGAAATGAGGAACGATTTGGCCTGCGGGTGATAGAGGCAGGTCGGATGGAACTGGATGAACTCCATGTTGGCGACACGGCAGCCGGCACGCCAGGCCATGGCGATGCCATCGCCAGTGCTGACGTCGGGGTTGGTCGTGTACAGGTAGACCTTGCCGGCGCCGCCGGTGGCGAGCACGGTGTGGTCGGCGCCGATGGTCAGCACCTTGCCCGAAGCGTTGTCGAGCACGTAGGCGCCCAGGCATTCGTTGCCTTCGATCTTGACCTTGCGCGACGTGATGAGGTCGACTGCGATGTGATCTTCGAGCAAGGTGATGTTGGCGTGTTCGCGCACCTTTTCCGCCAGCGTCTTCTGCACGGCGTGGCCGGTGGCGTCTGCGGCATGGATGATGCGGCGATGGCTGTGACCGCCCTCGCGCGTGAGATGGAAGCCGCTGTCGTCCGCCTCGCGCGTAAACGGCACGCCTTCCTTCACTAGCCATTCCACGGTCTCGCGCCCATGCTCGGCGACCATGCGGGTGACTTCGGCGTCACAGAGCCCGGCGCCGGCAACCAGGGTGTCCTGGATATGGGCCTCGATCGAATCGCTGCCTGCCAGCACGGCGGCGATGCCCCCCTGTGCCCAGTTGCTGGAGCTGTCGTTGATGGTGCGCTTGCTGACCAGGCAGACCCGTTTCTGATCAGCGACCTTCAGCGCCAGGGTGAGCCCGGCGAGACCGCTGCCGATGATCAGTACGTCGTAATGTTGCATATGTGTCCGGATACTTGAACTTTCGGGAGTTTAGCGCTGTCTTGTATACCAAGCTAGTCAAGACCAGGCTGAAGGGAAGATAAATGATAACGACGAAAAAGCTAGACGAATTTTCGCGCATGGGTTTCGTTGATACGACCCTGCAAGGTTATACTCCGACAATAGAGAAAATGCAGACAGGGAGTATCGTTTCTGTAGATGCGAATGCGCACAGAGACAAAAGCATGGTCGGTAATCGTGAGATAGACCAGGAACTGGTTGAACGCGCCCAGCGCGGTGACAAAAAAGCCTTCGGCATGCTGGTGGACAAGTACCAGCGCAAGCTCGGACGTTTGCTGTCACGCCTGATCCGTGACCCGGCGGAAGTCGAGGACGTGGTGCAGGAGTCGTTCATCAAGGCCTATCGTGCGTTGCCGAATTTCCGGGGTGAGAGCGCGTTCTACACTTGGCTCTACCGGATCGGCATCAATACTGCCAAGAACTATCTGGTGGCCATGGGCCGTAGGCCACAGGTGACGACCGATATCGAGATCGAAGATGCAGAGAACTTCGAGGACGGTAACGAGTTGCGCACCATGGATACGCCAGAGACCGAGTTGATGAGCAAGGAGATCGCAAGAACCGTGAACGATACGGTGGCGGCCTTGCCCGAAGAGTTGCGCACGGCGATCACGCTGCGCGAGATCGAAGGCCTGAGCTACGAAGAGATCGCAACCCTCATGGATTGCCCGATCGGCACCGTACGCTCCCGGATCTTCCGCGCACGCGAAACCATCGCCCAGAAGCTGCGTCCGTTACTGGACACACCGCAAGACAAGAGATGGTAAGTTTCAGGAGACTGTAATGAAAGATCAAATTTCAGCGCTGATGGATGACGAGTTCGATGTTGAGGGCTCGGGTCATTTGTTGACAGCTGTCAAAGCAGGCGGGGAGATGGCCGATTGCTGGTCGACCTATCACCTGATCGGCGACGCGATGCGTGGCGAGACCTATCTGCGATCCGATTTCACGGATCGGCTGATGGCCAGGCTCGACAGCGAGCCGTCATTGGTTGCGTCAGCGAGTCAATTCCGCAAGCGCTCATCGATGATGTGGTCGGTCGCGGCCTCCGTCGCCGCGGTGATGTTCGTCGGCTGGATGGTCATGCAACAGCAGACCCAGAACGCAGCCGATGCTGCGCCGATCGAGATCGCCCAGAGCATCCCTTCCGAATACCTGTTGGCGCACCAGGCTTACTCAGCCAATAGTGCCGCTTACTATATCCAGCCAGCCGCCTACGAGAGCAAACGATAAATGTGGCGTTTGCTGCTAGGTTGCCTGCTGGCGACCCAGTTTTCTTACGTCAACGCAGCACAGGACGAAGACCCCTGGATGGTCCTGCAGAAAGCGGCCCAGGCGGCACGCGAACTTAGCTACCAAGGGGTCTTCATCTACCAGTCGGGCAAGACCGCACGCTCGGTCCAGATCACCCACATGAACTACGGGCAAGGCGAATACGCCCGCATGTTCGTCCTTGATGGTTCACCACGCGAAGTCCTGAGTCAGGGCAACGATGTGGTCATCTTCAGCCCGCGCGACGAAAAAGTGGTGATCGAGAAGCGTCGTGGTCAGAACCTTTTCCCCGCGCTACTGCCGATCGATATCGAAGCCATCAAGCCCAGTTATCAGGTGCGCATGGGTGGTACCGAGCGTATCGGTGGCCGCGAAGGCCAGATCGTCTACCTCGAGCCGCGCGACAAATATCGTTATGGCTACAAGTTATGGGCTGACCGCGAATACGGCCTGCTGCTGAAATCCGCTAGCAGCAACGAACATGACCAGGTCATGGAGCAGATGGCTTTCAACCAGCTGGCTCTGCTCAATACGCAGAACATGGACTGGTTCCACCCGCATATCGACCCTAACAAGCAGTATGTGATGGAGGAGCCGGCGAACAACCGCGTTTCCACCGCCGATGCCGAGAACTGGTCGGTCGAACGCTTGCCTGCAGGGTATAAACAGGTAGACCAGATCAAGCGCATGGTGCCTGGCAAGAACGTACCCCTGACCCATATCGTCTTCTCCGACGGCTTGTCCAGTGTCTCGCTGTTCATCGAGCCGTTGACGCGCGGCACGCGACCCAAGACTGGTTCCACCAGCCTTGGCGCGACCAATATCCATGCCGCGGTGGTCGAAGGTCACCAGATCATGGTGGTCGGCGAAGTGCCGGAAGCGACCGTGAACCAGATCGCCAACAGCGTCAGTTTCAAGAAGTAAACCAGTACAACCTATCCATACCAGAGTCCGCCCATGATTGAAGAACACGCCGTCGTGATCGGTGTCGAACGCGACATCGCCATGCTCGAAGTCGTCCGTCGCAGTGCTTGCGGCCTCTGCGGCAAGACGCGCGGATGCGGCATCTCGCTGTTTGGGCGCCTGTTCGGCCACAAGAATAACGTGTTCAAGGCGCGCAATACGATCGAGGCTCGCATGGGCGATCAGGTGGTGGTCGCCATCGAAGAGCATGCCGTGCTCATGAGCGCATTTATCGTCTATGGCGTTCCGCTCGTCGCACTATTGCTCGGCGCCGTTGTCGGACACGCATGCTCTGATGGCAGCGCAACGCAATCGGACATGTATGCCCTGGCCGGTGCCGTCACTGGCCTCGTGCTGGGCCTGGGTTGGGTCAAGGCGTACGCCACCGCCCGCGTCATGAGTCATCGCTATCAGCCGACGATATTGCGGTTGGCCGAAGCGCAAGTCGTTGTTAACTTCAAATGTGAATGAGGTGAAGAAATGCTCAAGAAATTGATTGCCGTCTCCGCGATCTGTCTGTCTTTCGCGGGAACTGCATATTCCAAGGATCTGCCCGATTTTACCGTGCTGGCCGAGCAGGAAGGCGCTGCCGTCGTCAACATTGCCGTGACCCAGGCGCCGCAGGAGGATGAGGGTGCCATGGGCCCGTTCCAGGGCATGCCTGACGACGACGCCATGAACGAGTTCTTCCGTCGCTTCGGCATCCCCATGCCTGGCGTGCCGGGGGCACCTGGTGGCCAACCTGCGCCGCAGCAGCCGAGCCAGGCTTTCGGCTCCGGCTTCGTCATCGGCAGTGACGGTTATATCCTGACCAATGCCCATGTGGTGCGGAACGCGGCCGACGTTGTCGTCAAGCTTTCCGACAAGCGTGAGTTCAAGGCCAAGGTCATCGGCGCCGATACCCGTACCGATGTGGCCCTGCTCAAGATCGACGCGACCGGCCTGCCGAAGGTCAATGTCGGCGATCCCAACGCGCTCAAGGTGGGCGAATGGGTCGTAGCGATCGGCGCGCCGTTCGGTCTCGAGAACACCATGACGGCTGGTATCGTCAGCGCCAAGGGCCGTGCCCTTCCGCAGGAGAATTTCGTACCGTTCATCCAGACCGACGTCGCCATCAACCCCGGTAACTCCGGTGGCCCGCTGTTCAACCTGAAAGGTGAAGTGGTCGGCATCAACTCGCAGATCTACAGCCGCACCGGCGGTTACATGGGGCTGTCGTTCGCCATCCCGATCGATGTCGCTATCGATATCTCCAACCAGCTCAAGGCAAACGGCAAGATCTCACGCGGCTGGCTCGGTATCGGGATCCAGGAGATCACCAAGGAACTGGCTGAATCGTTCGGCATGAAGAACACCAACGGTGCGCTGGTCGCCGGTGTAGAGAAGGGTAGCCCGGCAGAGAAGGGCGGCCTCGAAGCGGGTGACGTCATCACCAAGTTCGATGGCAAGGCGATCGTCGCTTCATCCGACCTGCCGCGCGTCGTCGGTTCGACCAAGCCCAACAAGGTGGTCCCGGTCGAGATCCTGCGCAAGGGATCGAGCAAGACCCTGAATATCATGCTGGGCGAGATGCCGAGCGATAACGAGGTCGTGGCGAGCTCGGGCAAGGGCCCGGCCAAGCCGGAAGTGAACCGTATCGGCCTGCTGCTGAAGGAATTGACGCCACAGCAGAAGCGCAAGCTCGGAGGCAAGAACGGTTTGCTGGTGATCGACGCGCAAGGCGCTGCGGCACAGGCTGGCATCCGCCGTGGCGATGTCGTGCTTGGCCTGAACAATACCGAGGTGCAAAGCCTCGAACAGTTCAACAAGCAGATCGGTGCCGCCCCCAGCGGCAAGACGGTGGCGCTGCTTGTACAGCGTGGCGATAACACGCTGTATGTACCGGTC
Source organism: uncultured Nitrosomonadales bacterium (assembly GCA_946481065.1). The sequence goes on from CAMLMA010000056.1 coordinate 6,277, forward strand.
AAGGTCGGCAGCGGCAAGTAACTCACAAGGTGCGGACAAGCGGGCATTCATGTAAAATCCGCACCTAATTCAGACGATTGAGAAGGGCGCTGCGGCGCCCTTCTTGCTAACACGCCAGATGTGAGCTTGCAGACCCATTCATGAAAAATATCCGTAATTTCTCCATCATCGCCCATATCGATCACGGCAAATCGACACTGGCGGACCGTATCATCCAGCTATGCGGCGGACTCAGTGATCGTGAGATGGAGGCGCAGGTGCTGGATTCGATGGATCTGGAGCGCGAGCGCGGCATCACCATCAAGGCCCAGACCGCAGCCCTGCAATACAAGGCGCTGGATGGTCAGGTCTATCACCTCAATCTGATCGACACGCCTGGTCACGTCGATTTCTCCTACGAAGTCAGCCGCTCGCTGTCCGCCTGCGAGGGCGCATTGCTGGTGGTCGACGCCTCGCAGGGTGTCGAGGCGCAGAGCGTCGCCAACTGCTACACCGCGATTGACCTCGGCGTCGAAGTCACGGCCGTGCTGAACAAGATCGACCTGCCGTCTGCCGACCCAGAGCGCGTGATCCAGGAGATCGAGGACGTCATCGGTATCGAGGCGTCCGACGCTGTACGCTGCTCGGCCAAGACTGGCGAAGGCGTCCGTGATGTGCTGGAGGCCGTCATCGCCAAGGTACCGCCGCCCGTCGGCGACGCCGAAGCGCCGCTCAAGGCGCTGATCATCGATTCCTGGTTCGACAACTATGTTGGCGTGGTCATGTTGGTGCGCGTCAAAGACGGCGTGCTTCGCCCCAAGGACAAGATCCGCATGATGGCCACCAAGGCGGTCCATCTCTGCGAGCAGGTCGGCGTCTTCACGCCGAAGTCGGTGCAGCGCGAGGCCCTCTATGCCGGCGAGGTCGGTTTCATCATCGCCGGCATCAAGGAACTGACGGCGGCCAAGGTCGGCGATACGGTCACGCTGGATGGCCGTCCGGCGGCGGAAGCCTTGCCCGGCTTCAAGGAAGTGCAGCCACAGGTGTTCGCCGGCCTCTATCCGGTCGAGTCCAACCAGTTCGAGGCCCTGCGCACCGCGCTGGAAAAACTCCAGCTCAACGACGCCTCCCTGCAATTCGAACCGGAGAACTCCACCGCGCTTGGCTTCGGTTTCCGTTGCGGCTTCCTCGGCCTGCTGCACATGGAGATCGTGCAGGAACGCCTGGAACGCGAATACGACATGGATCTCATCACCACGGCGCCGACCGTGGTCTATGAGTTGCTGCTGAAGAACGGCGAGGTGACGCAGATCGAGAATCCCTCGCGCCTTCCGGAGCCGTCAAGGATCGACGAGATCCGCGAACCCATCATCACCGTCAACCTGCTGATGCCGCAGGATTACGTCGGCCCGGTGATGACCTTGTGCAACGGCAAGCGTGGCGTGCAGAAGAACATGCAGTACATGGGGCGCCAGGTCATGCTGACCTATGAGATGCCACTCAACGAGGTGGTGCTCGATTTCTTCGACAAGCTCAAATCCACCTCACGCGGCTATGCCTCGATGGATTACGAGTTTCTCGAGTTCCGTGCTGCGGACCTGGTCAAGCTCGACATCATGGTCAACGGCGAGCGCGTCGACGCGCTTTCGCTCATCGTGCACCGCGCCAACAGCCTTTATCGTGGGCGCCAGCTGTGCGCCAAGATGCGTGAATTGATCCCGCGCCAGATGTTCGATGTAGCGGTGCAAGCCTCCATCGGCGCCAACATCATCTCTCGCGAGACGGTCAAGGCCATGCGCAAGAACGTGCTCGCCAAGTGTTATGGCGGCGATATCACCCGCAAGAAGAAGCTGCTGGAGAAGCAGAAGGAAGGCAAGAAGCGCATGAAGCAGGTCGGTAGCGTGGAGATCCCGCAAGAGGCCTTCCTCGCCATTCTCAGGGTCGAGGATAAATAATCGTTGCCGCGCGTATCCGATTCCTGCGGCATGCGCGTTGAAGGGCAAGCCGCCGCGCAACGGACAAGGGGATCGATCCAGCATGACAAGCGCGGCGCCGATCATCATGGCATGGCCTCGACAGCAGATGCAGCCGGGGCATGACGCCGATATTCAATTGCACCGCAGGTAAGTGGAGGGTTTCAGTATGATGTTTGCATTATTCATGGTCGCGGTATTGCTGCTGACAGGGGCGATCTGGCTGCTCGATATCGTGTTCCTGCGTGGGCGCCGTGCGCCTGGCGCGCCGGAGCCGGCGCTGGTCGAGTATTCCAAGAGTTTCTTCCCGGTCATCCTGGTCGTGTTCCTGATCCGCTCCTTCGTCGTCGAGCCGTTCAAGATCCCGTCGGGCTCCATGATGCCGACCTTGCTTGCCGGCGATTTCATCCTCGTCAACAAGTTCAGCTATGGCCTGCGCGTGCCTATCCTCAATAACACCTTCCTGGAGATCGGCCATCCGCAGCGTGGTGACGTATTCGTCTTCCATTACCCGCCAGACCCGTCCATCGATTACATCAAGCGCGTTGTCGGTGTCCCCGGCGACAAGATCGCCTATCGTGACAAGCGCCTATATATCAACGGCAAGGCGTTGCAGACCGATTATGTCGACGATTACAGCTACATGGCTTCCGGCCTCAACATGATCCGGGCCAAGCGTTATCATGAGCAGCTCGGCGCGCACAAGCACGATCTCCTCATCGAAGAGGACAGCATCACCATCGATGGCGAGGTCGAAGTGCCGCCCGGACATTATTTCGCCATGGGTGATAATCGCGACAACAGCAAGGACAGTCGTGTCTGGGGGTTCGTGCCGGAGCGCAATCTGGTCGGCAGGGCGTTTTTCATCTGGTGGAATTTCGATAATTTCGGCAGAATCGGCACTAGGATCAACTAGCCATCAATCAGGAGCCTGACATGCACAAACAACGCGGAATGACTTTTATCGGGGTGGTCCTGCTCGTGGCCATCATCGTTTTCGTGGCGACCATCGCCATCAAGCTGACGCCGGCCTATCTGGAGTTCTTCGCCGTGCAGAAGGTCGTGCAGAAGATCCAGAACGAACCTTCGTTCGCCAGCATGGGGCAGAAAGACATCATGGACTCCTTCTACCGCAGCGCGTCGATCGACAACATCGCCTCGGTGAAGGAAGAGAACATCACCATTGAGAAGGCCGAAGGCGGCAAGCCCATCGTCACCATCGAATACCAGAAGGTGATCCCCATCGTCGCCAATGTCAGCGCGCTGCTGGATTTCAGCGCTTCGACCGAACCCGGCCACAAGCCGGCGCCAGCGGCCGCGGTCGAGGGCGAATAGGCCTGCATGGCACAGACCGGCCTGGCCAGATTACTCGGCCATGACTTCAAGCAACCGCAACTCCTGACCCAGGCGCTCACGCACCGCAGCCACGGTAGCCCCAATAACGAGCGTCTGGAATTCCTCGGCGATAGCGTCCTCAACCTCGCTATCGCCGATCAGCTCTACCAGCGTTACCCTAAACTGCCGGAAGGTGATTTGAGCCGCCTGCGTGCAAGCCTGGTCAAGGAATCGACCTTGTCTGAGATCGCGCTCGCCTTGCAACTCGGCGAATCGCTGCGTCTCGGCGAAGGCGAGTTGAAGAGCGCCGGCTGGCGCCGGCCGTCGGTGCTGGCCGACGCGCTGGAAGCGATCATCGGCGCGGTCTATATCGACAGCGGCTACGAAGCTGCGCAGCGCCTGGTCAACCGCCTGTATGCCGAGCGACTTGATACGCTGGACCCGAAGGCCGTCGGCAAGGATCCGAAATCGCTGCTGCAGGAATACCTGCAGGGCCAAAAGATCGACGTGCCGGAATATGCGGTGCTGGGCACCGAGGGCGAAGCCCATTGCCAGACCTTCCGTGTCGAGTGCCATATCCGCAAGCTCGATCTTCGTACCCAGGCCGAAGGCACCAGCCGCCGTGCGGCGGAACAGGTGGCCGCGCAGCTGGCCTACGAACAACTCATCAGACAAGGCAAACATGACGCAGCAAAATGAGTCTCAGGGTAGCGCGGATTTCCGCTGCGGTACGGTCGCCATCGTCGGCCGCCCCAACGTCGGCAAATCGACGCTGCTCAACCATATCCTCGGCCTGAAGCTGAGCATCACCTCGCGCAAGGCGCAGACCACGCGTCACCGTTTGCTGGGGATCCACACCACCGAGGATACCCAGTACCTCTTCGTCGATACGCCAGGTTTCCAGCAGAAGCACGTCAATGCGCTCAACCGAAATCTCAATCGCACAGTGACGCAGGTGCTGACCGAGGTCGACATCGTGCTGTTCGTCATCGAGCCGATGCACCTGGGTGACGCCGACCGCAAGGTGCTCAAGCTGTTGCCGGCGGACAAGCCGGTGCTGCTGGTGGTGAACAAATCCGATCTCATGGGCGACAAGAACAACCTGCTGCCGCTGATCCAGGATTTCGATCTCGAGTTCCCGTTCGCCGGCATCATTCCGGTCAGTGCGAAGAAGAACCTGAACCTGGAGGCGCTGTTGCAGACCGTGCGCGGTTATCTGCCGCAGCAGCCGCCGATCTATGGCGAGGACGAACTCACCGACAAGAACGAACGCTTCCTCGCCGCAGAGATGATCCGTGAGAAGGTCTTCCGCCTGCTCGGCGACGAGATCCCGTATTCGGTCGCGGTCGAGATCGAGAAGTTCGAGCAGGAAGGCCAGCTGCGTCGCATCCATGCGGCCATCATCGTCGACAAGGACAGCCAGAAGCCCATGCTCATCGGCAAGGGTGGCGCCAAGCTCAAGCAGATCTCCACCGAGGCGCGGCAGGACATGGAAAAGCTCTTCGGCGGCAAGGTCTGGCTAGAGACCTGGGTGAAAGTCAAAGGTGGCTGGGCGGATGACGAGCGCGCCTTGAAAAGTCTGGGTTATTGATCTTATGCTTGAGCTGAATACGGCGTTGTCAGGCCTTGCCGTACTATTCGTACTGTCATCAGCCTTCCGTCTTGTCGTCACGCTCAAGCCTACAGTCAGCTAACTTCGTTTAACGTTCAAAGATGGCCGTCACTCCCATCCACCGCCAGGACAACCAGCCCGTCTACGTCCTGCATACCTACCCGTTCAAGGAAACCAGCCTCGTCGTCGAACTGTTCACGCGCGATTTCGGGCGTGTGGCGGCCGTGGCCAAGGGTGCGCGGCGGCCTCGATCGGCCATGCGCGGCATGCTGCAGTCTTTCCAGCCCTTGCTCGGCGCCTGGTCGG
>CAMLMA010000057.1 GCA_946481065.1 uncultured Nitrosomonadales bacterium
CGATGAAGGTATAGATGTCAGCCAGGATCTGGCACGGGTGGTATTCGTTGGTCAGCCCGTTGATCACCGGCACCCGCGAGTTGGCGGCGAAACGCTCGATGATCTCCTGCTCGAAGGTACGGATCATGACCAGGTCGCTCATGCGCGAGATGACCTGCGCCGCATCTTCCACCGGCTCGCCGCGGCCCAACTGCGAATCACGCGTGTTGAGGTAGATGGCGGAGCCGCCGAGCTGCTGCATGCCAGCCTCGAACGACAGGCGTGTACGCGTGCTGGCCTTCTCGAAGATCATCACAAGCGTGCGGTCGCTCAGCGGCCAGTATTGCTGGTAATTCTTGAACTGCTGCTTGATCCAGCGCGTCCGGGTAAAGATGTACTCCAGCTCTTCACCCGTGAAATCGTTGAACTGCAGGAAATGTTTGATCTCTGCCATCTCAGTGCCCCAAAAAACGCTTGATCAACGGCACCAGCGTGTCGACCAGCTGTTGTGCTTCGGCCTGGTTGATGACGAGCGGCGGCAACAACCGGATCACATTATCCGCCGTGACGTTGATCAGCACTTTCGCCTCCAGCGCCTGCTTGACGAGGTCGCCGCAAGGCCGATCGAGCTCGATGCCGATCATCAGGCCGGCATTGCGGATGGTGACCACCTCTGGCACATCCGCGAGTTGGGCGCGGAAAGCGTCGCAGATCCAGTCGCCGATCTTTTCGGCATGCTGGCACAGGCCGTCTTCGGCGATGGTCTGCAGGGTGGCGTAGCCTGCCGCGGTCGCCAGCGGGTTACCGCCGAACGTCGAGCCGTGCTTGCCGTAAGTGAAGACTTCTGCAGCCGCGCCAGCCGCGACGCAGGCGCCGATCGGTACGCCCGAGCCGAGCCCCTTCGCCAGCGTCATGACGTCGGGCTTGATGTCGGTATGCTGGAAGGCGAACCAGGTTCCGGTGCGGCCGATCCCGCTCTGCACTTCGTCCAGCATCAGCAGCCAGCCATGGGCGTCGCAGATCTTGCGCAAGCCTTCAAGATAGCCTTTGGCATCCTTGGGGATGTTGATCCCGCCTTCGCCCTGCACCGGCTCGACCAACACGGCCACGACGTTCTTGTTGCGCGCCGCGACCTGCTGCACCGCATCCAGATCGTCGAAAGGCACGCGCACGAAACCGCTGACCAGCGGCTCGAAGCCAGCCTGGGTCTTGCGGTTGCCGGTCGCCGACAGGGTCGCCAACGTGCGGCCGTGGAAGGCCTTGTCCATGACGATGATCTCGGGGCTCTCGATGCCCTTGTTGTGGCCATACAGGCGCGCAAGCTTGATCGCGGCCTCGTTGGCTTCGCAACCGGAGTTGCAGAAGAACACTTTGTCCATGCCGGAGATTTCGGCCAGCTTGTCGGCAAGGCGAGACTGCTCATCGATGCCGTAGATGTTGGAAACGTGGATCAGGCGCGCGGCCTGCTCACTGATGGCAGCGACGAGCTTGGGGTGCGCATGGCCAAGGCCATTGACGGCGACACCGGACAAGGCGTCCAGATACTGGTTGCCTGCGGCATCCCAGAGCCAGACGCCTTGCCCTTTGACAAAGCTGACCGGCTGCCGGTTATAGGTATTCATCAGATGTTGCGACATGATTTAACTTCGTACTCAAAAAATAAAAACGGCGGCTTCAGCCGCCGTTTGCAGCATGAAGCCAGAATGTTACAAACCGATCAGGGCCTTGTGTGTCAGACCGTTCACCATGAAGAACAGCATGGGGATCGATAGCATGGTATTGGTTCGGGAAGCGAGGAACGCCACACGGCGCGCTCGGGCTTTCTCGGCATCGGTCGCGGACACCATGCCCAGGATCTTTTTCTGGTTCGGCCAGATCAGGACCCAGACATTGAACAGCATGATGGTGCCGAGCCAGGCGCCGATACCGATCGCAGCGAATGCAGGCTGTAACGTGAAGGCCGGCACGAAATTGGCCCCCAGGAGCGCAGCACCGCCCAGCCAGGTGACGACCGCGGCCCAGCGGAACCACAGCAGCGCGCGTGGCGCGACATACTTGGAGATACCCGCGCCGCCCGGGCCTTCCTTATCGGCAGCGGCAGCGGCCATGGCCGGCGCTTGCACCAGGTTGAAGTAGTACAGCAGACCGATCCAGGCGACGCCTGCGATCACATGGACGAAGCGAAAGACGGCAGCAAGCTGGAATTCCATGGCTCAGACTCCCGCGACGATGAAATTTTTGAGAAAGACATACAAAACGAGCGTGAGAATCAGCCCGGAAATGATGGTGCCCCAGATCGAATCCAGTGGATTTTTCATCAACAGCCTCCCCCGTAAAAGTCGTTTTGTATCAAGAGCGTCGAGGTTAGCGCAAAACCAAGGATTAAGCAAGATTCAGCCTTGGTTTTACAGGCGTTTTCTGCGTCCGCTCCGCGCGCCACGATCTAAAATGTACTTGAAAAAACCCCGGATTCGGGCAAAATCGCCTGTTCGCCAAATACGGCATACGAATCAACCGTTTCCGGCCTATCTTCACGCAAGCAACTCAAGTTATGGCATCACTGGCATCCGCTGGCGCAAGCAATGTGAGCGCACTCCATCGTTCCCCTACCCCGCAGCTTCCGGTCGCGTGGTACGTGGACCCAGCCATCCATGCGCTGGAACAGCAAGCCCTGGCTGCAAGCCCGCGCTATGTCGGTCACCAGCTGATGGCAAGCCAGCCGGGCGATTATCACGTCCTCGACTGGATGGATCAGGCGAAAGTCCTGGTCCACAACACGCAGGGCATTGAGCTCATCAGCAACGTCTGCCGCCATCGCCAGGCCGTGATGCTGGAAGGCAAAGGCCACGCCCGCAACATCGTCTGCCCGCTGCATCGCTGGACCTACGATCTCAGTGGCGAACTCATGGGGGCTCCGCATTTCACCGAGAAGCCCTGCCTGCACCTCAACAAGTCCGCCCTGCAGAACTGGCAAGGCCTGTTGTTCGAAGGCAAGCGCGATGTAGCAAGTGAGCTGGCAGCGCTGGGCTGTCGACAGGATTTCGATTTCACCGGCTACCAGCTCGATCGTGTCTTGATCGAGGAATACGCTTTCAACTGGAAGACTTTCATCGAGGTCTACCTTGAAGACTACCACGTCGGGCCTTTCCATCCGGGGCTCAACCAGTTCGTCGATTGCGAAGACCTGAAGTGGGAATTCGGCGAGCACTACAGCGTGCAGACCGTGGGCGTGAGATCGCTGGAGAAGCATGGCTCGCCGGTCTACCAGACCTGGCAGCAACAGTTGACGCAATACATGCAAGGCCGGCAACCGAAATTCGGTGCCATCTGGATGGTCTACTACCCCTACCTCATGATCGAGTGGTACCCCAACGTGCTGGTGGTCTCGCACCTGATTCCGCGCGGCGTCGACGCATGCACCAATGTCGTGGAGTTCTACTACCCGGAAGACATCGCCCTGTTCGAACGCGAGTTCGTCGATGCACAGCAGGCTGCGTATCAAGAGACGGCACTCGAAGACGAAGAGATCTGTCGCCGCATGCATCAAGGGCGCAGGGCACTGCACGCACAAGGTATCGACGAGCGCGGACCTTACCAGCACCCGATGGAAACCGGGCTGGAACACTTCCACCTGTGGCTGCGTAACCGCTTAGAGCCGCACCTGAAAAGACCCTACTAGCCCGGCGGGCGGCAACCGCAAGCGCTCGCAATGCCAATGGTCAGGACGGCAGCGAACGAATCAAAACAATCACTTGGGCTGGACAAACGTATTTCGCAGGGATACGCTTACCTTCCCGCGTTAGAAACGTATCGATGCCGACGACGAATCATCCAGGCCATGGTGACGATTGCCCATACATATCGCTGGCTATTGCTGGCGCTAGCAAGCCTTTCCCTCGGCGGATGCTTCAGCGGCAGCCTGGCGGCGCAGATCGCCTCATCGATGGCCACCCATATCGCGGACAAGGCGATCTCCACGTCACTCGATGCCCAGCAGAGAGCCGAAGACGCCAAGGGGATCGCGCTCGAGGATACGACGCCGGATGAATATTGGGCAGCGTTCCTGACCTCCGGCTTCTCCAGCGTCACACCTACCGCCGAAACACTGCCGCCAGACTACCGCCAAGCCGCCTACCCCCCCCCGCATGCATCCGCCAACATCCTGGCCTCCCGCCTGCTGAAGATCGAGACATGGAACGTCGTCATCGGCGAAGAGAAGACCCGTATCCTGGAAAACGCCCGGCGTGTCGGCGCCACCCTGCCAGACAAGCTCGACTGGCCGAACTGGCAGCTGGCGAGTGGCCCGATCGACGCGTCCGGCAAAAAGACCATCTATTTCCTGGTATCGCCCGATGTGGGCAAGGTCCGCACCGGCTCACGCGTCGTGGTCGAGATATCGGAAGTCGGCGGCCTGCATATGGCCCGCTACCTCCTGGACCCGGTATCCACGCAGGCAGCAACGCCTGTTAAGGATCGATCAGACCCGAACGCATCGCAATCAGCGCGATTTCAGCTGAGTTACTCGCGTTGAGTTTTTGCTTGATGTTGTAGAGATGGGTACCGACGGTTCGCGGCGAGAGGCACAATGTCTCCGCGATATCGTTGGTGGTCTTGCCTTTGGCCAGGGCCATGAAGACTTCGAATTCCCGGTCCGATAGCACGTCCACCGGATTCTGCTCGCCCGACAACTGCTGGATCGCCATCTGCTGTGCGATGCTGGCTTCCAGATACATCTTGCGCCCGGCCACGGTACGGATCGCCTTGATCAGTTCTTCCGCCGCGCTACGTTTGGTCAGGTAACCCATGGCCCCGGCATTCAAGACGCGCTTGGGATGCACCGAGTCCTCATGCGCAGACAGCACCAGCACCCGCGCGGTATTGTCCTTGGCCATGATGCGCTCGATGGCTTCCAACCCGCCGATCCCCGGCATGGTGATATCCATGACCACCACATCCGGTTTGTGCTCCATGTACAACTTGACGGCTTGCTCCCCATTCTCGGCCTCGGCGATCACCTTGATATCCGAAGCCGATTCGAGCAGCATCTTGAAACCCATGCGCACGACAGCATGGTCGTCGACTAGCAATACATTGATTGTTCCGCTCATACCGTCTCTCTTGTTGGAATGGTGACTGTGATCGCCGAGCCCTTACCGACCTCGGCATCCACATTGAAACTGCCATGCAAGGCCTGCGCGCGTTCACGCATGCCGAGCAGGCCAAAATGTTTGGTCTGGTCTACGTTGCAAATATTCATCCCCACCCCATCGTCTGCGACCTTCAGCACCAGATGACCTTTCTTGTCCTGCTTGAGCGAAATGTCGATCGTGGACGCCTGCGCATGTCGCAAGGCGTTGGTGACGGATTCCTGCACCAGCCGGTAGAGGTTGATGTTCAGGGTCTCACCTAGGGCATCGAGATCGGCTGATAAGTTCAGCTTGAACTTCACATCCGGGTTCTGGCTCTGCCAATTGGCGACGGCGTCGCGCAGGGTCTCTGACAATCCGAGATTATCGAGCGAACCGGGGCGCAACTGGCGAATGATGTTGTGCATGCCGTCATAGATGTGATTGGCGGCCGCCACGATGGTCTGCGCATTGGATGCGATATCCGGCATGGCCTCCCTGGTCTTGTTGGTGATGCCGACAGCGAAGGTCTTGACCGCGGTCACGTACTGGCCGAGCTCATCATGCAGTTCACGCGCGAGGCTGCGGCGCTCGTCCTCGATATGCCGCTGGATCAGGTGCGTAAGCTGGCGGTTCTCTTCCAGCAGGCGCTCTGCGGCTTCGGCATGCTTGCGCTCGGTGATGTCACGCATGCTGCAGATATCGCCGATCACCTGACCCGTGTAAGGATCGACCAGCGGTGCCGCGGAGAGTGAGATATCGCGCAGCTTGCCGTCTCGGCTGACGCGCTGGGTATCGTAATTGGCGATCGCCTGGTTGTGGGCCAGCACTTCGAAGTTCTGCTTGAGCTCGGTCTCGTGACCCTGGGGCATCAGGATCGAGGCCGATTTGCCGATGATGTCCTCGGGCGCGTAACCGAAGATGCGCTGTGCTGCAGGGTTCCAGAACGAGATATTGCCGTCAAGATCGTGGATGACGATGGCATCCGCTGTCTGCTTGGCGATCAGCGCCAGCTTGCGGTTCTCTTCCGCGCTCTGCTGCAGCGATTCGCCCATGAGGTTGAAGTTCTGGGCGATGCGCGAGAATTCGGGGAGATCGAAACGCGGCAAGCGCGTTTCCAGCTTGCCCTGTTCCATCTGGTTCATCGCGTTAAGGATAGGCTTCAGTGGCTTCAGCCATAACCCCAGCATCCAGTAGACCGCGACATTGACCACAACGAAGAACCCGAGACCGATCCACATCAGGTTGCTGAACCGGAACCAGGCTTCGCGGATCGCGCCGCCGGGATTGGAGGCGACCACCAGCGAACCATAGCGGATGCGGCGCATGACCACCTCCGGCTTAGGCTCGAGCATCTTGACGAACCATTGCGGCGGCTTGCTATCCTCGCGGTATTTGGAGGGTGGCGATTTGTACATGAGGTTGCCACGGATATCGTAAAGGATGATCTCGCTGCTGCGCACATGACCGAGCGATTGCAGGAAACGGCGCATGACGTCGTGGGTATAGCCCCACTCAGGGTTCTGCAAGGAGCTGATGATCACCGTGTCGAGCAATTGCACCGTCACGCGTGAAGCCGACTCGACACCCTCCTGCGTGGAATCGTGCATGCCGCGGATGATAAAGAAACCGACCACCAGCATGAATACAAGCAGCATGAGGGTGATCAAAAGGTTCAAACGGAAACGTAGGCTCATAAGCGATCTGTGGGCATGGTGACGGCGATAGCCAGGTGCAGCCATTGTCCACCAGCCGTTTTTGAACAACAAGCCAGAAAATCATGATTTTCGCGCATGCAGGCGTCCGTTCGGACTAACCCGAATGACAGCGTGCAGTTTGCGGGTAATATAAGCGGTGCAGGATGAGCGATAGTGCTCGCACCCCTGACCAAGCGACTTGTGGAGACCAGACCAGAGCGATGCCCAAGACAACCCCCATGCCAGCCATCTTCTTCGGTCACGGCAACCCCATGAATGCGCTGGAGGATAATCCGTATACCCGCAGCTGGCGCGCGATCGGCCAATCGATCCCACGGCCGCGCGCCATCCTCTGCATCTCCGCCCACTGGTACCTGGCGGGTACCGCGGTCACTGCAAATCTCGCACCGCCGACCATCCATGATTTCGGCGGATTCCCGGATGCGTTGTACGAATGCCGCTACCCCGCGGCAGGCAGTACGGAACTGGTGGACGAGGTGCGCGAGACCCTGGCCTTCATCCCGCCGGCGCTGGAACATGGCTGGGGGTTGGATCACGGCACCTGGTCGGTGCTCTGCCATGTGTTTCCGGAAGCCGACGTACCAGTCGTCCAGCTCAGCATCGACCGCACGCGGCCGCCTCAATTCCATTACGACCTTGGTCGCAAGCTGGCATCCCTGCGTGACCAGGGTATCCTCATCATGGGCAGCGGCAATCTGGTGCACAACCTGCATGCCTACGCCTGGGGCAAACCCGACGCTCAACCGTTCGATTGGGCACAACGCTTCGAGACACAGGCGCGGCAATTGATGGCTGATAGTGACCACGACGCCTTGATCCACTACGACATGCTGGGCAGCGATGCCATGCTGTCCATCCCCACGCCGGAACACTACCTGCCCCTACTGTATATCCTCGGCGCACAGCGCCCGGGCGATCAGGTCAGCTTTCCCGTCGAGGGCATCGAAGGCGGCTCTGTCTCCATGCTGACGGTACAGGTCGGCTGACCATGGCCCTGCGCCACGACCGTACCCGCTTCATTCTGCTCGGCCTGCCGTGCCTGCTCAACATCCCGGCGCTGGCGCTGTTCGCGCTCAACGCCACCACCAGCGGCAGAGGCAGCTGCGCTTTTGGCCTGTCGCTGATTCTCATGGCAGTCTGCCTGGTCTTGTCCGTGCCGTTCATCCTCAAGCGCGGTCGCGATCTCGGTCAGCCGGCCAAAGGTACCTTTGCGTTCTGGCTACTGGGCTATGCATTCCCACCGCTTTGGCTGGTTTTGCTCATCATCTACAGCATCAAACCCGCCGCACCTGCAGCCGACCAGCTCGGCCCGGCACCCGCCCCGCCAGGCGCCGGCATCATCCCATTGGCTATCCTGGCCTATGGCTGGCCCTGGATGGCGATGCTCGTCTGGTGCCGATGGTAATCGTCAAACACAACGGCGGTCTGTCTTATAATCCGGACCACCAGCCTTTTCATCCCACAGGAGCCCCCGATGTTTGAATGGATCGCCAGCCCGGAAGCCTGGATGGCCCTCGCCACACTGACCGCACTCGAGATCGTGCTCGGTATCGACAACATCATCTTCATCTCCATCCTGGTCGGCCGCCTGCCGGAAAAGCAGCGCGCCTTCGCCCGCAGGATGGGGCTTAGCCTGGCGATGCTGGCGCGTCTTGCCTTGCTGTTCTCCATCTCCTGGGTCATGGGCCTGACGGAGCCCTGGTTCGAGCTGCTGGGCAAAGCCGTCTCCGGCCGCGATTTCATCCTCATCGGCGGCGGCCTTTTCCTGCTGGCCAAGGCGACACATGAGATCCACAACAGCCTGGAAGGCACTGAAGAGAGCGAACAGTCAACGGCAAGCGCCACGCTGGGCATGGTGCTGGTGCAGATCGCCGTGCTCGACATCGTGTTCTCGCTCGATTCCGTCATCACCGCTGTCGGCCTCGCCGACCATGTCTCCATCATGGCCATCGCCATCGTGCTGTCGGTCGGCGTCATGTTGCTGGCGGCCAAGGCCATCGGCGAGTTCGTCGATACTCACCCCACCATCAAGATCCTGGCACTGGCGTTCCTGATCCTGGTCGGGGTCACGCTGATGATCGAAGGTTTCGGTATCCATGTGCCCAAGGGCTATATCTACTTCGCCATGGCGTTCTCGGTCGCGGTCGAGATGCTCAATATCCGGATGCGCAAGAAACGCGCTGAAGCCATCCGGTTGCGCAAGGCATTGACGAAATAGCCGGTCATGCAACAGATCCTCGTCTATGGCGATTCACTGTCCTGGGGCATCGTCCCGGGTACGCGCCAACGTCTGGAATTCGCGCAGCGCTGGCCCGGCGTCATGGAGATCGCACTACGCGCAGCAGGGCATGACGTACGCGTCATCGAAGATTGCCTCAACGGCCGCCGCACTGTCTGGGATGATCCGTTCAAGCCCGGCCGCAACGGCCTGCAAGGATTGGCGCAGCGCATCGAGAGCCACTCGCCGCTGACGCTGGTGATACTCGTGCTCGGTACCAATGACTTTCAGTGCATGCACGACAACTCGCCTTTCCTTTCCGCGCAAGGGCTGGCGGCACTGATCAACGCCATCCGCCAGGCGCCGCTGGAGCCAGGCATGGCCATCCCGCCCATCCTCGTCGTCGCGCCACCTGCCATCGTGCAGCCCAAAGGGCCGATCGCCGGCAAGTTCGAAGGCGCCAGCCTGAAGAGCGCCGGGCTTGCTGCCGCGTATGCCGAACTGGCGCAGCAACTCGACTGCGCGTTCTTCGATGCCAATAGCGTGACGCCGGCCAGCACGGTCGACGGTATCCACCTCGACGCAGACCAGCACATGCGCCTGGGTCAGGCCCTTGCGGATTGGTTCGGCTCTTGGTCCGTTCGGACTAAGCCTCACGCATAGCCAGTCTCTGGCGTTTTGTGGTACTTTTACTTCGCTGGCGGATCATAACGAGGCGCATGCCAGCCACGAATAAGCGCCAATAGGAATGAACGGCCGTCTGGCCATCTTGATCGACTTCGGGGAATGCCGTTTCTATAACAAGGAGTCTTCCATCATGCTCATCAAACGTCTGTTCAGTCTTTTCGTCGCCGCATCCTTCCTCTTCGTCGGCAATATCCAGATCGCGCAGGCCACTTTGGTCAGCTCCGAACAGGTCGCGCAGTCCGCCGGCATCGCCAATGCCGAGCAGGACCGCCAACGCATCTATGCCGCACTGGCGCGCGAGGATGTCCGCAGCGCACTGGTCGAACGTGGCGTCGACCCCAAACAGGTCGAGCAGCGCGTCGCTGCGTTGACCGATGAAGAAGCCAGCGTGATGGCCGACCAGATCGAGAATGCCCCTGCTGGTAGCGGCATCATCGGCGCCATCGTACTGATCTTCCTGGTACTGTTGCTGACCGATATCCTCGGCTTCACCAAAGTCTTCCCCTTCACCCGCTCCGTTCGCTGATCAGGCAAGGCCGGTTTGTCGCTGCAAAGACACTTACTGGCCTGCGTCCTGTTGCTCGCCGCCGCCGTACTCGGCGGTTGCGCGGCACCGGGGGTGCGTGAAGCGACCCAGGACAGCAAGCTGCCACGCCAGCATGAGCTGGCTGACACGCCCTTCTTCCCGCAGGAACAGTACCAGTGCGGTCCTGCCGCACTCGCCACTGCGCTCAATGCCATCGACATCAAGGTGACGCCGGATCAATTGACACCAGAAGTCTATATCCCGAGTCGCCAGGGTAGCCTGCAGATCGAGATGCTCGCGGCCACACGCCGCCACGGTGCCATCCCCTATGTCATTGCACCCAACCTGCAGGCATTGCTGCGGGAGATCGCCGCAGGCAACAACGTGCTGGTCATGCAGAACCTGGGGCTATCCTTTGCGCCTTCGTGGCATTACGCCGTGGTCGTGGGTTATGACCTCGACCGCGAACTGATCTGGTTGCGCTCGGGGACCTACCAACGTTTCGAGATGACCTTGAGCACCTTCGAGCGCACCTGGGCACGTAGCCAGCACTGGGCTTTCGTGGCCAAGCCACCGGGTGTGCTGCCGGCCAGCATCGATGCTGCACAAGCTGCACGGGCGCTCATCGCCTTCGAGCAGAAGGCCCCCGCCGCTGCCGCTGAACACGCTTATCAGGCTGCAGTCCAGCGCTGGCCGGATGACCTCGTGCTGCTCATGGGAGCAGGCAACAGCGCTTATCGAAACGGCGATATTGCCAGCGCGCATCACGCTTTCCAGTCAGCGGCGGAACAGCATCCGCAATCTGCCGCCGCGCATAACAATCTCGCCAGCATCCTCATGGAACAAGGCAAGCTCGACCAGGCACAACAACATGCGTCACAGGCACTCGCGCTCGCCGAGGGCGATGCCGTATTGAAGCAACAGGTGCAGCAGACGCTGAACGAGATCGACGCCAAGCGTCATCCCTCACAGAAATAGGCCGGATTAGGCGCTCGCGCCCTGCGGAAAGACCATGCCAGACGCGCATCTCGGTGCGCGCCCATGCGACTTGCCGGACCGCATCGCCAGCCGTATGAAAGGAACCAGGAATGCCGTATTACCGTACCCCACTC
>CAMLMA010000058.1 GCA_946481065.1 uncultured Nitrosomonadales bacterium
AGTGCACATCGCGCGTGGGTGGCTAAAGGCTTTCATGGTGCCATGGATTATATGGCAAAACATGGCGACAAACGTACCCGGCCGGCAGAATTGGTCCCAGGCACCCTGCGCGTGATCTCCGCCCGAATGGACTACATGCCGCCTGCCGCAAGGGATAGCATGGAAGTCATGGCGCAAGGTGACCTTGCCTTCATTTCGCGCTATGCGCTGGGACGCGACTATCACAAGGTGCTGCGTAGCCGACTGCAGAAGCTCTGTGACAGGATCTCGCAAACAGCCGGTGGATTCGGCTACCGCGTATTCACCGACAGCGCGCCAGTGCTGGAAGTCGCGCTGGCAGAAAAGGCCGGCCTGGGCTGGCGCGGCAAACATACCTTGCTGCTATCCCGCGATGCCGGCTCCTGGTTCTTCCTCGGCGAGATCTATACCGACCTGCCCTTGCCGACCGATACGCCGACCCAGAACCATTGCGGCACCTGCAAGGCCTGCATCGATATCTGCCCGACACAGGCCATCGTCGCGCCTTACGAGGTGGATGCCCGACGCTGCATCTCTTACCTCACCATCGAACTCAAGGACGCGATCCCGCAAGCACTGCGGCCGCTGATCGGCAACCGTGTCTATGGTTGTGACGACTGCCAGATCACCTGCCCCTGGAACCGCTTCGCGCAAACCACACAAGAGCCGGATTTCCATGTGAGGCACGGACTGGACGATATCAGCCTGGTCGAACTGTTCGGCTGGGACGAAGCCATGTTCAACCAGCGCATGGCCGGGAGCGCCATCTACCGGATCGGCTACCTGCAATGGCTGCGCAACCTCGCTGTGGGGCTCGGCAATGCGCCGACATCGCCTGCCGTGGTCGAGGCGCTGCAAGGCCGCGCGCAGCACCCGTCGCCCATGCTGCGCGAACATGTCGCCTGGGCCTTGCAGCAACACGCGCACGCGCATGGAGCAAGTGCCTGATTATCGCTATAATCCGGCCTTCTTCATTGCGCCCAGCGTGCCATCTTGGCTAATCGATCCCTGCTGCAGAAAGCTTCCACCGCCCTGTTCGTTCTGCTGGGCTTGTTCATCCTTCTTACTTTCAGGCAGTACGGCATCAGCAATGATGAAGAAGTGCAGCATGTCTACGGAAGGCTGCTGCTGGATTTCTATGCCTCCGGCTTCAGCGACCAGGCGGCGTTCTCTTACCGAAATCTCTATCTTTACGGCGGCTTTTTCGATCTGATCGCCGCCTCGCTGGAACGCCTGCTGCACCTGGCGCCGGATTCCATCTGGCTCTGGGACATGCGCCACCTGCTGTCGGCCGTGTTCGGTTTCATCGGTATCGTCGCCGTATTCAAGACGGCACGACTGCTTGGCGGCCTGCGCGCGGCTTTTCTCGCCGCCTTGCTGCTGAGCATCACCGGTGCCTGGTCCGGCGCCATGTTCACGCACACCAAGGACGTCCCCTTCGGCGCATGCATGGCCTGGGCCCTCTACTACACCGTGCTGATCTCGCAACAGCTGCCGCGATTTCCGCGTGCGCTCGCGATCAAGCTCGGCATCGCTGTCGGTTGCGCGCTAGGCCTGCGCATCGGCGCTGCATTCGCGGTCATCTATCTGCTGCTGATGGTCATGCTGGCTGCATGGTGCCAGCGCGACGGCTGGCGTCAGCGTTACGATTTCATCGCCGCTACCGTGGTTTCGTTGCTACCGGCAGGCATCGTCGCCTTCATCCTCATGGCGGTATTCTGGCCCTGGGGCGTGATGTCGCCGAGCCATCCGCTGGAAGCGGCCAAGGCGTTCTCCCATTTCACTTTCAACATGCTGACCATCATGGACGGCGAGGTCATGAACATCGGCAGCGTGCCCCGCGCCTACCTGCCCGCCTACCTGCTGGTGCGCCTGCCGGAGGCTTTTCTCATGGGCCTGGCGAGCCTGCTGATCTTTAACTGGTGCCGGATCCGCAAGGCCAGCCATGCGGATATCCTGGCCTGGTTCAGCGTTTCGATCGCGGTGGTGTTCCCGCTGGCGTTCATCCTGTTCGACAAACCCGCGTTATATAATGGTATTCGCCATTTCACCTTCCTGCTGCCGCCACTGGCGATCCTGGCCGGCCTTGGCCTGAGCCTGGCCTGGGACAGGCTGGTCGACCGGCCACGGCTACGCCTGGGGTTCGCTACGCTGTTCGCGGTAGTGTGCCTGCTGAACACGGTGACCCTGGTCAGGCTGCATCCTTATGAATACGTGTATTACAACCATCTGGCCGGTAGCCTGCCAAAAGCGGAACACGAATGGGAGGGCGACTACTGGTCCAGCAGCCTGCGCGAGGCAGCCGACAAACTGGAGGCCTTGATCCCCGGCATCAACAAGGCGGACCCACGCGCCGACTATCTGGTCGCCGTCTGTGCCGAGAGCATCCAGGGCGACGCCTATCTGGATGACCGTTTCGAGATCACGCGCGATTGGATGGCTGCCGATTTCTACATCAGCACGACCAACATGAATTGCGATAAAGTCATGCAAGGCAAGATCATCGCCACGGTGGAACGCATGGGGACCGTACTGGCTGTCGTCAAGGACAGGCGCGCGCTCAACGGCCACCTTCGCCGGCCACGCCCGGTACCCAAACCCTAATCCGGAGCACTCGCTTGGAAGACCGCAGCGCCGCAAGCCCTCATATCACGGTCATCGTCCCCGCCTATAACGAAGCGCGGGCGATCTCGGCCACACTCGCCAGTATCGCAGCGCAGCTGGGCCAACTGAGCCCCGAATGGAACATCGTCGTCGTCGACGACGGCAGCCGCGACGAGACGGCCGAGGTGGTCAAGGGCCTGCCAGCATCGCTGCATGTCACACTGGTGCGGTTCTCGCGCAACTTCGGCAAGGAATACGCGATCACCGCCGGGCTGGAGTATGCCAAGGGTGACGTGGTCATCTGCATGGATGCGGACGGTCAGCACTCGAGCGAACTGCTAAGTGAGATGCTGGCGAAATGGCGGCTGGGCTATGACATGGTCTACGCCGTTCGCAATGACCGCGGCGCCGAATCGCGTTTCAAGCGCTGGGGCTCTCGCCTCTTCTACAAGGCCATCAGTTTAGGCGGGCAGATCCATATCCCGCGCGATGCCGGTGATTTTCGCTTGATGCATCGCAATGTGGTCGATGCCCTGCTCGCGTTGCCAGAACGGAATCGCTTCATGAAAGGCATGTATGCCTGGGTCGGCTACAAGTCGATCGGCATCCCCTTCACGCCGCTGGCGCGAGCGCATGGCGAGAGCGCTTTCTCGCGCCTGAAGCTGATCCAGCTGGCCTGGACCGGGGTCACCAGTTTTTCGGTGATGCCGTTGCGACTGGCCAGCGCGGTCGGCATGATCCTCGCGCTCCTGGCCTTCTGCTACGGACTGCTGGTGGTGATCGACAAGCTGTTCTTCCACGAATCCGTCCCCGGCTGGCCGACGGTGGTCGCCAGCATCATGTTCTTCTCTGGCGTGCAGCTGCTGTTCATCGGGATACTGGGTGAATACCTGGCGCGCATCTACGACGAAGTCAAAGGTCGCCCGCCCTATATCGTGGCCGAAGTGGTCGAACCCGCAGCGGTGTCGGCACAAGCGCACGGATAAGTCCTTGAGCCTGCAACGCTCCCTCTCCTGGTTCACCCTGATCGGCGCGATCGCCGCAGCCGTGCATTACGTGGTGGCAGTGACGCTGGAGGGCGGCCTGCACGTCGCACCGGCCTGGGCCAATGTCACTGGCTTCGTGTTTGCGTTCCCGGTGAGTTATGCCGGCCACAGCAGGCTCTCGTTCGCGCATCACGCCGCCTCGCATCGCCAGGCGTTGCCGCGTTTCCTGGCCATCGCGCTGACCGGCTTCGCCAGCAACCAGGTGCTGCTGCTGAGTGCCCTCGCCTGGCTGGACTGGCCGTTCTGGCTGGTGCTGGCCCTTGTTATGGGTATCGTTGCCTGCCTGACTTATTTGCTCAGCCGCTATTGGGCTTTCCGCGCCGCATGACGCCGCTGATCATCGCCGCCGACGACTATGCGCAAAGCGCAGCCATCGACCAGGGGATCCTGGCGCTGGTCGCGCGTTCCCGCCTCACTGCGTTCTCCTGCCTGGTGTTGAGTCCGCGCTGGCCGGCCGCAGCCCGTCAGATCACACCAGAAGTTCGCAGCAAAGCCGATATCGGCTTGCATCTGGATTTCACCCAGTACGGGCACAACGCGCCTGCAGCGCTGCCCTGGCTGATAGTCAAGTCGACGTTGCGCAGCCTGTCACACAAGGCCGTACGCGCTGCCATCATGACCCAATGCAATCGATTCGAGGACGCGCTCGGCACGATGCCGGATTACGTCGACGGCCACCAGCATGTCCACCAGCTGCCCCAGATCCGCGAGGCGCTGATCGATGTGCTGACGCAACGTTACCAGCATCGCCTGCCATGGCTTCGGATCGCCAGGCCCCCAGCTGCTTCAGGGTTCAAGGCCGCCATCATCGGCGCCCTAGGCAGCAGCGCATTGGCGCAACTGGCGCGGCAGAACGGTATCCGGCATACCAGCGCCCTGCTCGGGGTCTATGACTTCAAGGGAAATACTTCGGAATACGGAGCGCGACTGGCCGGCTGGCTGGCGCAGGCCTCACGATCGAAACCCTGCTGCGCCCTGATGTGCCATCCGGCCATGGAGATCGGGGTCAGTGCAGACGATCTGCAGGATCCGATCCATGCCGCACGGCTGAATGAATATCGCATCTTCGCCAATGACCGGTTCCCCAGCCTCATGGCGACCTATGCGGTAGAACCCGTACGGGGCGACCAGCTGTAAAAAAACCCGCCGAAGCGGGTGATTGCGGTCAGAACTCCGGCTTGGCGTTCTTCGGCCGGTTAGGATTGACCAGGCTGATCTTCAACACGCAGAACTCGGTGCCATTGACGCCACCGTTATCGTTGGGCTCGTAGTAGTTCTTGCGGAAGGTCCAGTGCCCATGACTGTCCTTCTTCATGGTGGCATAACCGATGCTGTTGTCGGCACTGCGTCGGTCAGTCGCCTGCAAGGTCAGCGAAAGACGGTTGCTGTCGGCGATCGCATGGCCGGCGTAGGTCACGGAGTTCTCGGTCTCCATGTCGTAGAAATAAGCGCCGATCTTGCCGAAGCTGCTGATACGGTTGAGCTTGAGCGTGACCTTGACCTTGTAGTCGCCGATATGGTCGTTACTGCCGGTACATTCATAGACGCCACTGAAATTATGGCCGGTGAAGGCGGGTTTGGCCTCTGCCAGACCGCTGAACATGAGGAGGATAGAGAGGACTGCCAGTTTTTTCATGCCACTTCCCGTGTTGGTTCGAATTTTTGTCATTGTAACTTGCCCAGCCGCGATTCCACCCGGCTACGCCATCATTTTGTGAATGCCTGCCGGCTGGATTATGATGTTGCCTTGCCGAAACAAGACCTACTCCAGAAAGCACATTCCGGGCCGCCATGCCGATCAAAGACCCAGCCGACCAGGCATCACCGCGTTTCCACTCGTTCCATATCCTGTTCAACCTCGCGATCCTGATCGCCCTCGGTTTCTGGCTCTGGCAGCAGAACACCCCAGCCGCGCTCGTCGCGCCGCCCCTGCCGCCTGATGGCAAATTGCAATGTGTGTCCTATGCACCCTATTACGGAAAGGATCAGACCCCGTTCAAGGCCGATACCGTCATCGCCCCCGCGCAGATCGATCACGACCTCGCCATTCTTGCCGAGCGCTTCGATTGCGTGCGCATCTATTCCGTCGACCAGGGCCTGAGCCATGTACCGGAAGCCGCCGAGAAGCTCGGCATGCAAGTGTTGCTGGGCGCCTGGATCGGCAGCGTCAGCAGCAAGAACGACCGCGAACTGTCGCTGGCGATCGAACTCGCCAATCGTTATCCAAAACAGTCAAGGGCCTGATCGTCGGCAACGAAGTCCTGTTGCGCCGTGAGCTCACGCCTGAGGCGTTGCGCGTCTACCTGGAGCGGGCCCAGCAAGGCACGGAAGTGCCGGTCACCTATGCCGATGTCTGGGAGTTCTGGATCAAGAACAAGTCGCTGGAAAGCGCGGTCGATTATGTGACCGTGCATATCCTGCCTTACTGGGAAGACCATCCGGTCTCGATCGAGCAAGGCGTGCAACATACCCATGACGTCATGTTCCGGCTAGCTTCCATCTTCAGCAAACCGCTATTCATCGGCGAGACCGGCTGGCCCAGCGTCGGCCGTCAGCGCCAGGGTTCCACGCCGAGCCTGGTGAACGAAGCCCGCTATATCCGCGAGTTCCTCCAGCTGGCCGCGGCTCAGGGTTGGCACTACAACCTGATCGAGGCCATCGACCAACCTTGGAAGCGTGACCTGGAAGGCGCGGTCGGTGGTTACTGGGGGCTGTATGGAACCGATCTGCAACCGAAGTTCGAGCTCAGCGGTACGGTACGCGAGCGTCACGACGACTGGGGGGTATTGGCTTGGCCACTTGTCGGCGCCCTGCTCTGGTTGGTCTATGGCTGGATGCTCGGGCTACGTCGCCATGCGCTAATTGCTACCGCGACGCTGGGCGCCGTCACGGCGGGGTTCGCCATGCTGCAGCTGGAATATCTCGTCGTCGCCAGCCGTGATCTCGTGGAATGGCTGTCACTCGGAAGCATCGCCGTTTCCGGCTGGTTCATCGGCCTGCTGCTGCCGCGACTGATCCTGGCGCGAACCCCGTTACGGGTGTTGTCGTATCAGTTGACCCTGATCTTTCTGCTCAACGCAGTCCTGGTCAGCAACTATCTGCAACTGAGCGACGGTCGCTATCGCGATTTTCCGCTCGTGCTGTATCTGCTGCCGGCCCTGCAGTTGTGCTTTTTCACCTGGTGCGCTGGCCTCATGCCGAGACCCGCATCACGCTATACCTTCGTGATCGCGCTCATCGGTCTCGCCAGCGCCATCGCCTGCACAGTGGTCGAGATCGGTAGCGTCGTCTCCTTCTGCTGGCTGGCCATCGTCATCCTGTTCGTCCTGACGGCGCTGCCTGTCAGGGCTCACCCGAAAGCCTGAATCCACGCATGCGTATCTTCTTCCGAGATTATTTCAAGCCACTCTTCTTCGCGCTGCTCATCGCAGGGATCCATTTCGGGCTATGGTGGGCAGTCAACCGCGCGCTGCCGCTGATCGACGCGCCACGCATCGTGCATGGTTTCGCCTACAGCGGCTACCAGCTCGGCCAGAGCCCTCTGGACAAGAAATACCCGAGCACAGCCGAGCTGCTGGATGACCTCAAGCTGCTCAAGCCCTATACAGACCGTATCCGCACCTATGGTTCGCTGGAGAACCCGGAAGTCATCCCGCTGGCTTCCAACCTCGGCATGCAGATCATGGCCGGAGCCTGGCTCAGCAGCGACAATATTGACAACGAACGCGAGGTCAGCGCGCTGATCGCCAAGATCCGCAGTTACCCGCGCATCCATCGCGCCATCGTCGGCAACGAAGTCCTGCTGCGCACCGATCTCACGCCGGCGCAATTGATCCGCTACCTCGACCATGTGCGGGAGGAAGTCAGCATTCCGGTATCGACGGCGGAGCCCTGGCATGTCTGGCTGAAGAATCCTGAACTGGTGAAGCATGTCGATTTCATCGCCGTGCATCTGTTGCCGTATCACGAAGGCATCCCCATCGACAAGGCGCTCGACTACTCGCTGCAGCGTTACCAGGAACTGATGGACGCCTATCCGCGCAAGAAGATCGTCATCACCGAGATCGGCTGGCCGAGCAAAGGCCCGGCTATCGGCGCTGCCGTGGCGTCACAGGTCAATCAGGCGCGGTTCGTGCGTGAATTCCTCGCGCGTACTGCCCACCAGAATTACGACTACTACCTGATGGAAGCCATCGACCAGCCGTGGAAGGTCAACGTCGAAGGCTGGGCCGGTGCGTACTGGGGTATGTTCGATGCCGAGCGCCATCTCAAATATGACTTGCATGGCGCCATTCCCAAGGATACCCGCTGGATCGACAAGGCTGGCTGGGCCTCGATCATCGCTTTCTTCCCCATCCTGCTGGCGGCGATCCGGTTCCGTCACTGGGGCACCGGGGCGCAGCTCTCGCTGGCCGTGCTGCTCCAGGCCTGCATCACCACGCTGGTGGTCGCCTGGAACCTGCCCGGCGACTATTACTATGGGCTGCGCGACTTCGTCGTGCTGATCGGTCTCATCATCGGCATGGGCCTGACTTCGGCAGTGCTGATGATCTATGGCGTCGAATTCAGCGAAGTCATGTTCAAGGGGCTGTGGTACCGCGCATTCCGCCGTGCCACGCCCTTGCCGGAGGAACAAGAGCTGTTCGTCTCCATCCACCTCGCCTGCTACAACGAGCCGCCGGCGATGGTGATCGCCACCATCGAAAGCCTGCACCGCCTGCAGTACCGCCATTTCGAAGTCATCGTCATCGACAATAACACCAAGGATGAGGCGCTCTGGAAGCCTGTTGAGGCTTATATGGCGCAGCTGCCCGACAATTTCCGCTTCTTCCACCTGCCGTCCTGGCCTGGCTTCAAGGCTGGCGCATTGAATTTCGCGCTGGCGCAGACCGATCCGCGTGCCGAAGTCATCGGCGTGGTCGATGCCGATTACGTCGTGACCCAGGACTGGCTGGGCGCGCTGGTGCCGCATTTCAAGGATACGCAGGTCGCCGTGGTGCAAGCGCCGCAGGCTCACCGAGAGTGGGAGAACAACTTCTTCCGCCGCATGTGCAACTGGGAGTTCGAAGGCTTCTTCCGCATCGGCATGCACCATCGGCATGAGCGCAACGCCCTGATCCAGCATGGCACGATGACGCTGGTGCGCCGGCAATCGCTGGACGAGATCGGCGGCTGGTCGGAGTGGTGCATCTGCGAGGACACCGAGCTCGGCTTGCGTCTGCTGGAAGGCGGCTATGAACTGCGTTATATCGACGAGACCTTTGGTCGAGGCCTGACGCCGACCAACTTCAAGGCATTGAAATCACAGCGTTTCCGCTGGGCCTTCGGCGCCATGCAGATATTGAAGCATCACCTGCCCCGGCTGCTCGGCAGGTCGACCCTCGATTTCGGCCAGCGTTACCACTTCCTGACCGGCTGGTTCGGCTGGCTGGGCGATGCCCTGCAACTCGTCTTCACGCTGGGTTCGATCGGCTGGACGCTGGCCATGCTGGCTTTTCCCAAGTCGTTCAGCCTGCCTGTCTCCATCATGCTCACGCCTATCATCTGTTTTCTGGTGATCAAGGCTGCGCTGGGGCCGGTGCTCTACCGCAAGACCATGCATTGTGGCTGGTCCGATATCTTCGGTGCCTCGCTCGCCAGCCTGGGCCTGTCGCACGCCATCGCGCGCGGCGTGATGCAGGGGATCGTGCAGAAAGAAGGCGTGTTCAAGCCGACAGCCAAAGGCAAGAGCGCGAATGGAGGATTAAGGCAACTGCTGGAACCGATCCGTGAGGAGTTCCTGCTGCTGCTCGGCTTGATCATCTGCAGCCTGGCCATGTTGTTCTCGCGCGGCCTGAACAACATCGACGCGCAATTGTGGGTGGCCATGCTGAGCCTGCAATCCCTGCCTTACCTCAGCGCCGTGGCCTGCCAGCTGATCGCTCAGATGCCGGATCGCACGCCGGCCAGCAAGGCCGCGCCGATCATGCCTGCCTGATCGCCGCTTGCGGATAGGGTCACCGTGACCCGGCTGCGCAGCGCCGGGATCAGATCGCGCTGGAAACGGCGTTCGAAAGTTGCCTGCATCAACGGCCATGCTTCGCGCATGCCGCCACCGATCAACACATGGCCGACGTCGACGACCTTGACGATATGGGCCAGCCCCTGGCCGAGACAGGTGCCCGCCAATTCAAAGGCATAACGGGCATGCCGATCACCGCTCTTGGCTAGCGCCGCGATCTCCTGCGCGGTTTTCTCGCTATCGGTCGCCAGTCGGTATGTCGTCGCCACGCCAGTCGCTGAGGCATATTGCTCCATGCAGCCGCGGTTACCGCAACCGCATGGCCGACCATCCGGCTCGATCGTCAGATGCCCGATCTCCATCGACATGCCGTGCTGACCCTCAAAGATGCGGTCAGCATAGATCAGTCCGCCGCCGATGCCGGTCCCCAGACCGACGTAGATCAGGTGATCGCTGTCGACCGGATGCAGGCGGTATTCGCCAAAGGCCGCTGCCGCCGCATCGTTCTCGACGATGACCGGCAAACCGATGGCGCGCGTGAGATCGCCGGCCAGATCGACATCGCGCAAGCCTGGCAGATTCGGCGATTGCGTCAGCACACCGGCGACCGGGTCAATGAACCCCGGGAACCCGATGCCGACCGCCGAGACTTCAGGGTAACGCGCCAGCACTTCTGCTACGCCAGCGTGCATGCTGGATACGATCGCCTGCCAGGCCATATCCGGCGCATGGGTCTTGCACAGCTTGCTGAAATCAACCTGGGCCCGATGCTCGTGCACGACATGGTTACCCTTGACCACGCCGATACGCAGATTGGTGCCTCCAACATCGATACCGAGCAGTGTTTTCATCAATAATTCGCTTTATATTTAATTCGTAAGCTTTTGTTTACATTATTTCTATCTTGATCTCTATGCGATCTGACAGCATGTCGCCCGACCAGATCAGCTCCAGCGTGACCGCCTGCATGATCTTCTCGAAACCGGCTTCCGACTGGGATACCGAGAAATGGGGCTGGCTGCTGAACGCACAAGGCACGGAACACGAGAGCTGGATCGCCCCACCCAGCACCTCGTCTTCCAGCAAGATGTTTTTCAGCCCGCCGAACTTGAAGGTCTGGCCAAAACCGCCAGGGATGTTGTCACCGATGCGGAAGCGCCCTGCCGGACCATCGCAACTGGGCATGGCGAGATTGATCTCGACTCGGAAACTGCCGGCAGGCGGGCGAGTGAAACCGTAGGTGACGACCAGCGCCGCATCATCGATGGCGATCTTCTTGTGGATCTCACCGCCACGCAGCGCCGCCTTGAAATCGACAGCCTTGCCGATGACCGGCTTGCGATAGTTGGGGCGGATCGCCTCGCCTTCCGGCATGAGCCAACTGTCACAGAAAAGGCTCTTGCGATAGGTATCCGTTGCGAGATCGGCGACTGTGATCTCATGCTTGAAACTGACACGCTCATGAGGATTGGCGATGCCTTCGCCGTCGTGGCCGTGTTCCGGCTGTGCGTGGACCTTGCGATGGTAGTGTTCGGCCTGGCGCGTCAGTGTGTCGCCAAAGTTGTGCGACAGGCGGTAACTGTCGAACTCGCAGATCGAGGCCGTGCCATCCAGGCGGACGATGGCCTG
>CAMLMA010000059.1 GCA_946481065.1 uncultured Nitrosomonadales bacterium
AATTCATGCAAATTTTCAAAGGGTTCCGTCATGGCTTCCAAGCTGATCACCGCAAGACAGCAGATGCGCTCGGCGCAGAGTTTTGCTTTCTTTTCCAGCCTGGCTGTCATTCTAATGCCTGCCATCATTCCGATGTTGCTGTGGATCGCAGCTTCGATCTTCGCGTATTGCGCGGTCGCCTGCCATCCCAACCCCCGCGTACAGGCCTATCTGACGAAAGCCGGGCATCGCTTCTATGGCCTGGTCGGATCGCTGGTGGTCTTGCTGAACTTCAGCTCGCAGATGTCCAAGGCGGCGGGAGGCTGGTTCAATTTCTGGCTGATCGTCTGGATCGTCAGCATCCTGGTCGTCGTGCCTTTAGGAATCCGCGATATCCTGCGTGCCAAGAAGGAACCCTGGCAAGACATGCAAGTAGAAATGGAATAAGAGGAGACACCATGTTAGAAGCCGTGATCGATACACGCAGCCTGCAACAGGGCAGCTGCCAGACACCCACCGTGAACCGCTGGGCCGTGGACGAGATCGTCGCCCTGTTCGAATTGCCGTTCAGCGACCTCATGCACCGCGCGCAAAGCGTACATCGTGAGCATTTCGACCCCAATGCCGTTCAGGTCAGCACGCTGCTGTCGATCAAGACCGGTGGCTGTTCCGAGGATTGCGGCTACTGTCCGCAGGCCGCCCGCTACCATACCGATGTCGAGAACGAGCCCTTGATGGCGCTGGAGGACGTGGTGGCCGCGGCCAAGACCGCCAAGGAGAACGGCGCCAGCCGCTTCTGCATGGGTGCCGCCTGGCGCGGACCTAAACAGCGCGACCTGGAACCCGTGCTGGAAATGATCAAGGCAGTGAAGGCGCTGGGGCTCGAGAGTTGCGCCACGCTGGGCATGCTGAAGGAAGGCCAGGCCGAGCAACTGAAGGACGCTGGCCTCGATTACTACAACCATAACCTCGACACCGCGCCAGAGTTCTACGGCGACGTCATCAGCACGCGTACTTACCAGGACCGTCTGGAGACGCTGGAGCGCGTACGCAACGTCGATATCAACGTCTGCTGCGGCGGCATCATCGGTATGGGTGAATCGCGCAACCAGCGTGCGGGGCTGCTGGCACAACTGGCCAACATGGAGCGCCCGCCGGAGAGCGTCCCCATCAATCTCCTGACGCAAGTCGAGGGCACGCCGCTGCATGGCACGGATGAGCTCGACCCGATGGAATTCGTGCGTA
The DNA here is from genome assembly GCA_946481065.1 of uncultured Nitrosomonadales bacterium. The sequence goes on from CAMLMA010000059.1 coordinate 1,225, forward strand.
CCATCGCAGCTGCACGCATCACCATGCCAACCAGCTATGTGCGCTTGTCCGCGGGCCGTCAGAGCATGCATGAAGGCATCCAGGCCCTGTGTTTCCTTGCCGGCGCCAACTCCATCTTCTACGGCGAAAAGCTGTTGACCACGGGTAACCCGGAAGCCGAGGCAGACAAGGCGCTCTTTGCCAAGCTGGGCATCAAAGCGATTTAATGTCGCAGCGCTTGTATTCCGAGCTGCAGGCTGAGCTGGATGCACGCGCGAGCGCCGGATTGACCCGGCGCCGGCGTCTGCTGCAAGGGCCTCAGGGGACCGCCATCACCTGCGACGGCGAAGCGGTGCTGTCCTTTTGCAGTAACGACTATCTTGGGCTCGCCAGCCATCCAGCGCTGGCCGATGCCATCAAGGCCGCAGTCGATAGCGTGGGGGTCGGTGCCGGTGCCTCGCATCTCATCACCGGCCATCATGAGTTGCACGAGACGCTGGAGCAGGCGCTGGCGACATTCGTCGGCTTGCCTGCGGCCCTGCTATTCTCCACTGGCTATATGGCCAATCTCGGGGTGGTCAGCGCCCTGATGGGCAGGGATGACGCGATCTTCGCCGACAAGCTCAACCATGCCTCGCTCAACGATGCCGCAGTGCTCGCGCGCGCAACCCTGCATCGCTATGCACATAACGATCTCGCTGCCCTGGAAAACCTGCTGGCGCAGTCCAAGGCCAAGCGCAAGCTCGTGGTCGCAGACGCGGTGTTCAGCATGGACGGCGATGTGGCCCCGGTGCCGCAACTACTGGCCTTGTGCGAGCGTCATGACGCCTACCTGTTGCTGGACGATGCGCACGGTTTTGGCGTGCTGGGCGAACAGGGCGCAGGGATCCTCGATCATTTCGCGGTCAGTTCGCCGCGTATCATCTACATGGCGACACTGGGCAAGGCGGCCGGAGTGGCAGGAGCGTTCGTCGCCGGCGAAACGGTGCTGATCGATTATCTCGTGCAGCAATGCCGGCCCTACATCTATACCACCGCCAGCCCCGCGATCCTCTCTGCCGCCCTGCTGGCGGCGCTGCAGGTGATGCGAGATGATCCTGCGCGTCACGCCCATCTGCAGCAGCTGATCCGTCTCTTGAAGACACGACTCAAGCTCGACCGCTGGCAACTGATGCCTTCCGATACGGCGATCCAGCCATTGCTGGTGGGCAGCAACGAAGAAGCTGTCCGGATAAGTGAGTGGTTGCTGACACAAGGCATGCTGGTGCCGGCGATCCGTCCGCCGACCGTACCCAAGGGCACCGCACGCTTGCGGATCTCCTTATCCGCCGCTCACAGCGAAGCGGAAATCCTGCGGCTGGTGGAGGCTTTGCATGAGGCAGAGCAGGTGTTGCTGGCATGAGCTTGCATATCGAGACCATCGGTAGCGGCCGCCCCCTGGTCATGATCCATGGCTGGGGCATGCATAGTGGCGTCTGGCAACCGCTGGTGAAGAGACTCTCCCGCCATTTCAACCTGCATATGATCGATCTTCCGGGCATGGGTTTCAGCCAGCCGATCGAGCCCGGACACCTGCATGCGGTCGCGGAAAAGGTCGCCGAGCAGATGCCGCCCAACGCCGATGTTTGCGGTTGGTCGCTGGGTGGGTTGGTGGCGATGCGCATCGCGCTCAGCCATCCGGAGCAGGTGCGGCGCATGGCCCTGATCGGCAGTACGCCGCGATTCGTCAACAGCCCGGCTGGCGATGTCGGCGCGATGGACAAGCCTGTAGCATGGACTCACGGTATCGACGCCAAGGTGTTCCAGGATTTCGCCACGCAAGTGAGCCAGGACTACCAGAACACACTGATCAAGTTCCTCACCCTGCAGTGCATGGGTGCCAGCGATTCGCGCGCCACCATCAAGCAGCTGCGCGCGAGTTTCGCCGAACGGCCGGTCCCGACCACAGGTTCGCTGCAAAAGGCCTTGCGCATCCTGCTCGAGAACGACCTGCGCGAAGAGATCCCCGATCTGCGCAAGCCGGTACTACTCATGCATGGCGACCGCGATACGCTGGCGCCTTTGCAGGCTGCACACTGGCTGGCGCAGCACTTGCCATTCGGTCGGTTGCGCGTGCTGGCCGGCGCCTCACATGCGCCGTTCCTGTCGCATCCGGAACAATGCATCGAGGCGCTGGTGCAGTTCCTAGAGCCAGATCATGCCGGATGAACGCATGAACGATAACTACCAACTCGACAAGGCGCGCGTACGTGCCTCATTCGACCGTGCCGCCGGCACTTACGATGCCGCTGCGGTCTTGCAGACAGAAGTGCGTCAGCGCATGTTCGAGCGGCTCGAACTCATCAAGCTGCAGCCGCAGTGTGTTCTCGATGCGGGTTGTGGCACCGGCCACGGTAGCGAACTGCTCAGCCAACGTTTCCCGGCAGCGGATGTACTGTCGCTCGATATCGCCATGGGCATGTTGAAAAAGACCCTTGCCAGTCGCTCGCTGATACAGCGCCTGTTCGGTCGCTCATCCCGCACGGGTATCTGTGCCGACATCGAACACCTGCCGCTGGCGGGTCAGAGTCTCGATCTGATCTGGTCCAATCTCGCGATCCAGTGGTGCAACGACCTCGACCGCGCCTTTGGCGAGATGCATCGCAGCCTGCGTGCCGGCGGGCTGGTGATGTTCAGCACCTTTGGCCCGGATACGTTGAAAGAGTTGCGTGCTGCCGCCAGTGTGGATGCCGGACACGTGCATGTCAGCCGTTTCATCGACATGCACGACATCGGCGATGCGCTCGTACGCGCCGGCTTCAGCGCGCCAGTACTCGATGTCGAACACTTCGTGCTCACCTACGACGATGTCATGGGCGTGATGCGCGATCTCAAGGCCATCGGTGCGCACAATGCCGCTCAGGGCCGACATCGCGGTTTACTGGGCCGGGGCTTCCTGGAAAAGCTGACGGCCGCCTACGAACGATTCCGCAGCGAAGGCAAGCTGCCGGCGACCTACGAAGTGGTCTATGGACATGCCTGGAAACCCGAACCCAAGGCGGACTTGCCGGACGGCCTCGCCCCTGTGACGTTCCGGAGCCGACAATGAGTAGCGCCTACTTCATCGCTGGTACCGATACCGGCGTCGGCAAGACGCTCATCACCAGTGCGCTGGTCCATGGGTTCGCGCAACGCGGCTTGCGCAGCGTCGGGATGAAACCGGTCGCAGCGGGCTGTACTTGGCAGGATGGACGCCTGTTGTCCGAGGATGTCGTGCAGCTGGTGGCGGCCAGCAACGTCGAGGTCGATCTCGATCTCATCAATCCTTATGCCTTCGCGCCACCGATCGCGCCGCATATCGCCGCCGATAAGGCAGGGGTCAGTATCGAACTGCCAGTGATCCAGCGGGCCTGCAAGACCTTGCAGGGAGAGGTTGATCGCGTCATGGTGGAAGGGGTGGGCGGCTTCCGTGTGCCGCTCGGCGCCGAACTCGATACCGCCGATCTGGCCCAGGCGCTCGGTCTGCCGGTGGTGCTGGTGGTCGGTATGCGGCTGGGTTGCATCAACCATACGCTGCTGACGCTGGAGGCGATCGAGGTGCGCGGGCTGACACTCGCTGGCTGGGTCGCCAATTGTATCGATCCCGAGATGGCCGTGCTTGATGACAATATCGCCGCACTGCGGCAGCGCATCCCCGCGCCATGCCTCGGTATCGTGCCGACCCTGGGTACTGCGGATTTCCGCCTGGCGGCGACCTACCTGCAACTCGATCAGCTGTAGAGCTTCTCTTTCACGATGTAATCGATGACGCTATCCGGCAACAGGTAACGCGGACTTTCGGCGGCTCGGAAACACCCGCGGATATGGGTAGCCGAGATGTCCAGCGGAGTGATGTGCTGCATGAAGAGATGTCCGGCGCGCATCTGCGTCAAGGCCTGCGCATCCGCAGTCAACCGCTCCTTGCAAAGTGCCTGTAGCTGGGGATGCATCTTCTCCATCTTCTCCTGGGCCAGCGGCGCGGTGGGGCGGTAGGCAACCACGATATGCGCCAGGTCGAGCAGCTCCTGCCAGTGATGCCAGCCTGGCAGGCCAAGGAAGGCGTCGCTGCCCAGCAGCAGGCTGATCGAAGTCTCTTCCCCCAGCTCCAGGCGTAGTGATTGCAGGGTGTCGATGGTGTAGGAAGCGCCTTCACGCAATAGCTCGCGCATGTCCAGCCGGAACCGCGGGTTGTCCTGGATCGCGATCGCGACCATGGCTGCACGATGTTGCGCGGAAGTCGCCGGTTGCTGGCGATGCGGCGGGATCGCCGCAGGCACGAACAAGACCTCGTCCAGATGCACGGCCTCGGCCAGTTCCTGCGCCATGCGCAGATGACCGAAGTGGATCGGATCGAAGGTGCCGCCGAGGATGCCGATGGCGTTCACGTTGTGAGGTTCCGGATACGCGAGCGAGCGGGGCAAAGCGCAAGGTGCACGGCGCGCAGGATGCGAGACATATCAGAGGGATAGGCGCGTGTGCGAGCACCGCGCAACGCAGCCATTTGCTCGCGTAGCCGCATAGACAAGCGCCTAGCTGCGGACCTCACCGTTACCCAGTACCACATATTTCAGGGACGTCAGTCCCTCAAGGCCGACCGGGCCACGCGCATGCAGTTTGTCGGTGGAGATGCCGATCTCGGCGCCAAGCCCGTATTCGAAACCATCGGCGAAGCGCGTCGAGGCGTTGACCATGACCGAGCTCGAGTCCACCTCGCGCAGGAACTGCCTTGCCTTGGTGTAGTTCTCGGTGACGATGGCCTCGGTGTGCTGCGAGGAATACTGGTTGATGTGGGCGATGGCCTCGTCGACGCCGCTCACCACCTTGACCGAGATGATGGCATCCAGGTATTCGGTGTAATAGTCCTCGTCCGTCGCCGCCTTGGCTTCCTTCACCAGGGCCTGCGTTTCGGCGCAGCCGCGGATCTCCACGCCTTTGGCCAACAGCATGGATGCGAGTTTCGGTAATGCGTCCGCTGCGATGCTGCGCGCGACCAGCAGGGATTCCGCGGTATTGCAGGTGCCGAGCCGCTGGGTCTTGGAGTTCTCCAGGATCGGCAGCGCTTTAGCCATGTCGGCATCGTCATCGACATAGATGTGGCAATTGCCGTCCAGATGCTTGATGACCGGGATGCGCGCCTCGTTCGAGATACGCTCGATCAGGCCCTTGCCGCCGCGTGGCACGATGACGTCGACATAATGTTTCATGGTGATGAGCTCGCCCACGGCGGCACGATCGGTGGTCTCGACGACCTGCACCGCCGTGTGTGGCAGGCCAGCCGCAGTCAGGCCTTCGTCCACCAGCGCGGCCAGCGCACGATTGCACTGGATGGCTTCGGAACCGCCGCGCAGGATGGCCGCATTGCCGGATTTGATGCACAGCCCGGCAGCATCTACCGTCACGTTCGGACGTGCTTCGTAGATGATGCCGATGACGCCCAGCGGCACGCGCATGCGGCCGACCTGGATGCCGGAAGGACGGTATTTGAAATCGCTCATCTCGCCGATCGGGTCAGGCAGGCTGGCGATCTGCTCCAGGCCTTCAGCCATGGTCGCGATGGATTTTTCGCTCAAGGTCAGACGATCGAGCATCGCTGGCTCCAGCCCGTTCTTGCGTGCCGCTTCGAGGTCGGCCTGGTTGGCGGCGAGTAGTTGCGCCTGGTCGCGGCGAATCGCCTTGGCGATTGTCAGCAACGCCAGATTCTTGGTGTTGGCATTGGCCTTGGCCATCGCGCGCGATGCCAGTCGGGCTTGCTGGCCCAGGCCTTCCATGTATTGCTTGATATCCATAGCGTGTCTTTTTATCTGGCGCTGTTACCAGCGCGATTAACGTGAGCGTTTCTGTATCCTGGCGAGGCCGAAGCACAGTCGCGAGATCTCGAGCCAGGCGTCCCCTTGCAGCAGCCCCTTGGCGGTACGGTCGATCTCTGACAGCTTGGCTTGGGCCGCCAGCAGCTGTTTCAGGCTCAGTCGGCTGATGGCGCGTCGTACCAGCGCCTGACGGTCGCCGTAGATTCTCGCCTGTTGCATGACATTTGCCAAGTTCTCGCCATTGGCCTCGGCCTGCTTGATCCTGGCCAGCGGTCGAATCACCCAGGAAAGCGGGTTCATCACGGCCACTGGTTGGGCGCCTTCGTCCTTCAGCCCTTGCAGGATACGTATTGTACGTTCGGCATCGCCCGCCAGCACTGCATCGCCGAGCTGGAAGGCATCGTAGCGCGAGACATTGAGCACGGCTTCGCGCACAGCCTGACCGTCAAGCGCGCCTTGCGGGTAGAGCAGACCGAGTTTCTGGATCTCCTGATGGGCCGCCAGCAGATTGCCTTCGACCTGATGCGCCAGAAACGCCAGTGTATCGGCATCGGTGTGCTGACCCTGCACAGCGAGCCTATCGCTGATCCAGCGTGGAAGCTGGTCGGCTGGCACGTCGAGCAAGGCCAGCGAGACGCCGGCGGATTCGAGTGCGGCATACCAGGCGCTGTTCTTGCCGTCACGGTCGAGCTTGGGCAGGATAACGATGACTACGGTATCGGCCATGGGCTGCTCGGCCAATGCCTGCAAGGCCTTGCTGCCGTCGGTGCCTGGCTTGCCCGAGGGGATGTTCAGTTCAAGGATGCGGCGGCTGGAGAACAGGGAGATCGCCTGACCGAAAGCCGCGATCTGTTGCCAGTTGAAATTGCGCTCGACGATCAGGCTAGTGCGTTCGTCATACCCCTGTTGGCGCGCGGCAGCGCGGATGGCATCCAGACATTCGCGCTGTGCCAGCGGTTCGTCGCCCATCAGGACATAGAGTGGACGTAATTCCTTGGCTAGGTGCTGCTGAAGCTGCGACTGTTGCAGGCGCACGGCTGGTTTACTTCTTGGTGACCTTGTAGGCCACCAGACTGCGTACCAGCTGCTGCGTGGTTTCCTGGCGCATCTCGGCGTTCAGGCGCTGTTCTTCGTAACCGGTCGCAAGGACTTCACGGTCGCTGTACGAGAAATCGCGACGCGTCTCGATGGTCTTGGGCTCGCCCCAGAGGTCTTCATCCGGCTGCTTGATGCGATAAGTCACCTTGTAGATCAGGTCGAATTCGCGGACCACACCGGTACCGCTCAACGACAGGATGCGTTTCTCGCTGACCTCGTTCATGAGATCCATCATCAACTCGGCGTCTTCCTTCTCGGTGACGACTTCAACGCCGTTCACCGCCAGCGATTTCTTCAGGTCCTTGGAGATGGAGATATTGCCGTTGATGTAGAGCTTGCGGAACGACAGGTCTGCATAGCCTCGCATCTGGAAGCCGCAGGCGGTCAGCGCCAGCAGGCTCAAAAGCAGGGTGATGTGCAGTAGACGCTTCACGGACATTGGCTTATCCCACGACGATATTGACGAGTTTGTTCGGTACCACGATGATTTTACGCACAGTCGCACCTTCTTCGATAAATTTTTGCACGAAGGGCTGGCTGACCGCGTGCTGTTCGATAGCCGCTTTCTCTAACGTGCGGGCGACAGTGATACTGCCGCGCAGCTTGCCGTTGACCTGCACCACGAGCTCGATCTCGTCCTGCACCAGGGCAGCTTCCAGCGGTTCAGGCCAGTTGGCGGCGAGGATGTCGCCGCTGCCCTCATTTTCGTAGCCAAGTTCCTTCCAGAGCGCCTGCGTGATGTGCGGGCAGATCGGCGACAGCAGGCGCAGCAGGATGCTGAAGCCTTCCTGGGCGACAGCCTGCCAGCCGGGTTCCGCGTCCTTGAGCAGTTTTTCCAGTGTGTTCAGCATCTTCATCGCGGCCGAGGCGACGGTATTGAATTGCTGGCGTGCAAGGTCGTAATTGGCTTGCTTGAGGGTGGCGTGGATCTCGCGACGGGCGTTGGCGAGGCTACCTCCGAGCTTGGCCGGCATATCAATGGACGCTTCATTCGAGAGTACATGGCCGAATGACCAGACGCGTCTCAGGAATCGGTGCGAACCCTCGACGCCGCTATCCGACCACTCCAGCGTTTGCTCCGGCGGTGCCGCGAACATCATGAACAGGCGAGCGGTATCTGCGCCGTATTGCTCGATCAGCGATTGGGGGTCGACGCCGTTGCGTTTGGATTTGGACATGGTGCCCATGCCCTGGAAGTCCACCGGTAGACCGTCTTTGAGCGCCTTGGCGCCGGTGACCTTGCCATGCTCGTCATGCACCAGCTCGACCTCTTCCGGCGCGAAGTATTCGATACCGCCCTTATCGGTGCGGCGCGAGAAGATATGGTTGAGCACCATGCCCTGCGTCAGCAGGTTGGCGAACGGTTCATCGTAATTGACCAGCCCGAGGTCGCGCATGACCTTGGTCCAGAAGCGTGAATACAGGAGATGCAGGATGGCGTGCTCGATGCCGCCGATGTACTGGTCGACCGGCATCCAGTGGTTGGTCTGCTCGTCGACCATGCATTTGTCGCTAAAACCGCTGGCATAGCGCGCGTAGTACCAGCTGGAATCGACGAAGGTATCCATGGTGTCGGTCTCGCGCTTGGCCGGCGCGCCGCACTTGGGGCAGGTACAGTCGATGAAATCGGCACGCTTGTGCAGCGGGTTGCCGGAGCCATCGGGCACGCAGTCTTCCGGCAGCTTCACCGGCAGCTGGTCGTCCGGCACCGGCACGTCGCCACAGCTCTCGCAATGAATGATCGGGATCGGGCAGCCCCAGTAGCGCTGGCGCGAGATACCCCAGTCGCGTAGACGCCAGTTGATCTGCTTGTCGCCAAGGTCCTTGGCCTTGAGGTCGGCGGCAATGGCATCGACTGCGGCTTCGTAAGCGAGGCCGTCATACTTGCCGGAATGCGTGCAGGTGCCACGGGTCTTGTCGCCATACCATTCCTGCCAACCAGCCAGTGAGAACTCTTCGCCTTCGATGGCGATGCTCTGCTTGATCGGCAGGCTGTACTTCTTGGCGAATTCGAAATCGCGTTCATCGTGTGCCGGCACGGCCATGACGGCGCCTTCGCCGTAGGTCATGAGCACATAGTTGCCGACCCAGACCGGCACCTGTTCGCCAGTCAACGGATGGACGACGGTGAGGCCGGTATCCATGCCTTCTTTTTCCATGGTCGCCATGTCGGCTTCCATCACCGAGCCTTGCTTGCACTTCTCGATGAAGGCGGCGAGGGCGGGATTCGAGCTCGCGGCTAGCGTCGCCAGCGGATGTTCGGCGGCCACGGCGCAGAAGGTCACGCCCATGATGGTGTCGGCGCGTGTGGTGAATACCCACAGCTTGCCGTCGTCGATCAATTGGCCGCTCGTGTCCTTGATGTCATGGGTGAAGGCGAAACGCACGCCCACGCTCTTGCCGATCCAGTTGGCCTGCATGGTCTTGACGCGCTCGGGCCAGCCCGGCAATTTGTCCAGGTCGTCCAGCAGTTGTTGCGCGTAACCGGTGATGTTGAGGTAGTAGCCGGGGATCTCGCGTTTCTCCACCAGCGCGCCGGTGCGCCAGCCGCGGCCGTCGATCACCTGCTCGTTGGCGAGCACGGTCTGGTCGACCGGGTCCCAGTTCACGGCCTGGGTCTTCTTGTAGGCGATGCCTTTTTCCAGCATGCGCAGGAACAGCCACTGGTTCCACTTGTAATACTCGGGCTGACAAGTCGCGAGTTCGCGGCTCCAGTCGATGGCGAAGCCTAACGACTTCAGCTGCTTCTTCATGTAGGCGATGTTGTCGTAGGTCCACTTCGCCGGCGGTACCTTGTTCTGGATCGCCGCGTTCTCGGCCGGCAGGCCGAAAGCATCCCAGCCCATGGGCTGCAGCACGTTGTAGCCCTTCATGCGGTGGTAGCGCGTCAGCACGTCACCGATGGTGTAGTTGCGCACGTGCCCCATGTGCAGCTTGCCGCTGGGGTAGGGGAACATGGACAGGCAGTAGTACTTCGGCTTGTCTGAATCGGGCTTGGCGACGAAGGATTGGTTTTGTTCCCAAGTCTGCTGGACGGCTTGTTCTAGTTCTTTGAATGGATACTGCTGC
>CAMLMA010000060.1 GCA_946481065.1 uncultured Nitrosomonadales bacterium
CGGAAAGTCTCGCCATTGGCCGTGTTGTCCTTGGACGCGAACACCGTCATGGTGATCGGCTCGGGCATCTGCTTCAGTACGTTCTTGCTGCCCTCGGTCAGGGTGTTGCGGTTGGCCTGGGTGATGTCGCGCGAGTAGTGGTATTGATAGGTCAGGTAGGCGACCAGCGAGACCAGCACCATGAACAGCACGACAAAGAAGCTATTCTGGACGAACAGTTGCAGGCGTAGTTTGCGATTGATCTTCATAGATTGTTACTCGTTATCCGCGCAGGCGGTCAGCATCGAGACGACGCACGGTTAAAGTCAGGAAAGTCAGGATGAACAAGGCGAAATACGCGATGTCGCGGGTATCGATCAGACCACGCGAGAACGACTGGAAGTGCTGCACCAGCGACAGGTAGTTGACGGTGTTGGTGGGGTCGGCAGCGAGGAAACGGTCCAGGATCATCAGCATGAACAAGGCAACGAAACTCAGGATCGCCGCGATCACCGGTTGCTGGGTCAGGCTGGAGAAATACAAGCCCAGTGAAGCGAATGCCGCGGTCAGCAGCCAGAGGCCGATGGAGTTGGCGATGATGAAGCCGAAATCGATATCGGCCCAGATATTCAGTGTCGACAGCATCATCGACAGATACAGGACGAGGATGGTCAGGAACAGCAACAGCCCGACGAACTTGCCGACCACGATCTCGATGATCGACAGCGGCGCGCTGATGAGGAACGGCAGGGTCTGGTTACGGCGTTCCTCGCTGATCAGGCGCATGGTCAGCAGCGGCACGGCGAACAGCATGACGAAGGAAGCCAGGCCGTAGACGCTCTGGCCAACGAACACGGTCACCCCAACGCGCTCGGCCGGGCGGATGGCCCCGGACATCACGTCGAAATACTGGCCGACGGCGGTCGAGAAATAAAGACCGAAAGCGAAGGTCACCAGCGCCAGGATGACCCAGCCCATGGGCGAAGCGAATACGCTTCGGAGCTCTTTTCTAGCAATATTCAAAATCATGATGGCACACCTGTAGACGGCCTAGGCCGCTTGTTCTAGATAAGTCAGCTGGACGAACACGTCCTCGAGACTGGTCTGGTCGGGATTGATCTGATGCAGCCCCCACTGGTTGGCGACTGCCGCCTGCACCAGGGCTTCCGCCGGCGTTTTGCCTTCGCCATGCTGGATGCGCAACAAGCCATTGGGCAAGGTTTCGACGCCGATGATGCCCGGCACCTTGAGCAGTTCCGCTTCGGCCGGCGGATGACTGAGGCCGACCAGGAGCTTGTTGCCTTGACGTTGCTGCTTCAACACATCGATGGAACCGTTGAATACCAACTGGCCTTTGTGGATGATCTGCACGTGGTCGCAGACCATTTCGACCTCAGGCAGGATGTGTGTGGACAGGATGACGCTGTAGGCACCACCCAGCTCCTTGATCAGAGCCCGGATGTCGCGGATCTGGATCGGATCGAGACCGACCGTTGGTTCATCCAGGATGACGACCATCGGATTGTGGATGATGGCCTGCGCGATACCGACGCGCTGCTGATATCCCTTGGACAGGTTCTCGATGAGGCGCTTGCTCATTTCGGTCAGGCCGCAACGCTCCTTGGCCAGATCGACGGCGCGCTTGATCTGACGCGGGCTGACGCGATGCAAGCGGGCGGCGATGGTGAGGAACTCGTCCACAGTCATCTCGCGATACAGCGGCGGCTGTTCCGGCAGATAGCCGATCAAGGCCTTCGCTTCGCGCGGATTCTCGATCATATCGATACCGCAGATCTTGACCGAACCGGAACTGGGGGCCAGATTGCCGGTGATCATCTTCATGGTGGTGGATTTGCCGGCGCCGTTCGGGCCAAGGAAGCCAAGGACTTCGCCCTTGTTCAGATTGAAACTTACTTCGCTAACTGCTTTGCGGCCACCATAGATGCGGGTTAGTTCGCTCGCCTCAACGGTTATAGTCGTCATATTTGGATGGGTATCAGTTAATTAAAAAAACGCCTGACTGGTGTCAAGCGCTTGTTTTCGCCCTGCTTTGAGACGCTTTCCGTGCGGAAAGTTCTACTTGGCAAAGATCTATGCAAAAAGCTATAGTCAGACTTAATTATGGATGAACTTGCATCCGGTGTCACGGACTAAGCTATGACTGGATAACCGCCGCACTATCCATAAATCCCTACATCTGTATCGAGAACATTCTGAATATGCCTAACCCCATCTCTCTGCGTCGTGCTGTCGTCGCCGCTGCGCTCACTATCGTAGCCGCTTCAGCTAGCGCCGAGGACACCAAAGCCACCCCGCAGAGCCCGGCAACCAGCGCAGGCATGCAGGCCCAACTCAGCAGCGAATTCGTCTATAAATATCTGGTGGGCGAGGTTGCCGGCCAGCGCGGCGACCCCGGGCTCGCCAGCAGCATCTTCCTCGATCTCGCCAAATCGAGCCGCGATCCGCGTCTCGCAGAGCGCGCCGCCAAGGCGGCCGTGTACGGCAATAAACCCAAGGTGGCGCTGCAGGCGACGGCCTTGTGGGCTGAGCTTGACCCGAGCTCGATCGAGGCACAACAAGCCACCACGCAGATGCTGGTCTCCACCGGCAACCTGCAGGAAGCCAAACCTCATCTGCAAAAACTTCTGGCGAAGGAAGACACCCGTGCCAACGGCTTCCTCTACCTCAATGGCCTGTTCGCCAACCAGCAGGACAAACAGGCCGTACTGGCCCTGGTGCAGGAACTGGCCAAGCCATATCCCGAATTGCCGGAAGCTCACTTCACGATCGCGCACACCGCCTGGGCTGCGGGTAACGACGATCTCGCGATCAGCGAACTGGCCCAGGCCGACAAGCTGCGCCCGGGCTGGGAGACTAGCGCTATCTTGCACGGCCAGGTGCTCTACCGTCAGTCGCCAGATCTCGCCATGGGCTTCTATCGGGATTTCCTCTCCCATCACGCCAATGCGTCTGAAGTCCGCCTGACCTATGCGCGTCTGCTCGTCAACGAGAAGCAGTTCGCGGCGGCCAAGACCGAATTCATCAAGCTGGTGCAGGCCTCCAACAACAACCCTGAAGTACTGGTCGTCGTCGGCTTGCTGTCACTGCAATCGATGGAACTCGCCGATGCCGAGAAATACTTCCTGCAGGCAGAAAAAGCAGGATTCAAGGATCCGGACCAACTCTATCTCTATCTCGGCCAGATCGCCGAACGCCAGAAGAAGGATGACAAGGCCCTCGCCATGTACGACAAGGTGCAGCCGGGCGAGCACTATCTGGACGCGCAGCTCAACACCGCTGCGGTCATGGCCCGCACACAGGGCACGGACGCAGGCATCGCCCAGCTCGACCGCCTGACCGACCTGCAGAGCGAAGAGCAGGCGATCGTCGCCCAGACCCGCGCCAACCTGCTGACGCAGGCTAAACGTTATGACGAAGCCTACAACGTGCTTGAGAATGCGGTGAGCACACTGCCCAACAGCCCGGAACTGATCTACGACTACGCCATGGCGGCGGAGCGCGTGCAAAAACTGGACGTGATGGAGCGCGAACTGCGCAAGCTGATCCGGCTCAAGCCCGATTTCGCCCAAGCCTACAACGCGCTGGGTTACACGCTGGCTGATCGCAACCTCAAGCTGGAGGAAGCACGCAGCCTGATCGAAAAAGCCCTGGCCTTGAGCCCGAATGACCACTATATCCTCGACAGCATGGGGTGGGTCCATTACCGTTTGGGCAAGCTCGATGCCGCCGCGGATTACCTGCGCCGCGCCTACACCGCGCAGACCGACCCCGAGATCGCCGCGCACTTGGGCGAAGTGCTCTGGAAACAGGGCAAGTATTCCGAAGCCCTGCAGACCTGGGAAGAAGCGCTCAAGGTGCATCCCGAGAACGAAGTGCTGATCAACACCACCAAAAAATTCAAGCAATAAGCCATGATGACAGCCATCCAACGCTGGCATTGGCTGGCTGTCATGCTTGTGCTCACCGGTTGCGCCGGCTTACAGCCTGCACCGCAACGCTCCGCCAGCTCGCCTGAAGTCCACCAGCGTCACTTGGCGAGCCTCGCCGATATCCAGCGTTTCAACATTGAAGGTCGCATCGGCGTCCAGACCGACGGGCGCGGCTTCTCTGGCGCGACGCGCTGGCAGCATGCCGAGGATCGCGACAAGATCGGGCTTTTCTCGCCGCTCGGTGGCCAGGTCGCCAACATCGAACGTACCCGCAGCGGCGTGGTGCTGACCGATGGGGACGGCAAATCCTATACAGCCCCTGACGCCGAGACCTTGACGCGACAGACCATGGGCTGGACCCTGCCCATGCGCGGTTTGCCGGATTGGGCGCTGGGCCGCCCCAGCCCGGATGCGATCGAACTCGCCGTCTGGGATGCAGAAGGCAAACTGCTGCGTCTGCAACAGGCAGGCTGGGATATCCGCTATCAGGCCTATGTGCAATCCGGCGACCACCAGCTTCCGAGCAAGATCCTGATGGTGAGCCCCAAGGTCAACCTCAAGCTGCTCATCGAGCGCTGGCAACTCGGCGGCCCGGCCGCGGCAATGCCATGATGGCTGGTTTCCAGGCCTTCCCCGCGCCGGCCAAGGTCAACCTCTTTCTCCACATCACCGGGCGCCGTGCCGATGGTTATCACCTTCTGCAATCGGTGTTCCGTCTGCTGGATCGCTACGACACCATCCACCTCAAACCCAATCGCACCGGGCTGATTGGACGCGTCAACGATGTGCCCGGCGTGCCCGAGGCGCACGATCTCTGCATCCGGGCCGCCCGATTGCTGCAGCAGCACACCGGCACCCGGCAAGGTGTCGAGATCGCTGTCGACAAGCACATCCCCATGGGCGGCGGCCTCGGCGGCGGCAGCTCGGACGCGGCGACCGTCCTGCTGGCGCTCAACCGCTTATGGGACCTCAATCTCCCGCGCCAGACACTGATGGATCTGGGCCTCAAGTTGGGCGCCGATGTGCCCGTGTTCATTTTCGGCCGCAATGCGTGGGCCGAAGGCGTCGGCGAACTGTTGCAGGCAGTCTCGCTGGACCCGGCCTGGTACCTCGTATTGACGCCGGACGCGCACGTCTCGACCGCCGAAATTTTTGCCAGCAAAGAATTGACAAGGGACACGATTCCCACCACAATAGCGGCCTTTTCTGGGGTCACTTCCGGGAAAGAACAGGAAGGCTTGTTTCACAACGATCTCGAACCCGTGGTCTGCCAGCGTTATCCTGCCGTGGCGTCCAGTCTTGAATTCTTGAAAAAATTCGGTCAGGCACGCATGAGCGGTTCCGGTGCGTCTGTGTTCGTAGCGTTCGATCAACAAGCCGAAGCGGAGTCGAGATATGCCGAGTTGCCGAAACAATATGTCGGATTTCTCGCCAAGGGTCTGGAACAGCACCCACTCTATGACTTCGCGGACTGAAGCAATCGCAACACACAATTGGGGAGTCGCCAAGCTGGTTAAGGCACCGGATTTTGATTCCGGCATGCGAAGGTTCGAATCCTTCCTCCCCAGCCAGAACAAGTTAAGCGTGTAGCCTTACACGCTTTTATTTTTTTGACGATAAGGGACTTCGCTGTGGCTAATGGCGACATGATGGTGTTCACTGGCACTGCCAACCCCAAGCTTGCTGAGGAAGTCGTCAGCCACTTGGGCATCAGCCTCGGCCGCGCCACGGTCGACCGTTTCAGCGACGGTGAAGTCATGGTCGAGCTGATGGACAATGTGCGCGGCAAGGATGTCTTCGTGCTCCAGTCCACCTGCATGCCGACCAATGACAACCTGATGGAAGTCATGGTCATGGTCGATGCGCTGCGGCGCTCTTCCGCTGGCCGCATCACCGCCGCCATCCCCTATTTCGGTTATTCGCGTCAGGATCGCCGCCCCCGCTCTGCCCGTGTCGCCATCACCGCCAAGGTGGTCGCCAACATGCTGACTAGCGTCGGCGTCAATCGCGTCCTGACCATGGACCTGCACTCGGACCAGATCCAGGGGTTCTTCGACATCCCGGTCGACAACATCTACGCGACACCGATCCTGCTGAGCGACCTGTGGAAACGTAACTACGATGACCTGGTCGTCGTCTCGCCCGATGTCGGCGGCGTGGTTCGCGCCCGTGCCTGTGCAAAACAACTGAATTCCGACTTGGCCATCATCGACAAACGTCGTCCGAAGCCGAACGTCGCCAAGGTCATGAACATCATCGGCGATGTCGCCGGCCGCACCTGCGTCATCATGGATGACATGGTCGATACCGCCAATACGCTGTGCGAAGCCGCCTCTGCGTTGAAAGAGCAAGGTGCGGTGAAAGTCGTTGCTTACTGTACGCACCCGGTGCTGTCCGGCTCGGCCATCGAGCGCATCTCGGGTTCCGACCTGGATGAACTGGTCGTCACCAATACCATCCCGTTGCGTGCCGATGCCGCCGGCTGCAGCAAGATCCGCCAGCTGAGTACCGCCGAACTCATGGCCGAGACCATGCGCCGCATCAGCAACGAGGATTCGGTCAGCTCGCTGTTCATGGAATAGCAAAAAGTTTCGATCGGGCTGCGCGAGCAGCCGGATCACAAGCCTGTTATCTGGTCGCGGATAACAGTTTTAGAAAGCTGGAATGACTGAAGCGATGCGCCAACAAGGTGCCCGCTGAGCCGTTTCAGCACTTTATGGAGTAGTAAAATGGAAATCATCATTCAAGCAAGCAAGCGCGAAGGCAAAGGTACGGGTGCGAGCCGCCGTCTCCGTCGCGCCGGCAGTGTTCCGGGCGTCATCTATGGTGCCGGCAAGGATGCGGTCAGCGTGCAGTTCGACCACAAGACCCTGTTCCTGCAGTTCCGCCACGAAGCGTTCCACGCATCCATCCTGACCCTGGACCTCGAAGGCAAGAAGGAATCCGTCCTGCTGCGTGACTACCAGATGCACCCGGTCCGCAACACCATCCAGCACATCGACTTCCAGCGCGTGAGCGCCACCGAGAAGATCCATGTCAAGGTGCCACTGCACTTCGTCAACGAAGAAGTCGGCCCTGGCGTGAAGCTGGGCGGCGGTATCGTCACCCACATCCTGACCGAAGCCGATGTCAGCTGCCTGGCGAAAGACCTGCCAGAGTTCATCGAAGTCGATCTGGGCAATGCAGAAGTCGGCCAGACCATCCACTTGTCCGAGATCAAGATCGCCAAGGGCATCGAGTTCGTACAACTGGCGCATGGCAATGACGCTGCAGTCGCGACCATCACCAAGCCACGTGGCGCAGCAACCGATGAAGAAACCACGGCTGAAGCAGTCGAAGGCGAAGCACCAGCCGCACCAGCTGCTGAGTAATTCCAGCCTGGCGTTGTAAAATGACGCGCGTTCCGGGAAACTGGAGCGCGCGTTTTTATTTTCAGGGATAAGGTAAACCACTGATGCACGGTATCCAGCTCATTGTCGGCCTCGGCAACCCCGGCCCCCAATACGAAGCCACGCGTCACAACGCCGGCTTCTGGTGGGTGGACCAGATCGCCAGTGAACACGGCAGCAGGCTCAATACCGAGAGCAAGTTCCAGGGGGTCGCCGGACGTCTCAAACAGGGCGACCACGAAGCCTGGCTGCTCAAGCCTTCAACCTTCATGAACGCCAGCGGTCGCGCGGTCACCGCCATCGCCAATTTCTACAAGATCCCGCCACAGGCTATCTTGGTCGTGCATGATGAACTCGATCTCGGCCCCGGCATCGTCAAGCTCAAGAAGGGCGGCGGGCATGGCGGGCACAACGGTCTCAAGGACATCACCGCAGCACTCGGCACAGCGGATTTCTGGCGCCTGCGCCTCGGCATCGGACATCCGGGCGAACGTAACGAGGTCGTCAACTTCGTGCTCAGGCCGCCTTCGCGCGACGAGATGCACGCCATCGAAAGCGCGATGGATAACAGCGCGAACCTGCTGCCCATGCTGCTCAAGGGTGAGTTCGAAGCCGCCATGCTCAAGTTGCATACCAAGGCCTGAGCCAGCACCTAGCCTGATTATTGCTTGATGACTTGCACCCATATTGGGTGTAAATTGAATCGTACTTAATCGGGGATACGCTTTTGCTGGCCACTTTCAGCCATCATCGCGTCAAGATCTACTTCCTGTTCACGTTCTTGCTGACTGCAACGGCATTCGGCTTATCCCGCATAGACTGGGAAAGCTCGGTCGCAGTGCATACGCTGATGGAAGCGATGGCGACGCTGCTTGCCTTTACGGTCGGGGCATTATCGCTCATCCGCTACTACAGTCACGCCGAAAACAAATATCTGCTGGTCGGCCTTGGCTTCATCGGCGCGGCTATCCTCGATGGCATCCACGGTACCGCCACCTCGATCTGGTTCCATGAGCGCTTTCCCTCCGAGCTGCAGCGCCTGCTGCCCTGGAGCTGGTTCGCCTCACGTCTGTTCCTTTCCGTCATGCTGTTGCTCAGCATCGTGCCCTGGCTCTATGGCAAACCGCAACACCGGGAATCCGAAACCAACCCCGCCCGGCTCTACTTCATGGCCATATTCGCCATCTGCGCTTGCCTGCTGCTGATCTCGTTCGTGCATCTGCCGCCCGCCTACTATGCGCACCTGCCTGCCGCCCGGCCGGAAGAAGCCTTGCCCGCCGCATGCTTCGCCCTGGCGCTCATCGGTTATCTGCGCCAAGGCCAATGGCGATCGGTCGCCGTCGATCACTGGATGGTGCTGGCCCTGATCGCAAGCCTGTTCTGCCAGGCGGTGTTCATGCCGTTCTCTAGCCACCTGTTCGATACCAATTTCGACGTCGCGCATATCCTCAAGCAGCTGAGCTACCTGTTCGTGCTCATCGGTCTCCTGATCAGCACCTATCAATCGTTCCGGCAACTCGCGCACGAGATCGCGGAACACCGCGCTGCCGATATCCGCAACCGCATGCTCGTTGCCGCCATCGAGAAAAGCCCGGTGGCCGTCATGGTGACCAATGCGATGGCCAAGATCGATTATTGCAACCGCAAGGCGCTTGAGATGCTGGGTTACGAAAGCGCCGAGATCATCGGTCGCGATCCGCGCATGTTTTCCTCCGGCAAGACGCCGAAACATACCTACGACGCGATGTGGGCAAGGCTGAAGCATGGAGAGGACTGGAACGGCATCTTCTTCAACCGCAAAAAATCCGGCGAAGAGCTGATCGACGAATCACACATCTCGCCCATCATGGACGAACAACGCAACATCACGCATTACGTCGCGATCAAGCTCGATGCCACCGAACGCATCATCAAGGAGCGCGATACCTGGCACAAGGCCAATTACGACCGCCTGACCGACCTACCCAACCGCGGCCTGTTCCTCGATCGCCTGGACAACGCCCTGCGCAACGCCAAGCGCGTGGAGACCAACCTCGCATTGCTATTCATCGACCTTGACGGCTTCAAGGCGGTCAACGACACCTACGGCCATCAGGCGGGCGATCATCTACTGCAGTGGGTCGCCTCGCAGATCAGTCGCGTCATCCGTGACAATGACACCATCAGCCGTTTTGGCGGCGACGAATTCGCGCTGCTGGTAGCGGATTTCACTGTCGATGCCGAAGTGCGTGTCGTGGCCGAAAAGGTACTCGACGCCATCAGCCTGCCCTGTCCGCTAGGCGCACAGGCGATCAGCATCTCAGCCTCCATCGGCGTCGCACTCTACCCCGAGCACGGCAATACCGCCGACCAGCTCATCACCCGTGCGGATAAAGCCATGTATCACGTCAAGAAACAGTCCGGTCGCGGCATCGCTTTCCATACCGTCGAGGTTTAATCGACCTTTGTGCACCGGCGGCTTACAGGTAAAATAGCGCCTTTATTCAATCACTCCCGGCGCGCTGATCCAGCACCACAGCCAGCCACAGCAGCCTGCCTGCTGCCAAGAAAGGTCTCATCTCCATGAAATGCGGAATCGTCGGTTTGCCTAACGTGGGTAAATCCACCCTGTTCAACGCCATCACGCGTGCAGGCATCGCGGCAGAGAACTATCCCTTCTGTACCATCGAGCCCAACGTCGGCATCGTCGAAGTCCCCGATCCGCGCCTCAAGCCCTTGATCGATATCGTCAATCCGCAGAAGGTGCAGCCTGCCATCGTCGAGTTCGTCGATATCGCCGGCCTGGTCGCCGGCGCTTCCAAGGGCGAAGGCCTGGGCAACAAGTTCCTCGCCAACATCCGCGAGACCGACGCCATCGCCCACGTCGTGCGTTGTTTCGATGACGGTAACGTCGTCCACGTCGCTGGCAAGGTCGACCCGCTTTCCGATATCGAGGTCATCAATACCGAACTCGCGCTGGCCGACATGGAAACCGTCGAGAAGACCTTGCAGCGCGAAGGCAAGAAAGCCAAATCCGGCGACAAGGAAGCGCTGGCCCTGTGCGCCGTGCTGGAAAAGGTACAGAAGCATCTCGACGCCGGCCATCAGGTCCGCACTCTGGGCCTGGATGCCGACCAGCTCGCTGTCATCAAGCCGTTGTGCCTCATCACCGTCAAACCCGTGATGTACCTCGCCAACGTCAGCGAGAACGGATTCGAGAACAACGAACTGCTGGCTAAGGTAGAAGAATTGGGCAAGAAAGAGAACGCGCCCGTCGTCGCCATCTGCGCCAAGATCGAATCCGAGATCGCCGATCTGGAAGATGAAGACAAGGCGCTGTTCCTGGAAGAGATGGGCCTGGAAGAAGCCGGCCTCGACCGTGTGATCCGCGCCGCCTACAAGCTACTTGGCCTTGAGACCTATTTCACCGCTGGCGTGAAGGAAGTCCGCGCCTGGACCATCAAGCGCGGCGCCACCGCCCCGCAAGCCGCCGGCGTCATCCACACCGATTTCGAACGCGGCTTCATCCGCGCCGAAGTCATCGCCTACGACGACTACGTCAAGTACAAGGGCGAACAAGGCTCCAAGGAAGCGGGCAAGATGCGGGTGGAAGGGAAAACGTACATCGTCCACGATGGCGATGTGATGCACTTCCTCTTTAATGTATAAATCTTAATGATGGGCGAATCGCGTCGTTGCGCGGTGCTCGGAATCCTCATTTACTCCCTATGTAAATTCCGGTTCCTGCGCTCCGGGCGCCTTGCGCTTCATCCCGTCATTCCGATTTCTCCGACTGGCTCGTTGATTGATTCACAAGGCTATTTAGCTTTTGACTTAAACCCGCTTAAAAATTAGAATAGCGGGCTTCGCAAGAAACCGGTTTACCCGGTG
>CAMLMA010000061.1 GCA_946481065.1 uncultured Nitrosomonadales bacterium
ACGGCCATGATGCAGCGGCCGTCTTTCAGCGAGACGATGCCGCCCGAAGCCTGATTCCCTCGGCTTGATCTTCGGTGGTGAATTTGCGCGACTGCGCTGTGCTGCCAGCTTTTGCGCGCTAGAGCGCGCGCGTGATGATGCCGCCGCCCAGGCAGACATTGCTCTCGTAGATCACTGCAGACTGGCCGGGTGTGATCGCCCATTGCGGCTGGCCGAAACGCACCTCTACCTCATCCCCCTCGAGCCGATCGATCTCACAAGGCGCATCCGGCTGGCGATAGCGGGTCTTTGCGGCATACACCCAATGCGTTTGCGGCGCATGCCCAGCGATCCAGTGCAACTGGCTGGCGACCAGGCCGTCGTTGAGCAGTAACGGGTGGTCATGACCTTGCACCACGATCAGCACGTTGCGCTGCATATCCTTGCCGGCGACGAACCACGGTTCGCCGCTACTTTCGCGCGAGCCGCCGATACCCAGCCCCTGACGCTGGCCGTACGTGTAGTACATCAGCCCTTCGTGTTCGCCGACGACCTTGCCTTCCGGCGTTTGCATCTCGCCTGGCTGGCGCGGCAGGTAACGGTTGAGGAACTCGCGGAACGGTCGTTCGCCGATGAAGCAGATGCCTGTGGAATCCTTTTTTTCGCTGGTCGGCAGCTTGGCCTTGCGCGCGATCTCCCGCACTTCCCGCTTGAGCAGATGCCCGAGCGGGAATAGCGTCTTCGACAGTTGCGCCTGGTTCAGGCGATAGAGGAAGTAGCTCTGGTCCTTGCTGCCGTCATCCGCCTTCATGAGCTGGAACAGGCCGTCTTTCTCGCGCACCTGCGCATAATGACCGGTGGCGATGAGATCGCCGCCGAGGCCCATGGCATGGTCGAGGAAAGCCTTGAACTTGATCTCGGCGTTGCACAGGATATCCGGGTTCGGCGTGCGGCCGGCGCTGTATTCGGCGAGGAAGTTGGCGAACACGCGCTCCTTGTATTCGGCGGAGAAATTGACGGCTTCGATCTCGATGCCGATCCTGTCGGCGACCGATACGGCATCGATGAGGTCCTGTTTCGAGGAGCAGTATTCATCGGTGTCGTCGTCCTCCCAGTTCTTCATGAACAGGCCGACCACGTCATAGCCTTGTTCTTTCAGCAGCAAGGCTGCGACCGAGGAATCGACGCCGCCGGACATGCCGACGATCACACGTTTATTTTGGCTCATGGATGGCGCTCACAGGTGGGTGACCACATCCAGCGGATAACGCTGGCCGGCCAGGTAATGTTCGATGCAGGTCATGACTTGTGGGCTGCGATGAATGCTCCGGCAGGCGCGGATCTCGTCCGGCGACATCCACACGGCGCGCAGGATGCCAGTGTCCAGAGGCTGATCGGCATGGTGCTGCCCGAGTTTTCCGGTGAAGGCGAAGCGCAGATAGGTGATGTCCTTGCCCGGGTGACGCCAGTGATAGATGCCGAGCAGGCCGTCTGGCGTGAACTCGTAGGCGGTCTCTTCACGCGTTTCGCGGATGACGCCCTCGATCAGGGTTTCGGTATCTTCGAGATGTCCCGCCGGCTGGTTCAGCCTCACGCCCTCAGCGGTTTCTTCCTCGACCAGCAGGAAACGGCCATCTCGTTCGATGATGGCGGCGACAGTGGTATTGGGCTTCCAGATGGTCATATCGGGGCGGGCGGTCTGCGTGCAGAAAAGCCGCGTATTCTACAACGTCCTTGATTATGAAGCCAAACCGGGGAACAAGCCTTCGATGCCGTGGGCGATGAACTCGACGGCCATGGCGGCCAGGATCAGTCCCATGAGACGCGTGACGACGTTGATGCCGGTCTTGCCAAGCTTGAGCGCGATCGGCACTGACAGCCGCAATGCGGCCCAGATCAGGCAGCAGATGACAGCGATCGGGATCGCCAGCGCGGCATGGCCGAGGACCGTGTGGTTGTACTGCGCTGCGATGATCATGCTGCTGATGGCGCCGGGGCCTGCAAGCAAGGGGATGCTCAAGGGGACGATCGCGACCACTTCGCGCTCCGCCGCCTCCTGGGCTTCCTCCGGGGTCTGCCGGACATGGCTGGGCTTGCCGTGCATCATGGAGATGGCGATCAGCATCAGCAGGATGCCGCCGCCGACTTGAAACGAAGGGATGCTGATACTGAAGAATTGCAGGATCTGGTCACCGATCAGGGCCGATACCAGCAGCACCATGAACACCGTGATGGCCACGGTTTTGGCGGTGCGGGCGCGGTCCTGGGTCGACCAGCCTTCAGTGGCGCTGATGAAGATCGGCACGCTGCCGATGGGGTTGACGATGGCGAATAGCGCGATGCCGATCTTGAAAAGGTAGGCCCAGTCGATCATGGTGTGGTGTGATGGTCGGTTGTACTTGAAATCGGTTAGTATTCACAGCCTACAACCAAGCGGCAATGAATCCAACACCCATGCGCAAACGTATCTATCTGGCCTCCCGCTCGCCACGTCGCGCAGAACTGCTGCAGCAGATCGGTATCGCATTCGAAGTCCTGCCATCCGACATCGACGAATCGGTGCGTCATGGCGAATCGCCGGCGGAGTATGTGCTGCGCCTGGCTGGGGAGAAAGCGGCCGCCTGCCTCGCTGCGCTGCAGGCAAACAAGGTGGAGTTATTACCGATACTGGCGGCCGATACCACTGTCAGTGTCGATGGCCTGATCCTCGGCAAGCCTGAGAGCGACGAAGAGGCGCGTGCCATGTTGCGGCGCATGTCGGGCCAGACGCATGAAGTCCATACCGGTATCGCCGTTGCCACGGCCGGGGGTATGCAAACCGCACTCTCGACCACGCATGTGCGCATGGCGACACTCAGCGAAGCAGAGATCGCGGCCTATGTCGCCAGCGGCGAACCGTTCGATAAAGCTGGCGCCTATGGTATCCAGGGTTTGGCCGGCACCTTCATCGCACATATCGAAGGCAGCTATTCTGGCGTCATGGGGTTGCCGATCTTTGAAACGGCCCAATTGCTCAAGCGCGCGGGTATCGATGTACTGGCTTGAGTTATCTCGATCAAAAGGATGCGTGTTTCCGGTGGATGGTTGAAGCCGAGACGCGAATGCAAGCAAATGAACGCCACGGACAGCACATACAGTGCGGCAAGGCATGAATGAAGAAGCAAATAAGGTTGCAGCAAGAAAGCGTAACGAACGATGAGTGAAGAGATACTGATCAACGTCACCCCACAGGAGACCCGTGTCGCCGTCATGGAGCAGGGTGTGGTGCAGGAGCTGCAGATCGAGCGCAATACCTCGCTCGGGCTGGTCGGCAACATCTACCGTGGCGAGGTCTGTCGCGTGCTGCCCGGCATGCAGTCGGCCTTCGTGGAGATCGGCCTGCAGCGTGCGGCCTTCCTGCACGTGGCGGATATCCTCGAGTGCAGTGTGCCCGAGCACGAAAAGACCATCCAGGAAGTACTGCACGAAGGCCAGCCGCTGATCGTCCAGGTCATCAAGGAGCCGATTGGCACCAAGGGCGCGCGGCTCACGACGCAGATCAGCATCGCCGGACGTTTCCTGGTCTTCCTGCCGCAGCAGCAGCATATCGGCGTGTCGCAACGCATCGAGGACGAAGCCGAACGTGAATTCCTGCGCGAGCGCCTGCTGCGCCTGTTGCCGGCGGACCATGAAGGCGGCTACATCATCCGCACGATGTCGGAGACGGCGACCGACGCAGAGCTTCTCGCCGATATCGATTACCTGCAAAAGGTCTGGAGCAATATCCACTCAGCGAGCCGTGATGCCGCGCCACGTTCGCTGGTGTTCCAGGACCTGAGCCTGCCGATGCGCATATTGCGGGATGTGGTGAACGAAGACACCGGACGCATCCTCATCGATTCGCGCGAGACCTACCAAAAGGCCATGGAATTCGCCGGGCATTATGCCGGCGAGGCGACGCGTAAGCTCGCGCATTACCAGGGCGATCGCCCGCTGTTCGACATGTTCAATGTCGAGCACGAGATCAACAAGGCCATGTCGCGCAAGGTGGAACTGAAATCTGGCGGCTACCTGATCTTCGACCAGACCGAGGCGCTGACCACGGTCGACGTCAACACCGGAGGCTTCGTCAGCGGCCGCAGCCTCTCCGACACCATCTTCAAGACCAACCTCGAGGCAGCGCAATGCATCGCCCGGCAGCTGCGCGTGCGCAATCTGGGTGGCATCATCATCATCGATTTCATCGACATGGACGAAGACGCGCAGCGCCTGGCGGTGCTTGAAGAGCTCAAGCGCGGCGTCGCCAAAGACCGGGCGCGCATCGGCATCAACGGGTTCTCAGCGCTCGGGCTGGTGGAGATGACACGCAAACGCACCCGGGAGAGCCTGGCGCATATCCTCTGTGAGCCGTGTCCGTCGTGCAAGGGCCGCGGCGCGCTGAAGACGGCGCAAACCGTATGTTATGAGATATTCCGCGAGCTATTGCGACACGCCAAGCAGTTCAGCGCCAGGGAGTTCCGCGTACTGGCCTCGCAAAAGGTCATCGACCTCTTGCTGGATGAGGAATCACAGAGCCTCGCCAACCTTTCGGATTTCATCGGCAAACCGATCTCGCTGCAGGTTGAATCGCAATATGCGCAGGAATCCTACGACATCATCCTGATGTAGTCCCAAGGCTAGGACAGGCAAGTCTTCGGGCCGGTGGCGCATCGAACTGGCGCGGGGGGCTTCAGACTCGGCTAGCTGATGATTTCGGCGGGCTGCGTGACCGGTTTGGCGGCCTTGATCAGGCGCAGCAGCATCTGGTCGAGGTCGTTGCTCTGATGCTGCGCCAGCGCCAACTGCTTCTCCATCTCTGCCAGGCTGGCTTCCAGCAGGTGCTGGTTCTCATGGATGCTCATGAGCGAATCGCTGCGCTTCTCCAGCGCAGCCTTGTGGTCGGTGATCTGCTGCCGAAGCGGGCCGAACACGTCGCGGACCCAGTGCTGGCAATCCGTATGCGCCTGCTGGAAGATCGTCTGTGCCCGTCCACCGAGCTGCATGAAGAAACGGCGGATGAGAAAACGTTTCTCGGTCATGACGTTGACCGGGCTGGCGCAAAACTCCTGTGTGGCTTTCTGCAGCTGCTGCATGTTGTGGATGAAATGCTCGACCTGCAGCGATGGCGGTTTGCGCTCGGGGAAGCCGTGGTGTTCATGGAACAGCTTGTAGATCTCATCCGCCGTATCCTTGATCTGCCCCGCTTGTTCTGTGATCAGTTGCGCGAGCTCGGCTGTGCGTTGCATGAGGTCGCGCATGCCGCGCGTGAGGCCGAGCGTGGTCCAGCTTTCGCCGATCTCGGCCTTGCTGACCTGCAACAGGGCGTCGAGATTCTGCAGGCTGAGCTGGTTGAGCAACACCTGCCCGAGGCCGTTGATCTGCTGTTCGGCCTTGTTGAAGGTGACGACGGAGGCCTCATAGTGTTTGCGTTCTTCGGTGACTTTTCCCAGCATGGATTGGATCACCATGCGATTCTGGCCTTTCAGGCTATCCAGCTCCTTGCGCTGCGCCTTCAATTCATCCACACGCTGTTGCGCCACCTTGCGCGACGCACGCAGCATGCCGCTGGTCTCGGCGATGATGGTCTTGCTCAGGATCTCATGCTTGGCACCGACCACACTCTCGGCCAGCAACTGCTCGACTTTGCCGATGCCACTCTTTTCCAGAAGGGCCTCGTCATGCCGAATCTTGGCTAGCAGGGCCTTTTGCGCCGAGATGGCAAGCACACAGGAAGGCGGCAGCCCGAGATGCTGGGCGGTGGAATCGATCTGCGACTGGATGCTGGCCTTGATCTCGTGCTCCGGCTTCATCTCATCCCAAAGGATGTCGATCTTGTTGAGCAAAGCCAGTTTGCGACTGGCGCGCGTGCGGATGAAATCAGTCCATATCTGCATATCGGAGCGGGTGACGCCCGTATCGGTGGCGAGCAGGAAGATCACGGCATGTGCGTTGGGAATGATGCTCAGGGTCAATTCCGGTTCGCTACCCAATGTGT
Source organism: uncultured Nitrosomonadales bacterium (assembly GCA_946481065.1). The sequence goes on from CAMLMA010000061.1 coordinate 5,993, forward strand.
TGAGGCCGGGCGTGTCTAGGATGACCAGCCCGCTCTTCAGCAGCGGATGCGGGAAGTTGATCATGGCGTGGCGCCAGACCGGCACATCGACCACGCCACGGGCCTTGATGGATTGCACCATCGAGACATCCTGGTCGTTCCATAATCCGAGACTGCGAGCCTCTTCCAGCGAAACCGGTTTCTGCTGGATCACGGAATGCATGGATTCCTTCATCGCCTCGGCTGAGTGGATGTCGAGGCGCAGGGTGGTCCACTCGTTGGGATTGCTCTTGAGGTAGGCCAGCGAGTCGTCGCGTTTGCGTGTCTCGATCGGCAGCAGCCTGATGCAGGGTTCTTCGCGTTCGTCCCAGAAGATCTCGGTTGGACACATGGTCGTGCGGCCGGCTTCGGAAGGCAGCAGGCGCTGGTTGTAATCGGCGAAGAAGAGGGCGTTGATGGTTTCGGTCTTGCCGCGGGAGAACTCGGCGACGAAGGCCAGTACCAGATGGTCCTTGCGCAAGGTCTCCATCATGTCGAAGAGGCGCAGGTCCTGCAGTGAATCAGAGCTGCCGGTATCTTCCAGCCATTGGCGATACTCGCCGATGGTCTGCGACAGCTGATCCCGCCACTGCTGGAAATCGGCGATCTGCTGATGAAGTCCGCTCGCCATGACGGTTCCGCTAGCCGTTCTGAGACACAGGTGGTTCGGTCGCCTTATTCATCTTGTCCCCGTGATAACCGATTGATGTTGTTTGCAGATATTACGGCATGCAAAGCGCGTGACGTCAATCAGAAGAACATGAGTAGCTGTTGTTCGAGCGGTGCCAGCAAGGCGATGAGGACAAGCTCAGCGATGATGAAGAACACCAGCGGGCTGAGATCGACGCCGCCAGCAAGCGGGATGCGTTTGCGCAAGGGGCGCATCAGCGGGCGCGTCAACATCTCCAGCACGCCACTGATCGGCGTGTAGGGATTGACCCAGCTGAGGATCGCCTGCAACAGCACGGCATACAGGAAGATATAGACGCTGAGCTTGAGCAGGCCGATCAACGCCAGGCCCAGTACGGCGCTCCATACGGCATTGTCTGCCACGAGCAAGGGGAAATCGCGCAGCCAGAGCGTCCCCAGCTGCAGCAAGACCTGGGTGGCGAAAGCCAGTAGCAGGGTCGAGAAATCGATGCCGCGCCAGCCTGGAATGATCCGCCGCAGGGGCCGCACTGCGAAATTTGTGAGCGCGACGATGGCTTGTGAGGCGGGATTCTGGAACGGAGCGCCAGTCAGTTGCAGGTAAAAGCGCAGCAGCACGACCAGCGTGAACAGGCCCAGGATGGTATAGAGCAGGAAATTCAAAGCATTGGCGATCATGCGCGTCTCCCTAGTCCCGGCCCAGCTGGTCGCCCAGCGTCCTGGAGCGCTCAGCGGCGGCATGGGCGGCGCGGACGATGGCCGCTTTCACGGCAGCGTCTTCCATGCTGAGCAAGGCTTGTTCAGTGGTGCCGCCCTTGGAGGTCACCTGCTGGCGCAACACTGCAGCAGACTCTGCGCTGGCATCGGCGAGCGCACTGGCCCCGCTGAAGGTCTGCAGTGTCAGCATCCGGGCTTCGTCCTCGGTGAATCCGAGTTCCACGGCGGCTTGCTGCAGGGCCTCCATGAAGTAGAAGACATAGGCGGGCCCACTGCCGGAGATGGCCGTTACGGCATCCATCTTCGCTTCGGCGTCGAGCCACATGATCTTGCCCACGGCCTGCAGGACTTGTTCCGCTTGCGCGCGTTGTGTCGCGCTGACGGCTGGCATGGCAAAGAGTGCCGACAGCCCTCGCTGGACCTGCGCCGGGGTATTCGGCATGACGCGCACGATGGCGGCATAACCGCCCAGCCAGCGTGCCAGGTCGTTGCAGCGGATGCCAGCGGCGATGGAGATGACCAACTGATGCTGCAGCAGGCTGCCGAGGAAGATCGACAGGTCGCGTAATTGCTGGGGCTTGACGGCGAGGACGATGACATCGGCATCGCTGACGCTGGGCAATTGGGCAGTCGTTGTGACGCCGAAGTCCTGCTGTAGCGATGCACGCTTGTCGGCATCGGGGTCGACGACGCTGATGGCCGCGGCATCGAACCCTTGCCGAAGCATGCCGCTGATGAGCGCGCGTGCCATGTTGCCGCCGCCGATGAAACTGATTTTCATATGCTTCCTGTCGATCATGATTGCGTTATACGTGCGGCGCGCGGGCCGAAAATGGCAGAGCCGATGCGGATGATGGTGGCGCCCTCCAAGATGGCCGTCTGGAAATCCTCGGACATGCCCATCGACAAGGTATCCAGGGCGTGACCTTTCGCGAGCAGCCGAGAATAGAGTTCACGCACCATTCTAAACTGCCTGTGCTGTAATTCAATGTCGCTCGTCGGTGCCGGGATGGCCATCAGTCCCCGTAGCCGTAGCCTTGGTAATCGCTGCACGGCGTCTGCCAGCGCATCAAGCTCCTGCGGCATCACGCCGCTCTTGCTCGCCTCCTGGCTGATGTTCACTTGCAGGCAGATCGCGAGCGGGGCAGTGTCTTCCGGGCGTGCGTTATTCAGCCGTTCCGCGATCTTCAATCTATCCACGCCGTGCACCCAGGAAAAATGCCGGGCGATCTGTTGCGTCTTGTTGCTCTGGATAGGCCCGATAAAGTGCCATTCGATGGCGAGATCGGCGAGCGCAGACTGCTTGTCGAGCGCTTCCTGCAGGTAATTCTCGCCGAAAAGACGCTGCCCGGCGGCGTATGCTTCGCGCAGTGATCCGGCCGGCTGGGCTTTGCTGACCGCGAGCAGGGAAACACTGTCGGCGGCGCGCCCGGCATTGTGCTCAGCCGCATGGATGCGCGCTTTTACAGCTTGCAAGCGTTCGGCAATTGTGGTCATATTCCGCTCATTATCGTCACTAAAAAATTATAACAGGGGGCCCCGTGGATATTTCCGATTTGCTGGCATTCTCGGTCAAAAACAAGGCATCGGACCTGCACCTTTCCGCCGGGATGCCGCCCTTGATCCGCGTGCACGGCGATGTGCGCAAGATCAACGTCCCCGCCATGGACCATACGCAGGTCCACGACATGGTGTACGACATCATGAACGACGGTCAGCGCAAGGTCTACGAAGAGACGCTGGAATGCGACTTCTCGTTCGAGATCCCCAATCTGGCCCGTTTCCGCGTCAATGCCTTCAACCAGAACCGGGGTGCCGGCGCGGTGTTCCGGACCATTCCATCCAAGGTGCTGACGATGGAACAGCTCGGCTGCCCGCCGATCTTCAAGGAGATCGCGCAGAACCCGCGCGGCATCTGTCTGGTGACGGGCCCGACCGGCTCCGGCAAATCGACGACGCTGGCGGCGATGGTCGATTACATCAACGAGAACGAGATGGGCCATATCCTCACCGTCGAGGACCCGATCGAATTCGTACACGTATCCAAGAAGTGCCTGGTGAACCAGCGTGAGGTCGGCCCCCACACATTGTCCTTTAGCAACGCGCTGCGCGCTGCGCTTCGTGAAGACCCGGACGTGATCCTGGTCGGTGAAATGCGCGATCTGGAGACCATCCGCCTGGCGTTGTCCGCAGCCGAAACCGGCCACTTGGTGTTTGGTACGCTGCATACCAGTTCTGCGGCGAAGACCGTGGACCGTATCGTCGACGTGTTCCCCGCCGCGGAAAAGGAAATGGTGCGTTCCATGCTCTCGGAATCACTGCGTGCGGTCATCTCACAGACCTTGTGCAAGACCAAGGACGAGCAAGGCCGTGTCGCGGCCCACGAGATCATGATCGGTACGCCGGCCATTCGTAACCTGATCCGCGAGAACAAGATCGCACAGATGTATTCGGCCATCCAGACCGGCCAGAACGTCGGCATGCAGACCCTGGATCAGAACCTCACCGACCTCGTCCGCCGCAACATCATCTCGGTCGGCGAAGCGCGTGGCAAGGCTGCCAATAAAGACGCTTTCGGCGGCTGACCCACAATACTGAACGAGCAGCATAACAAGGCATAACCATGGATCAGGGACAGGCAGAGAAATTCGTATTCGATTTATTGCGCATGATGATGGCGAAGAAGGCGTCCGACCTTTTCATCACGGCAGGCTTTCCGCCGGCGATGAAGATCGACGGCAAGATGACGCCGGTGACCAATCAACCCTTGACCAGCCAGCATGCCAAGGAGATCGCCCGTTCGATCATGAACGATAAGCAGGCGTCCGAGTTCGACGCCACCAAGGAGTGCAATTTCGCCATCGGCCTGCCCGGCGTGGCGCGGTTCCGGGTCAATGCTTTCGTTCAACGCGGGGCTACCGGCCTGGTGTTCCGGACCATCACCACCAAAATCCCGAAGTTTGAGGATCTCGGCTTGCCCGAAGTGCTCAAGGAAGTGTCGATGACCAAGCGCGGCCTGGTGATCCTGGTGGGCGGTACTGGATCCGGTAAATCGACCACACTGGCGGCCATGATCGGCTACCGCAACGAGAATAGTTACGGCCACATCATCACCATCGAAGATCCCGTAGAGTTCGTGCATGACCACAAGAACTGCATCATCACGCAGCGCGAGGTCGGTGTTGACACCGAAAACTGGTTCGCCGCATTGAAGAACACCTTGCGCCAGGCACCGGACGTGATCCTCATCGGCGAGATCCGCGACCGCGAGACCATGGACTACGCCATCGCGTTCGCCGAGACCGGCCACCTTTGTATGGCGACACTGCATGCCAACAGCACCAACCAGGCGCTCGACCGCATCATCAACTTCTTCCCTGAAGAACGTCGCCACCAGTTGCTGATGGACCTCTCACTCAACGTCAAGGCCTTCGTCTCGCAGCGCCTGATCCCAAAAAAGGAAGGCAAGGGACGCGCGGCGGCCATGGAGATCATGCTCAATTCGCCGCTGATCTCGGACCTTATCTTCAAAGGCGATGTGCACGAGATCAAGGAGATCATCTCCAAATCGCGTGAGCTCGGTATGCAGACTTTCGACCAGGCCTTGTTCGACTTGTTCGAGACCGACCAGATCACTTATGAAGACGCGCTACGCAACGCGGACTCTGTCAACGACCTGCGTCTCAAGATCAAGCTGGAAAGCAAACATGCCAAGGACAAGGACTTGTCCTCCGGGCTGGAGAATCTTGGTATCGTTTAGCGGCGATTTC
>CAMLMA010000062.1 GCA_946481065.1 uncultured Nitrosomonadales bacterium
TCCGGATTGCCGAACTGGTCGAGCACGATGCCCTCGCCTTCGGCCTGCAGCTTGTTGGCGACATCGCGCGCCAGCTCCATGCTTCCGTCCTTGGGCGTCAGCACCAGCTCAGCGCCGTAGGCTTTCATCGCCTGGCGGCGCTCGACGGTCTGGTTCTCGGGCATCACCAGCACCATCTTGTAACCCTTCATGGCGGCGGCCATGGCCAGCGCGATGCCGGTATTGCCCGAGGTGGCCTCGATCAGCGTGTCGCCAGGCTTGATCTCGCCGCGCGCTTCGGCACGCGCGATCATCGACAGCGCCGGGCGGTCTTTCACCGAGCCGGCCGGGTTGTTGCCCTCCAGCTTGACCAGGATGGTATTGCTGGTTTTGCCGGGGATGCGCTGCAACTTGACCAGCGGCGTGTTACCGACAAAATGTTCCAGTGTTTTCCAGTTCATAGACTTCGTTGTTCCTTCGTTGCTTGCGTCTGCGCGCTTTTATCGCTGGCGCTGGTGTTGATCTTGTCGGTGCCTGGCGCTGGCGTCGGGCGTTTATCGCATAGTCTTTTTCAGCGTGGCCAGATAGACCACGTAGATCGCCAATGCAATGAACGCGACCAGCGACAGTTGCGGGATGGTCAGCCCGAACAGGGTCCAGTCGATGCTGGAGCATTCGCCCGTGCCCTTGAATACGAGATCGAGCGCGCGCTTGAGCGGAAAGGTCTCGAAGATATAGTCGAAACCGGCGCCACATTCGGCCATCACCTTGTCCGGGTTGGCCTGGATCCACATATGGCGCAGCGCGATGCCGGCGCCGGTGACCGTTGCGGCGAATTGCAGCAGGCCATAGACCTTGCGGCCGAGATTGCCCGGATTGTGCAGGGCGGCCAGCAGGAACAGCAGGCCCAGCACCATGTAGGTGATGCGCTGGAAGATGCACAGCGGGCAAGGCTCGAGATTGAAGCGCTGCTGGATGAACAGGGCATAAGCCACCAACCCGAAACTGGCGATGAAGCCAATGAAATAGCCGGTGCGGCCTGCGAGCATTTTATTCAGCATGAGTAATCCTTCAATTAGCCTTTATAATCTGACGACCCGAATCGACGTCATTGTAACGGAAACCCCCAATTGGCCGATAACCCAACACGCGTGCTCAGCGTCAGCGAACTCAATCGAATGGCACGCGACGTTCTGGAGCGCAGTTTCCCGCTGTTCTGGATCAGCGGCGAGATCTCCAACATGACGCGCGCGGCGTCTGGCCATTGGTACTTTTCGCTGAAGGATAGTTCGGCCCAGGTGCGCTGCGTGATGTTCCGCGGGCGCAACAGCTATCTCGACTGGCAGCCGCGCGAGGGCGACAAGGTCGAGGCGCGCGCCGTGGTCACGCTGTACGAGGCGCGCGGCGATTTCCAGCTCACCGTCGAATTCCTGCAACGGGCCGGCATGGGCGCCCTGTTCGAGGCCTACGAACGCCTGAAACGCAAGCTGGAAGCCGAAGGCCTGTTCGACCCGGCACGCAAGAAGGCACTCCCCACGCATCCACGCCGCATCGGTATCGTCACTTCGCCCGACGCCGCGGCGCTGCACGACGTACTCACCACACTACGCCGCCGTATGCCCGGCATCCCGGTGGTGATCTACCCGACGCCGGTGCAAGGCAGGGATGCCGCACCCAAGATCGCCGCTGCCATCGATGCCGCCAGCCAGCGTGCCGAAGTCGATGTGCTGATCATCTGCCGCGGTGGCGGCAGCATCGAGGATCTGTGGCAATTCAACGAAGAGATCGTGGCACGCGCCATCGCAGCCTGCCCGATACCGACCGTCAGCGGCGTCGGCCATGAGACGGATTTCACCATCGCCGATTTCGCCGCCGACCAGCGCGCCGCGACACCGACGGCGGCCGCCACGCTGGTCACGCCAGACCGTGCGGCACTGCTGCGTCAGCTGCAGCAGCTGCAGCAACACATGGCAAGGCAGATGGATCACCTGCTGCAACGCCGCATGCAGCAGCTCGATTACCTGGCGAAGCGCCTGATATCGCCCGCGCAGCAGGTGCGCAACCAGACAGCGCACCTTGAGCAATTGCGATTGCTCCTCAATGCGGCCATCAACACTCCCCTGCAGCGGCAGCAGCAACGCCTGCAGCATCTTGGGCAAAGTCTCAACCACCTTAATCCGGCCGGCGTGCTGGATCGCGGATATGCGCTCGTGCATGACGCCGATGGCCAGTTGGTGCGCAGCAGCAGCCAGCTCGGGCCGGGCGATAGCGTCCGTCTCACGCTGGCAGAAGGCGCCGCCGGCGCAAGTATCACTGAAACCACACCATGAAGGCTGCTAGAATGTCGTATCACATAGTGAATATCGATTGATGCAGCCCTCCAGTAGCAGCAAGTCCCGAATGCCCTTGTTGGCGCTAGTGGCACTCGGCGTCGTGTTCGGCGACATCGGTACCAGCCCGCTCTACACCATGAAGGAAGTGTTTGCCGTCAGCCCGCACCCGGTGCCGCTGACGCACGATAACGTGTTCGGCATCCTGGCCCTGATCCTGTGGTCGCTGATCATGGTGGTCTCGGTGAAGTATGTCGCGTTCATCATGCGCGCCGACAACCGCGGCGAAGGCGGCATCATGGCGCTGCTGGCGCTGGCGACGCGCAATTTCGCCGGCCAGCCGAAAAAACAGCGCACCATCATGATGATCGGCATCCTCGGCGCCTGCATGTTCTACGCCGACGGCATGATCACCCCGGCCATCTCGGTGCTATCCGCCGTGGAAGGCCTGGAAGTCGCTGCGCCCGGCCTCGAATCGGCAATCGTGCCGGTGACGCTGGTCGTCATCTTCCTGCTGTTCTGGATGCAAAGCCAGGGCACGGCACTGATCGGGGGTCTGTTCGCGCCCATCATGCTGCTCTGGTTCAGCACCCTGGCGGTGCTCGGCATCATCAATATCCTGCACGAACCTCGCGTGCTCTATGCGCTCAACCCCTACTACGCCGTGAAGTTCTTCATGGCCATGCCCTGGGTCGCCTTCGTCGCACTCGGCTCGGTGGTGCTGGCCGTGACGGGGACGGAAGCGCTGTATGCCGACATGGGCCACTTCGGCCGCAAACCGATCCAGCTCGCCTGGTTCGCGCTGGTGCTGCCGGCGCTGGTGCTCAACTATTTCGGTCAGGGTGCGCTGATCCTGCATGACCCGACCTCGATCAAGAACCCGTTCTATCTGCTGGCGCCCCAATGGATGCTGTATCCGCTGATCGTGCTGGCGACCACCGCCACCGTGATCGCCTCGCAGGCGGTGATCTCCGGCGCGTTCTCGGTGTCGCGCCAGGCCCTGCAGCTCGGCTTCATCCCGCGTATGCATGTGCAGCACACCTCGGAGCAGCAAAAAGGCCAGATCTACATGCCCTATGTCAACTGGGCCCTGATGCTGGCGGTGATGCTGCTGGTGGTCGGCTTCGGTTCGTCGGGCGACCTGGCCGCGGCCTACGGTATCGCCGTCACCGGCGATATGGTGATCACGACCCTGCTCGCTTCGGTGGTCTTCAGTGGCGTATGGGGCTGGAGCTGGCTACGTACCGGGGCGCTGGTCGCGCTGTTCCTGGTCGTCGATATCGCCTTCTTCAGCGCCAATGTGCTGAAGATCCCCGATGGTGGCTGGGTGCCGCTGCTGATCGGCATCGTCATCTTCACGCTCATGTCGACCTGGAAGAAAGGTCGCGAGCTGGTCTTCAATCGCCTCAAGCGCGACGCGATGGAGCTGGAACCCTTCATCGACGCCATCGGCGGCCATCTGCCGACCCGCGTCGCCGGTACGGCGGTATTCATGACGCAGGATCCGAACGCCGTGCCGCACGCGCTACTGCACAACCTCAAGCACAACAAGGTGCTGCACGAGAAAGTGATCCTGCTCAACGTCAAGATCGAGGATATCCCCTACATCGACCCCGAGGAGCGCAATGTCCTGGAAGTGCTGCCGCATAACTTCTTCCGGTTGACCATGCATTACGGCTTCAAGGACGAACTCGACGTGCCGGCCGATCTCGCGCGCTGCCAGGGCTGCCATATCGAGGTGGACGCGATCGACGTCTCCTACTTCATCGGCAAGGAGAACCTCATCGCCAAGCACGAATCGGAGATGTACTACTGGCGCCAGAAACTGTTCTGCGGCATGTTCCGCAATGCCGACAGCGTCACCAACCACTTCAAGCTGCCGCCCAATCGCGTGGTCGAACTGGGCGCGCAACTCACGCTCTAATCGTTATAATCCGATGGACGTCACATTTTCATTCCAATCCCTGATTATCAAGAAGATCGCCATGAAAACATTGTCCCTAGTCTTGTTGAGCATCGCCGCCCTGCAACTTGCCGGTTGCGCCACCACGACCAATTCCAGCGTCTCCGGCGTGCAGCGCAAGCAGTTCCTCATGCTGTCTGAGAAACAGGTGGAGAACATGTCGGTCCAGGCCTATACGCAATCGCTGCAGGAGGCCACCAAGAACAAGAAGCTCAACACCAACGCCGCCGAAGTGCAGCGCGTGCGCAACATCTCGAACAAGCTGATCGCGCAAACGCCAGTGTTCCGCCCGGATGCGAAGAACTGGAAATGGGAAGTCAACGTCGAGGAGAGTGACCAGGTCAACGCCTATTGCATGCCAGGCGGCAAGATCATGGTCTACACCGGCCTCATCGACAAATTGAAGACCACGGACGACGAACTCGCCGCCGTCATCGGTCACGAGATCTCGCACGCCCTGCGCGAGCACGGCCGTGAACGCATGTCGATCGCCGCCGTACAGCAGGTCGGCCTGGTCGGGCTGGCGGCACTCGCCAGCGCTTCCAAGAGCCCGAATGCGGCAGCTGCGGGCGTACAAGCCGCCGCGCTCGGCAGCAACCTGTTCTTCTCCCTGCCCAATGGCCGCGAGCAGGAACGTGAAGCCGACCGCATGGGCCTTGAGCTATCGGCACGCGCGGGCTATAACCCGAATGCCGCCATCACTCTATGGCAGAAGATGAGCGCGCAGGGTGGCGACAAACCGCCCGAGTTCCTCAGCACCCACCCTTCCAACGAGAACCGCATCGCCGACCTCAAGGGCCTGATTCCCAGCGTGATGCCGCTGTACGAGCAGGCCAAGGCCAAGAAATAGCCAGGAAATAACCAGGCATCGGTTAACCGATTGATTCCATAAGCAAGCCGGAGGCGGCGTTTCGTCGCCTTTCGGGTAAAATAGCGGTTTTGATTTTTTCACGGAAGCCGTTATGAGCCTGCAGACCATCATTGAAGACGCCTTCGAGCGTCGTGCCGAGATCACCCCCGCCACCGCCAGCAAGGAAGTCAAGGACGCCGTATTCAGCGTATTGGCAGACCTCGACGCCGGTAAACTCCGTGTCGCCGAACGTGTCGGGGACACGCAGGAATGGACGACCCACCAGTGGATCAAGAAAGCCGTTCTGCTGTCCTTCCGCCTCGAAGATAACGTGCTGCTGGACGATGGCGTGACCAAGTACTTCGACAAGGTGCCGCCGAAGTTCGCCAACTACACCGAAGAAGATTTCAAGGCCGGCGGTTTCCGTGTGGTGCCTAACGCCATCGTGCGTCGCGGCTCCTACATCGCCAGGAATGCGGTCCTGATGCCTTCCTACGTCAACATCGGCGCCTATGTCGGCGAAGGCACCATGGTCGACACCTGGGCCACTGTCGGCTCCTGCGCGCAGATCGGCAAGAACGTCCACCTGTCCGGCGGCGTCGGTATCGGCGGCGTGCTGGAACCTGTGCAGGCCGGCCCCACCATCATCGGCGACAACTGCTTCATCGGCGCGCGTTCGGAAGTGGTCGAAGGCGTGGTGGTCGAAGACAACTGCGTGATCTCCATGGGCGTCTACATCGGACAATCCACCAAGATCTACGACCGCGAGACCGGCGCCGTGACCTACGGCCGCGTACCGGCTGGCTCCGTTGTGGTCTCCGGCAACCTGCCCTCCAAGGATGGCGCGTACAGCCTCTACTGTGCCGTCATCGTCAAGAAGGTGGATGCCAAGACGCTCGGCAAAGTCGGTATCAACGAACTACTCCGCGGCATCTAAGCCCGCAAATGAAGCGCTGACGCTTCGACGACACGCTGTCGAAATCCCGACAGCGCTGTCAAAAGCCTAACCAACACCCGCCCCGGCGGGTGTTTTTTTGCCGACGATCACCCTGTCATCTGGCGACACCGCCGCTATCCAGCACCAGAAAATATAATAGTCAATCCATTGTTTTTTAACGGCATTTGACCATCTCCCAAGCCGCTACCAGCAGGCTTGCGTATCGCTTTCGCCTATGCGGCATGCATATTGCGACTCACTGTATGTATATGAATCCTCATGACCCTGATGAGAACGGACTCCATGATCGTAAATTATGATTATCGCGTCATTGCGTTGCTGCTACTGGTGACCTTTATCGCGGCACTGATCGCCTTCAGCCTATCGGCAAAGGAATACCGGCGCGCGCCGACTTCCTTCGGCCTCTGGTTCGCTGCGGGCGCAGCTGCGGTCGCCGCCGGCGTCTGGCTCATGACGTATACCGGCTTCTTCAGCATGTCGCTCGGCGGTTCCTTGCTGGCGGGCTCGATCATCATGCTGGCGATCTGGCTTTGCATCGTCATCGTCAGCCGTTTCAGCGGAAGGCAATTCTCGCTGAGCAATACCTTCAAGCAGGCCAACTACGAACTGAGCCGTATGGCGATGCTGGACACGCTGACGCAACTGCCGAATCGGCGGGCGTTCCAGCAGCATCTGGATTTCGGCATCCGTCGGAGCGCGCGCATGGGCAACTCCATCGCGCTGGCCTTCATCGACCTTGATGGCTTCAAGCCGATCAACGACGCGCTCGGTCATCATATCGGCGACGAGGTGCTGCAGGCCGTGGCCAAGCGCCTGAATACCGCCGTGCGCGGTTGCGACGTGGTCGCCCGTATCGGTGGTGACGAATTCGTCGCGCTACTGGAAGACATCAAGACCGACCAGGACATCATCCCCATCGTCGAGCGCATGATCCAGTCGCTGCGCGACATCTTCTTCATCGACCATCACGAGATCTCGATCTCGGCCTCCATCGGGATCGCGGTGTATCCGCGTGACGGCGACATCGAGCGCCTGATGGTGTGCGCCGACGCCGCCATGTATCGCGCCAAGACCGACGGCAAGAACCAGTTCCGCTTCTTCGACTCCGATATCGAGCTGGCGTCAGACCTGTTGATGGAAATGCAGCGCGACCTGAGTCACGCCCTGGCCAAGGACGAGTTCCGCCTGCACTTCCAGCCCAAGGTCGACAGCAAGACGCGCCTGCTCACCGGCGTTGAAGCGTTGCTGCGCTGGCAGCATCCGATCAAGGGCGTGTTGGCGCCCAATGCGTTCATTCATGCAGCGGAGAAGTTCGGGCTGATCAACCAGATCGGCGAATGGGTGATCGAGGAATCCTGCCGCACCCTGCACCGTCTGCGCGCGCAAGGCCTGGATCTGCGCATCGCCATCAACCTGTCGCCGCAGCAATGCCGCAACCCCAATCTCGTCAGCCATGTGGTGCGGGTCATGGAGCGCTTCGACCTGCCACGCAGCGCGCTGATGTTCGAGGTGACGGAACTGGCCGCGACCACCAACCCGGAGCAGATGGATTCGCTATTGCTGGCATTCAAGCAGGCTGGCATCAGCGTCTCGATGGATGATTTCGGCGCAGGCAACTCCAGCCTGGTCTGCCTGCAGCACCTCAAGATCGACGAGCTGAAACTGGATGATGTGCTGGTCAAGCATATCGCTGTCAGCGACCGCTCGCGCGCCATCACCAGCTCCATCATCGCGCTTGCGCACGCGCTGGGCCTGAATGTGGTGGCCGAAGGCGTGGAAACCGAAGACCAGCGCCAGATGCTGGAGAAACTCGGTTGCGACGAGCAACAGGGGTTCCTGTTCTCGCGCCCGGTACCTGAAGAAAAACTGGCCGCCCTCATCAAGCAGCTCTCCGGTGCCGTGCTGCCGGATAGCCCGGGGCCACTCGTCGCCGAATAGCCCGAAAGGCCTATCACGCCCATCGCATGGGGCTGTTAAAATGTGCCTGACCCATCTTTAGGCACGATCGATGAAGCTCTACGGCATCCCCAACTGCAACACCGTGAAAAAGGCCCGCGAATGGCTGGATACCCACGGTGTCACCTACACCTTCCATGACTTCAAGAAACAAGGCATCGACGACGCCACGCTGCATGCGTGGCTGGCCCAACAGCCCTGGGAAAAACTGGTCAATCGCGCCGGCATGACATGGCGCGGCCTATCCGACGACGAAAAGGCGCAGGTCAAGGACAACGCCTCTGCCGCCGCCCTCATGCGAACCAAGACCAGTGTCATCAAGCGGCCGGTGCTGGTCTCCGAAGACCGGATACTCGCGCTGGGGTTCGATGCCGACCAATATGAGGCGTTGACCCGAGCCTAGCCTCGCGCGCTGGCCATGCTTGACGCCATCTCACGCCGGGGTTCCACCAGTCTGCTCTGCCTGATGGCAGCGTGGTGCCTCGCGAGTTGCGCCACGCCACCCAAGGTCGATGCCATCGTCAACCAGACACCCGACGCCGGCACACCGACACGGGTCGTCAATGCTCGCGGCCCCCTGACGCAAGCGGAGGGTAAGGCGCTCATCGCCAGGAGCGCCCGTAACCACAAAGAAGCCGACCTGCTGCAGGATCACTTGTTGATCGAGCAGGAGATCGCCGAAACGCCACTGGTCGCCGGCAATGATGTGCACCTGCTGCGCGATGGCGAGCAAACCTTCAATGCCATGTTCTCGCTGATCAGGCAGGCACGCCAGCATATCCATCTCGAATATTTCATCTTTGAGGACGTGCAGCACCACGGCGAATCGCTCGGCGACCTGCTGATCGCCAAACGCAAGGCAGGCGTCGCGATCGACGTCATCTACGACGGCATCGGCTCCATCACCACGCCGCCAGCCTTCTTCGAGCGTCTCAGATCTGCCGGCGTGCAGGTCGTGACGTTCAACCCGATCGATCTCGCGCATGCGCCGGATCTCAACAATCGCGATCATCGCAAGATCCTGATTGTCGACGGCGAATCCGCTATCGTCGGCGGCATCAACCTCAGCCTGAGTTACGAATCATCTCGCCTGCGCCGTTCCGCCGGGGTCGCCACGCACAGGCCCGAACATTGGCGGGATACGGACCTGCTCATCCGCGGACCGGCAGTCGACCAGTTGCAGCGGCTCTTCATCCAGCACTGGGCGGAACAGCATGGCCCTGCGCTGAGTGAGCCCGGCCTCTTTCCCGACCACACGAACCGCGGCAAGGAGATCGTGCGCATCATCGGCAGCTCGCCCGAGGATGCACTGCCGCGCTACTACGTGACGCTGCTGTCGGCGATCCGCAACGCGGAACAAAGCATCTATCTCAGCTCGGCGTATTTCGTGCCGACCGAGGACGAGAAAAAAGACCTGATCGCTGCGGCGCGCCGCGGTGTGGCAGTCAGCATCTTCGTGCCCGGCGTCAGCGACTCGCCTGCCGCCATCCGTGTCCAGCATTCACATTACGAGGATCTGCTCGAGGCAGGCATCAAGATCTACGAGAGCGAGCACGAAGTGCTGCATGCCAAGACCATCAGTATCGATGGCGTCTGGTCCGTCATCGGCAGCTCGAATATCGACCACCGCAGCGCCTTGCTCAACGCGGAGGTCGATGTCGTCGTCATCGGCGTCGAGACGGCGCGCGAACTGCGCGCCATGTTCGAGGACGATATCCGGCAGGCGACACCGATCCGGCTCGATGTCTGGAAAAAACGACCGCTGTGGGAGCGGATTCGTGACCGCATGGCACGCTTTTGGGAAGGCATGCTGTAATATTGCGGTTTTACCGGCGCCATTCCGCGCTGCCGGCCGGCCCTTCGGGACCATGAATCCGATACCGGCGACAGTGCGCCGGATGCCGTGAACCCATCAGGAACATAGACATGAGTGCCACCCTGGAATTAGCCAAGGCCCTGATCGCCCGCCGCTCCAATACCCCCGACGATGCAGGTTGCCAGGAGATGATGATCGCCCGCCTGGAGCCGCTGGGCTTCAAGATCGAGCGCATGCGTTTCGGGGAAGTGGATAACTTCTACGCACGCCGCGGCACCAGCGGCCCGCTGCTGGTGTTCGCCGGCCACACCGACGTGGTGCCCACCGGGCCGGTCGAGAAATGGCACACGCCGCCATTCGAGCCGACCATCGTGGACGGTATGCTCTACGGCCGTGGCGCGGCCGACATGAAGACTTCCTGTGCCGCTTTCATCACCGCGATCGAGGATTTCGTCAAAGCCCATCCGGACCATCCGGGCTCCATCGGCCTGCTCATCACGTCCGACGAGGAAGGCATCGCCGTCGACGGCACGGTGAAAGTCGTCGAAGCCCTCAAGGCGCGGGGCGAACATTTCGATTACTGCATCGTCGGCGAACCGACCTCCAACAAGCTGGTCGGCGACATGATCAAGAATGGCCGCCGCGGCTCGCTCTCGGGCAAGCTCACGGTCAAGGGCGTGCAAGGCCATATCGCCTACCCGCATCTGGTGAAGAACCCTATCCACATGGTCGCGCCGGCCATCAAGGACATGGTGGACACGGTATGGGACCAGGGCAACGAGTATTTCCCGCCGACGTCCTGGCAGATCTCCAACATGAACGGCGGCACCGGCGCCACCAA
>CAMLMA010000063.1 GCA_946481065.1 uncultured Nitrosomonadales bacterium
ACGATCACTGCCTGCCAGCCCCAGAAGGTGAAGCTCGCCAGCCGTGGGCAGAACAAGGTGGTCTGGCAGGTACGCTGCACCACGTAGTAAGAGGTGGCGAACAGCGTCGAACCGCCGAAGGCGAAGATCACGGCGTTGGTATGCAGCGGCCGCAATCGACCGAAGCTGGTCCAGGGCAGACCGAGATTGAGCTCCGGCCAGACGAGCTGGGCGGCAATGATGACGCCCATCAGCATGCCGACGACACCCCAGACCACGGCCATGATGGAGAATTGGCGGAGCGCGGTATCGTTGTATTGGGCTGCTGTCTTGTTGTTTGAAACCATGGATGTTCTCCCAGTGACAGGTTGGCTTCCCCCGCCCGGGCATCCGGTCCGGCAGGAATTACCGGCAGTCTGCCGGGCGTCGGTCGTGGGCGACTTGATGCAAATCAATCTTCATGCAGAATGCGCGCGCCTTCCTTCTCCACATCCTCGAACTGCCCGGTGTGGATGGCCCACCAGAGCCCGGCGAGGATCGCCAGCACCAGCACCACCGACAAGGGGATCAACAGGAACAGGATCTCCATCAGGCGGCCATCCGCGCACCCGCAGCGCGGTCTTCCAGCTTCGTTCCGGGTGCTTCGGCGGCCTGCGTTTCGGGAACGGGCGCGATCACGGAAAGACGCGCGGCATTCAGCACCACCAGCAGAGAGCTGGTCGCCATGCCGAGGCCGGCGAGCCAGGCCGGCAGGTAGCCGACGACAGCCAGCGGCACGCAAACGGCGTTGTAGACAAAGGCCCAGGCGAGGTTCTGCCGTACCACGCGCATGGTGCGCGCCGATTGGCTGAACAGCGTGCACAACTCCCCGAGCCGGGCATGCGGCAGCACGATATCGCTCTGGCGCTGGGCCAGCGGCACACGCTGGCCGATGGCGACCGAGACCCGTGCGCCAGCCAGCACCGGCCCGTCGTTAAGGCCATCGCCGACCATCATCACCTGATGTCCGGCCAGTTGCAGTGCACGTAGCCGGGCGAGTTTCTCTGCTGGCGTGCATTCCGACGCCACTTGCGTGATCCCTAGCGTCTGCGCCACCTGTTCTACGGCAGCCCGCTTGTCGCCCGAGACCAGCATCACCTGCTTGCCAGCCGACTGCAACGCGCGCACGGTTTGCGCAGCATCGGCGCGCAGGGTCTCGCGCAGATGGAAGCTCGCCACCCAGCCATCACCATTGGACAGATACACCTGCTGCTGGTCGCCGGATTGCGTGATCCCGCAATGACGAGCCGAGCCCAGGCGCCAGACATCCCTGCCACGGCGCGCAGTGATGCCCGCGCCATGGATCTCTTCGGCTTCGTCCAGCGGGATCAGCGGTTCGTCGCCCCATGCGGCACTGAGGGCACGCGCTGCAGGATGTAATGAGTGCGCAGCCAGCGAAGCCGCGACCAGCAAGGCCCAGTCGCTGGCGACGCCGAGCCGGGTCTCGACGCGTGTCATCTGAATGCGATCCTCGGTCAGAGTGCCGGTCTTGTCGAAGATCACGGTATCCACCGCCTGCAATGCCTCCAGCACCTGCATACGGCGCACCAGCGTGCCGCGCCTGGCCAGCGCACCGGCCGCAGTCAGCATGGCGGCAGGCGTTGCCAGCGACAATGCGCATGGGCAGGTGACGATCAGGATCGCCACTGCCGTCATCAGCGCCTGGCCATGGTCGGTCGGCCAGACCCAGAGCGCCGCAGCGGCGGCGGTGACCAGTACGAAGATCAGGAACGGGCGCGCGATGCGATCGGCGAGCAATGCGAGCCGCGGCTTGTCTACCGCCGCCCGTGCCATCAGCGCGACGATCTCGGCATAGCGGGTCTGCGTCCCCACCGCATGCAGGGCCACCGTCACCGAAGCCGACAGGTTGTCACTGCCGGCGATGACGCGACTGCCCTGCGGCTTGGGCACAGGTGCCGATTCGCCGGTGATCAGCGCCTCGTTGACGCTGGTGCTGCCGCCGAGAATGATGCCGTCGCCCGGAAAGGCTTCGCCCGGCAACACGCGCACGACGTCCCCGACCTGCAGGGTGTCGAGCGCGACCCGCACGAATTCGCCATCGGCGGTACGTCGGCTCGCCGTCTGCGGTATCCGGCGGCAGAGCGCGTCGAGCGCGCCGGCCGTACGATCGCGCAGGCGCGCTTCGAGCCAGCGGCCGGTGAGCAAAAAGAAGACGAACATGGTGAGCGAATCGAAATAGACCTCCCTGCCCCACCAGCCGCCGGGTTCCCAGGTGGCGGCCGAACTCACGGCAAAGGTGATGAGGATGCCGATGGCGACCGGCAGCTCCATGCTCACCCGCAAGTGCTTGAGGTCCTGCCAGGCGTGCTTGAGGAACGGCGCACTGGAGAACAGCAACACAGGCAGCGTCAGCACCCAGCCTGCCCAGCGCAGCAGCTGCAGCAAGTCAGGCCCGATCTCGCCGGGCTCGGCCACATAGACCGGATAGGCGTACATCATCACCTGCATCATGCAGAAGCCTGCCACCAGCCAGCGCCAAAGCAGGCGTCGTTGCGCCTGGCGTTGCGCTCCGCTGTCCGGTTCGGCCGGCATCGGCGCATAACCGGCCGCGGCGATCGCCATCAGCCATGCCGAAGGCCGGGTAGCCTCTACCCGCCAAACCACCCGTGCCTTGCCACTGGTGGCGCTGACTTCGGCGGTGTCGACGCCCGGCAGCGCCTGCAGTAGCTGTTCGATACCGATGGCGCAGGCAGCGCAGCGCATGCCGTCGATGGCGACCAGCGACTCCCATCGCCCAGCCGCGATCAGGCTGCTGAATCCGGACCAGGTCGCCGGGGTGTCATATGCGACCCAGGGCGCTTGACTGGCCTGGTCTTCGGCTATGCGCTCCCGCTCTGGCAGCCGAACGCTTTTTATGGTGCCGTGAATTCGACTTGAGGAATGCATGGGCTCTGCGATCACTTGACCAGGGTCACCGGCAGATTCGCCAGGTGCACGATCCGGCTCGCCACCGAACCCAGCACCAGGTTGCCCAATGCGCCCATGCCACGGGTGCCCATGACGATCTGGTCGATCTTGTGTGTTTGCGCGTACTGGATGATGCCTTCGGCCACTGGGCCGATCTCGATATGCGTGGCGACAGCGATGTCCGCCCCGGCCAGTGCCTGCCGGGCCTGCTTGATGATGCCGTGGGCGTAATGGCGCTGGGCTTTTTCCAGCGTATCGAAATCCGGGTATTCGCCCAGCGGCAGGATCAGGGGCTGGATGTTGATGAGATGGACCATGCCCTGCGGGCGGCCCTTCAGCATCTCCGCCGCGTATTGCAAGGCGTTGAGCGAGGACGCGGAACCGTCCACCGGCACCAGCAGTTGTTCGACCTTATAGCTGCGAGGGATCGCCATCGGGGACTTTGCTGACGATCAGTTGATGGCCTGGCGGCCAGGGTTACGATCGAGGTAACGGTCGATCTCGGCCTCGGCTTCGAGCCAGTCGACCATCTCCGAGCCAGGCGCGAAATCGCGGCGCTCGGCACGAAAATAGGCATTGTCGGCGATCATCTGCTGACGATCCGTTTCGGTGACATGCGCCTCGCTGTTGGAGAACACATGACGGCCAGCAGCCTTGGCGCGACTGCGCCGCTTGGCGGGTGTACCTGTTTTGGCTTTGCCATCGGCCAGTTTGTTGGCGATCAGTTTGTTGGCGATCAGCATTTCATGGATCGTGGACATGGTGTACTCCTTGTGCAGTCAGGTTGGATCGGTGGTTCGGGCTGACATCAAGCGTGTCGGTCGTCACCCCACGGGGTTCAGCGCACCTTGAGCTGCTTCAGGCGCGAATCGCGCGCCTTGGGCAGCGTCAGCGTCAATACGCCGTCTTCGTACTTGGCTTCGGCGCCAGCCGCATCGATATCCTCATCGAAGCTGAAGCTACGGCTGACCTCGCCGTGATAGCGCTCGCGCCGAACGATCTTGTTGTCCTGTTTCTCGTCATGCCGCGATTTGACTTCCGCGCGGATGAACAGCTGGTTGCCGTTGATCTTGACCTCGATATCCTCTTTCTTGACGCCGGGGATCTCGGCCTTGACGCGGAATGCCTTGTCGTCCTCTTCCACATCGATGCGGATCGACAAGCCATTGTGGGAGGCAAGGTTAGGCACTGGCTGGAGCATGAAATGATCGAACAGGTCATCAAGACCCACATAACGACGTTTGGTCAGCTTGGTCATTCCAGTCTCCTTCATCCGAAAATACGAATCCGAGCCGACAGCATGCGTCAGCCGCGGACAACAGACTTTGATCCAGGTCAAACAACAGTGGGCTAAGGCGCATCGCCAGAACCGGCGCGGCAGGATTCGGTATAGACTGGGCATCTCAGCCTTGGCATGGGAACGACCCGACGATGAAGCTGCAATTTCTCGGTGCGACCGGCACCGTCACCGGTTCCAAATACCTGCTGCAGAACCAGTCCGGCCACACGCTGGTCGATTGCGGCC
Source organism: uncultured Nitrosomonadales bacterium (assembly GCA_946481065.1). Next base: position 4,472 of record CAMLMA010000063.1, read on the forward strand.
TGTTCCAGGGGTTCAAGCAACTGCGGCTGCGCAACTGGAGCGCCCTGCCCATCGCGCCGGCCCGCATCGATCGCGTCATCCTCACCCATGCGCATATCGATCACAGCGGCTACCTGCCGCTACTGGTGCGGCAAGGGTTCAGCGGGCCGGTGTATTGCACCTCGGCCACGCGCGACCTGTGCGAGATCCTGCTCATGGATAGCGCCAAGCTGCAGGAAGAAGAAGCCGATTTCGCCAACCGTCACAGCTTTTCCAAGCATAAGCCTGCCCTGCCGCTCTATGACCGGCATGACGCGCAACGTGCGCTGCGGCAGCTGAAAGTGGTGGAGATGGGTCACAAGCTGACGCTGGATGCCGATACCGCGTTCCATTTCGAGCCCTCCGGCCATATCCTCGGCTCGGCCTTCATCTGCCTCGAAAGCGAGGGCCGGCACATCGTATTCTCAGGCGACCTTGGCCGCCCGCATGATCTGGTCATGAGCGCGCCCAGTATCATCCAGCGCGCAGATTACCTGCTCATCGAATCCACCTACGGCAACCGCAGCCATGCCCAGACCGATGTGCTGGAACAACTGGCGGAGGTCATCAACCGTACGCATCATCGCGGCGGCAAGGTCATCATCCCCACGTTCGCTGTCGGCCGCACGCAATCGCTGCTCTACTGCTTCCACCTGCTGAAGCAACGCGGCATGATCGACGCTGCACTGCCGATCTACCTCAATAGCCCGATGGCACAGGAGGCGACGCGCATCTTCCAGCAACATCCCGGCGAATACCGCCTGACCGAAAAGGAAGTGGAAGGCATGTGCCGCGATGTGAAGGTCATCACGGATATCGAGGAATCGAAATGGATCAACACCGTGAAGACACCGATGATCCTCATGGCCGGCAGCGGCATGGCGACCGGCGGCCGCATCGTGCATCACCTGAAGCAATTCGCGCCAGACCCGAAGAACACCATCCTCTTCACCGGCTTCCAGGCAGGCGGCACGCGCGGCGCGGCCATGCTCGACGGCATGAAGGAGATCAAGATCCACGGCGAGTACTACCCGGTCAACGCCGAGATCGCGCTGGTAGACAACCTCTCGGCCCACGCCGATGCCAGCGAGATCATTGGCTGGTTAAGCCACTTCCAGAAACCGCCACGCCGCACTTTCATCACGCACGGCGAACCGGTCGCCGCCGACGCGCTACGCATGCGCATCGAGGAGCAGTTGCAGTGGGAGGTCTACCTGCCGGACTACATGGAATCGGTCGAGCTGGCCTGAGCACGGTCGCGCCCGGCCAGCCGACCGGTTAGATCGAAGTCGAGAAACTCAGCAGCGATGCCGGCAAGTGATCCAGCGCCAGTGCTTCGAGCTGTTTATCCGCACCGGTGAGGATCAGCAGGCCCAGCAACAGCAACAGGCCACCGAGCACCTTCTTGCCGATATCGCCGGCCTTGGCCAGTCGGCCGCGCACCTTGCCCAGCACGCTACGCGACAACAAGCCGATCACCACCAGCGGGATCGCCGCGCCCAGACCGAACACCAGCATCACCGTCGTCACATAGGCCAGGCTCTCACCCTGACTCGCGAGCGTGATGGCAGCCCCCAAGGTCGGCCCGACACAAGGCGTCCAGATGATCCCGAGCAGCAGGCCAAGCGCGAACTGGCCACCCAGGGTATCGCCGGAGATCTTCGCCGCCAGCCCCTGTCCGGCGTTGCCGAAACCCGAGGTCAGCATGATGAAGCGCTGGTGCAGCGGCGGGAATAGCAAGGTAGCCCCAAGCAGGATCAGCACCACCGCGCCGATCTCGCGCAGCAAGGTCTGGTCGATGCCGAGGCTGGCGCCGAGCGACGCCAGCAGTACGCCAACCACGGTGAAGGACAGCGCGAGGCCGGTGCCCAGCCCCCACGGGCCCAGGGGATGGCTGGCCAGCGCGGCGCCGACCAGGATGGGGATGAGCGGCAGCACGCATGGCGACAACGTGGAGAGCAACCCGGCGACGAAACTCAGGCCCAGCGTAGCGATATCGGCGAACATGGGCTTACAGCGCCTTGCGGATCAGCGCTTCGATGCCGCTGGCAGAGGTATCGGCGATGCTACGACCGACTTCCTTGCCGCCCTTGAACACGATGAGCGTGCTCTGCTGACGCACATTGAACGCCTTGACCGTATCCTTCTGCTTGTCGAAATCGACACGCAGCGCCGTCACTTTCGACAGCTCAGGCTTTTTCAGTAGCGCGTCGGTGATCGGCGCCTGTGTGCGGCAGGTCGAGCACCAGTCGGCATGCACTTCGACCAGCACCGGTTTGCCTTCGGCCATCAGCTTGTCGAAATCGGCTTGCGTGTAGGCGACTGCGGCCTGGGCCAGCGTGAATTGCAACGCGGCCGCCAGGGCCGCCAAAACCATGATCCAGCGTTTCATTTCCATCTCCTTGCGTGAACTATCGAATAAGTGGCTTCCGCGATATCGAAACCGCGCCGGGGCGCCGTCGGGCAGACCCCATACCCATTAGACGGACAGGCAGGGCCAGCCTTACAGCACGGCCAAAATATTCCGGCACTGAACTTGGAACTGAACTCGACGCTGAACTTGGAGCTGAACTCGACGCTGAGCTTGGAACTGAACTCGACGCTGGCAAAACTGACTTACGCTGGTAGCCGCACGCATCACGCTCAACCAGATCATCAAGGGGAAAGACCATGCAAGACACGCAACACGAAGCACTCGCCGAGATCAGCCAGCGACTGGCGACCATCAACCGCAACATGCTCAAGGTATTCTGGATCGTCACCGTATTCGCCCTGCTCTATTTCGGGCTGATGCTCTATCTGCTGTTCTTCCGCGCCTGAGGCCAGGGCCCCGCCATGCTGAGCCTTTACCTCATCGCCGCGACCGTCGGCGCCATGCTGTTCTTCATCGGCGTCGTCGCGCCCACCATCTTCGGCGTGCTGTCGGCGCCAGTGGCCAGCACCTTCCTGCGCCGATTCTTCCCGCGCTATTTCGTCGTGCTGGGCATCATCACCTTCATCGCCGGGCTATTTGCCGGGGATCTACCGGTACGGATCGTCTGCTTCGTCTGCGCGTTCCTCTTTCTGTTCTCGCGCATCATCCTCACGCCAGTGATCAACCAGTCGTCCGATACCCATGACCAGCGACGATTCAAGCTGCTGCATGGGGCCAGCGTGGTCATCAACGCCGCCCAGCTGTTGATGCTGATCTACGTGCTCTACCGCTACCAGCCTTTGCAAGGCTGAGCGCGTCGCACGGCCGATACTGCATCCGGGCCGATCGCCGGACACAAAAAAAGCCCGCGTTGCGCGGGCTGAGTGGGGGGAAGATTAAGCAGGGGGAAATCAAACGGCGCGATGAGCACGCCGCACGATCCCGGGCGCCCGGGGATGAGGCGCCGGGATCGTTGCCTGGCTAGAGGCTCATGCGCTTGCGCGCCATGAGCAGCATCAGGCCAAGGCAAGCCAGCATCATGCCGCTACTACCGGTTTCAGCCAGCTTGGTCGAGGCATCGGTCGAGAAAAGCCGGTATGGGCCGGCAAAAGTCTCCACCGAGGGCGTGTAACCGCTGAGTTGCGTCGCGGCGAACTCCTGGATGAAGTTGGATGCCGTCGCGACAGGATCGGTGAACAAGGCTTCGTTCACGTCCAGGTTGAGGAAGGTGTCCGGCTTGTCGAGCACGGAGGCGATATGTGGCGTGGCCGAGGCGGATAGGCTAAAGCCCAGCGCCAGAGCGGATACCACGAGAGTCGATACAGTATGTTTGATGCGAGCCATCTTGCTAGTCTCCTTTCGATTTCAGATAAGCAATCAGCTTCTTATCGTCGCGAGACCATTAAACCCGAGCGGCAAAATGTGACCAATAGTCCATCCGGACTAATGCATGAAATGAATAACGGCGCGGTGTTTCAGGGTGTTTAGGGGCGCCGGGAAACGTCTGCAAAACCCGACGTTTTCGCTCCCTCAGCGAGCTTGATGCAGACGCGACAGGTAGTCGATCTCGTACCGTGAACCGAGCAGGACCGGCACCCGCTGATGCAGCGCCGTCGGCTGCAGATCAAGGATACGCGCGCTGCCGTCGATCGCCAGGCCACCGGCCTGCTCGACCAGCATGGCCATGGGATTGGCCTCGTACATCAGCCGCAACCTGCCGCCCTGCGCACGCAGCTTGTCGTCCATCGGATACATGAACACCCCGCCGCGGACCAGGATACGATGCACCTCGGCCACCATCGACGCCACCCAGCGCATATTGAAATCCTTGCCGCGCGGGCCAGCCGCACCCTGCAGGCATTCCGTCACATATTGCTGCACCGGTGGTGTCCACAGGCGCTGGCGCGACATGTTGATGGCGAATTCCGCAGTCTCCGGCGGGATACGCATCTGTGGATGGGTACGCATGAAATCGCCAGTCGCTTCGTCCAGTGTGAATCCATCCACACCCTGCCCCGTGGTGAGCACCAGCATGGTCGAAGTACCGTAGAGCGCATAACCGGCCGCCAGCTGTCGCGTGCCCGGCTGCAGGAAATCCTCGATGCGCGGCACCTCACGCTCGGCCTCGCGCGGTGCTTCAAGGATGGAGAAGATACTGCCGACGGTGAAATTGAGATCGACGTTGGACGAGCCGTCGAGCGGATCGAACAGCAGCAGGTAACGCCCGTGCTGGCGGTGTTGCGGCGGGACGGCATAAGGGGCCTCCAGCTCTTCCGAAGCCATGCCGGCGTAATGGCCATGGCGCTCGTTCACCTGTAGCCAGATATCGTTGGCGATCACGTCGAGCTGTTTCTGCGTCTCGCCCTGCACGTTCTGCGAACCCAGGCTGCCCATCTGGCCGAGCAGCGCGCCTTTGCGCACCTGCGTTGCGGTCTGCCGGCAGGCCTCGGCGATATCGGCGATCAGCGGTGCCAGCGCGTGATCCGCCAGAAAGTTTTTCAGGTCCATCGTCATGGGTTCAGATTCGCGAGGCCCGCCTTGGCGCATTGTTCGTCCTGGTCGCCGGTCATGCCGCTGACCCCGATACCCCCGATCACCTTGCCGTCACGCATGATAGGCAGGCCGCCGGGCGACGCGATCACCCCGGGCAAGGTCGTCACTGCCGGGCCGGACTTGTTTACGGTATCGGCGAATTCGCGCGTGGTGCGGCGATACATCGCCGCCGCGCTGGCCTTGTCCACCGCGATCCTGGCGCTGGCGGATTGCGTGTTGTCCATGCGTTCGTAATAGACCAGCGAGCCATGGGTGTTGACGATGGCGACGGCGACTTTCCAGTGCTGCTGCCGGCACTCGCCAACGGCCCCTGCAGCAAGCTGCTTGGCGGTGTCGAGCGTGATGTCGGGGCCGTAATCGGGCCTGGCTTGATCCTCTGCCGCCTGCACGCCTGGCGCGCATAGCGACATGGCCATGCAGGCCGCCACGGCAAACTGCCTCGTCTTGCGCGAAGAGCGCAGGTCGCCGGAGACGCTGGCCGCTGTCGACAGACTCATTTTGAACGCCCGTCGTAGTGCTTCACGGGGATGGCGTCGAGGTCGATGTCTTCGATGCAGCGCAGGTTGATCGCCGCCATCGGCTTGCCGTCTGGCCCAGTGGCCTCGGCGTAGGGATGGATGCCGCAGGTCGGGCAGAAGCGGTGCTGGATCAGATGCTTGTTGAAAGTGTAGGTGCTCGCCGCGTCATCAGGCGTCAGCAGATGCAGTTTTTCGCGGGGCACGAACCACATGAGCGTGCCCTTGCGCACGCAGATCGAGCAGTTGCAGGCCATGGCGCCCTGGATCTCGCCTTCCACTTCAAATGCCACCTGGCCGCAATGGCAGCTACCACGATAGTTCATACCGGTCTCCTTTGTCGTTGACTTCGTCTTGTCTCAAGCCGCCCGATCAATCGTGGCCGGCATACAAGGCGGCGATGAGCACAAGGCCCAGCACCGCCACCGTGATATTCACCAGCATGCCCCACTTCGCGGCATAGCCGGGCGGGAATTCATCCGGATTCAGGGTCTTCAGCACCGCCGTATATTGTCGGGACGAATAGGCGGCACACAGCGCGCCCAGCAGGATCAAGGCCTCGCCGATCCAGAAAGTCAGGCTCATGGTGAGGTTGCCGGCGCGCTCCGGCGCCAGGATGCGCATCAGCAGACCGGTGCGCTCGACCACAAACCCGAAGGCGATCAGCGCGAGGCTGGTCCGGTTCCAGGCGAGTAAGGTGCGTTCCGCCGCGAATA
>CAMLMA010000064.1 GCA_946481065.1 uncultured Nitrosomonadales bacterium
GTCTTGCTGCCGCCGAAGAGATCGCCCCAATCGAACCCACCGCCGCTTTCTGCCGGTTGCTCCGCCGCGACCTGCTCGGTGCGCCCCTTGAGGATCTCGTAGGCAGATTCACGGTCGACCGCCTTCTCGTAATGCCCGTAAAGCAATGAGCCACGAATGACCTGCGTACGCTCTGCATCGGTCGCGACACCGATGCGACTGCCCGGTGGGCAGATCAGCGCGCGTTCGACTGGCGTCGGTTTGCCCTGCTCGTCGAGGAAGGACACCAACGCCTCGCCTACACCGAGTTCGGTGATGGCGGTTTTGACATCCAGCCCGGGATTCGCGCGGAAGGTCTCGGCGGCGGACTTGACCGCCTTCTGGTCGCGCGGCGTGAACGCCCGTAGCGCATGTTGCACACGATTGCCGAGCTGCCCCAGCACCATATCGGGGATATCCAGCGGATTCTGGCTGACGAAATAGACACCGACACCCTTGGAGCGGATGAGTCGCACGACTTGCTCGATCTTGTCCATGAGCGCTTCCGGCGCGTCGTTGAACAGCAAATGCGCTTCATCGAAGAAGAACACCAGCTTGGGCTTATCGAGATCGCCGACTTCCGGCAGCTTCTCGAACAACTCGGACAAGAGCCACAACAGCAGCGTGGCGTAGACCCGCGGTGAGTTGTAGAGCACGTCCGCCGCCAGGATGTTGACCATGCCATGACCTCGTTCATCGGTCTGCATGAGGTCGTCGAAGTTGAGCGCCGGTTCGCCAAAAAGCTTGTCGGCGCCTTCGCTCTCAAGTTGCAGCAAGGCGCGCTGGACGGCAGCCGCGCTTGCCGTCGAGATGTTGCCATATTGGGCAGAGTATTCGGACGCGTTCTCCGAGGCATGCTGCATCATGGCGCGCAGGTCTTTCAGATCGAGCAGCAGCCAGCCGTTGTCGTCAGCGATCTTGAACACCGCATTGAGTACGCCGCCCTGGACTTCATTGAGGTTGAGCATGCGTGACAGCAACAAAGGGCCCATCTCGCTGATGGTGGCGCGCACCGGATGGCCCTTGCCGCCGAATACATCCCAGAAGGTCACTGGGCACGGGGCCAGCGCAAAATCGGTGAGCGCGAGCTGTTTCACGCGCGCCTCGACCTTGGCGTTACCGCCACCGGCGAACGCCATGCCGGAAAGGTCGCCCTTGACGTCGGCCATGAACACCGGGATGCCGCGACGCGAAAAACTTTCCGCCAGGCTTTGCAGGGTCACGGTCTTGCCGGTGCCGGTAGCGCCGGCGATCAGGCCGTGTCGGTTGGCCATGCGAGGGAGGATGCAAAGGTCTCTATCGCCAGCCTTGGCGATCAGGATCGGTTCAGCCATGTTTCACCTTTTGTTTTTATGGGTTGTTGATTCGTTCAGATATCACCCTTGCGCGCCTTGTCGATGATCGCGATCAAGGTCGCCTCGAGCTGTTGCGCGGCTTTCACGGCGCGCGCGGTCGGATGCTTGATGCTCTTGAGATCGTAGGTCGGCCGGTCCAGCCCGAGATAGAGCTGGCCCTGCTTCTGATAGATGGCGATGCGGCAAGGGGCGAAGACGACGAATTCCGGATGGTCGAGCATGATCTCTGCGCCCAACCCAAGGTTACAGAAGGCGCGCACTTCGAGCGGGCCATGCGGATCCTGGCCGCGCTGCTTCATGTGTTCGCCGATGGGGAAATTGGCCGGGTTGACGAAGTTCTCGCCTTCGGAGACGACTTTGAGGCTGGTCACCACATCGTCGTAGCTGACGCCGGGTTCGACCGGCACCTCGTAGATCGCGGTGCTCTCGTCGACCGGCGGCAGCGGTGCGGCGGCCCATGCGACAGGCGTACTCAAAAGCAGTGACAACGCTGCAAATACCAGTGAATCACGCATCAGCAATCGACCTTTCCTGTAACTCTTAACCAATATCACGACTGTGGTCATCATACCCCGCTTTCCGCCCTGCCAGCCGATCGGCGGCATTCGTGAGCCGATCGACAGGTGGCACCGTCATGCGTTCGAGAAAGAGGCATCGTCACGATGGCGCAGACTCAATAAAGATGGCGCAGACTCAGACGTCGGTCTGCAACGCCGACTTGACGGCCTTACGATCGAACTGCGGCGCCAAGAGCTGGATGAACTCGTACGTGTAACCCCGCAGATAAGCGTCCTTGCGCACCCCCAGATAAGTGGTGCTCGGCGGGAACAAGTGGCTCACGTCAAGCATCGCCAGGTTGGCGTCACGTTCGGCGTCATAGGCCATCTTTGCCAGCAAGCCCACGCCCAGCCCCAGCGAGACATAGGTCTTGATGACGTCGGCATCGATCGCCGTCAGCACCACGTTGGGCGTCAGCCCTTCCTTGCCGAACACCTTGCTCACCAGCGAACCGCCGGTAAAGGCGAAATCGTAGGTGATGAGTGGATAACGCGTGATCTTTTCCAGGGTTAACGGTTGATCGTTGAGCAAGGGATGTCCGTGCGGCATGACCACGCAACGATTCCACTCATAACAAGGCAGGCAAAGGAGATTCTGGTAACTGCTGATGGACTCGGTAGCGATACCGATATCGGCTTCGCCGTTGGCGACCTGTTCCGAGACTTGGGTCGGGTTGCCCTGGTGAATGGTCAGCTTGACCGAGGGAAACCGTTCCATGAAGGCCTTGACCGCGGCCGGCAGGCGATAGCGCGCTTGCGTGTGGGTCGTCGCCACCGTCAGGTGGCCGGTCTCTTCATGCGTGAACTCCTCGCCGACACGCTTGATGTTATCCATCTCGCGCATGACGCGCTCAGCCAACTCCAGTATAATTCGGCCCGGTTCCGTGACACCGATCAAGCGTTTGCCGTTGCGCTGGAAGATCTGCAGGCTGAGCTCTTCCTCCAGTAGTTGGATCTGCTTACTGACGCCCGGCTGCGACGTATGCAACGCTTCCGCCGCCAGTGATACGTTCATGCCGTGACGTGCCACTTCGCGTACATAGCGCAACTGATGCAGCTTCATGGTCAGGCTCCCGCTTTATAACGAAAATGTATATTCATAGAATAACATATTATTAAACACCAGATACTTAGCTGTTAAAATAACGGCCTCTTCGTGCCTTGAGCCGAATATTCAAAGAAATTTCATGGACTTAGGTTATATCGTTTCCGGCTTCGCAGTCGGCATGCTGGTGGGGATCACGGGGGTGGGCGGCGGCTCCCTGATGACGCCGCTGCTGGTGTTCCTGTTCGGATTCAAGCCAGCCGTAGCGGTCGGTACCGATCTGCTGTTCGCAGCCATCACCAAGACTGGCGGCGTCTGGGTACACCATGGCAAGCACGGCTCGGTCGATTGGCGTGTCGTGAGCCTGATGTCGGTCGGTAGCCTGCCGATGGCGATCGGCACCATCTTCGTCATTCGGCAACTGATCGCCGTTGGCAAGGAAACGAGCGGCATCATCACGTATTCGCTGGGCGTGGCGCTGATGCTGACCGCCTGTGCCCTGCTGGTCCGCAGCTACGTCACGCGCAAGACGCAACGCGAGACCGAGAACGGCCTGGTCAGTACCGGCCGTTTCAAGCGCATGCAAGTGCCGGCGACCATCCTTACCGGGGCGGTGCTCGGCGTGCTGGTCACGCTGTCCTCGGTCGGCGCAGGCGCATTGGGCACGATCGCCATCCTGTTCCTGTATCCGAAGATGCGGACGCTGAAAGTGGTTGGCACCGATCTGGCGCATGCCATCCCGTTGACTGCGGTCGCTGGCATCGGCCACTGGTCGCTGGGACATGTGGACTTCTTGCTGCTGGGCAGCCTGCTGGTGGGTTCGCTGCCAGGCATCTGGATCGGCAGCCACATCAGCGCCAAGATCCCGGAAAAGGTCCTGCGCCCGATCCTCGCTTCGATCCTGCTGCTGATCGGGCTGAAATTTGTAGTGAACTGACTTGTAGCATTGAACCAACACGGACGAATAGACGTAAGAGACTATGTATAAATACGACGAGATTGATCAGGCCATCGTAGACGAGCGCGTCGCGCAGTATCGCGACCAGGTACGCCGCTTCCTGGCAGGCGAACTGAGCGATGACGAATTCCGCCCGCTGCGCCTGCAGAACGGCCTCTACATCCAGCGCCATGCGCCGATGCTGCGTATCGCCGTGCCTTACGGCACACTGGCCTCGCGTCAGCTGCGCAAGCTTGGCGACATCGCCAAGCGTTACGACCGTGGCTATGGTCACTTCAGCACCCGGCAGAACATGCAACTCAACTGGCCCAAGCTGGAAGATACGCCGGACATCCTGGCCGAGCTGGCAACCGTGCAGATGCACGCGATCCAGACCTCCGGCAACTGCATCCGCAACATCACCACCGACCAGTTCGCCGGCATCGCCCCGGACGAGATCATCGATCCACGCCCGATCGCCGAGATCATGCGCCAGTGGAGCACCTTCCACCCGGAATTCGCGCTCTTGCCACGCAAGTTCAAGATCGCCGTCTCCGGCAGCGCGCAGGATCGCGCCATCGTGCAGGCGCACGACATCGGCGTCGAGTTCTACTACGACGACAGCAAGAAGATCGCGGCCAAAGTATGGGTTGGCGGTGGCCTGGGCCGCACGCCGATCCTGGGTGAAGTCATCCGCGAACATATCGAATGGCAGCACGTGCTGACCTATTGCGAGGCCATCATCCGCGTCTACAACCTGCATGGCCGCCGCGACAACGCGTTCAAGGCGCGCATCAAGATCCTGGTCAAGGCACTCGGGATCGACGAGTTCCGCCGCCAGGTCGAGGCCGAATGGCTGCACCTGAAGGATAGCCCCAACACCATCACCGAAGCCGAGTTCGCGCGCGTCAGCCAGTTCTTCACGACCATGCCTTACGAGACGTTGCCTGCGCATGACAGCGGCTTCGACGCCGCCATCGCCAGCAACCCGGCGTTCGCCGCCTGGGTCAAGCGCTGCGTGCATGGCCACAAGATGCCTGGCTATCGCGCCTTGACCCTGTCGCTGAAGCCTCACGGCAAGGCCCCGGGCGACGCCACTTCAGAACAGATGTATGTGGTCGCCGATCTTGCGGATCAATACAGTTTCGGCGAACTGCGCGTATCGCACGAGCAGAACCTGATCCTGACCGACGTCAAGCTCAGCGACGTCTATGCCGTCTGGGAGATCGCACGCGCCAATGGCCTCGCCACCCCCAACATCGGCTTGCTGACCGACATCATCTGCTGCCCCGGCGGCGACTTCTGCAGCCTGGCGAACGCCAAGAGCATCCCCATCGCCGAAGCCATCCAGATGCAGTTCGACAACCTCGACTACCTTTACGATATTGGGGAGCTCGAGCTCAACATCTCTGGCTGCATGAATGCCTGTGGTCACCACCATATCGGCCATATCGGCATCCTCGGCGTCGATAAGGACGGTTCCGAGTGGTACCAGGTCACCATCGGCGGCAAGCAAGGCCATGACGCCAGCCTCGGCACCGTCATCGGCCCATCGTTCTCGGCAGACGAGATGCCGGGCGTGGTGCAACGCCTGATCGAGGTCTACCTGGCGCAACGCACGCCAGAAGAGCGCTTCATCGATACCGCGCGTCGTATCGGTGTCGCGCCATTCAAGGAACATGTCTATGCCGGCAGGAAGGAGGCAGCCCATGTCTAAATCCAATCTCATACAAAATGGCCAGATCGTCGCCGACGAATGGCAGACCGTCCAACTGCCGGAGATCGGCGAGAAGATCGTCCGCAAGCAGGCTGGTAAAGTCGTGATGTTCAAGCTCACGGGTGAAGTCACCACCACTGCCGAACAGGTCTCCGCCACGGTGATCCCCGACAGTGGCAAGGTCATCCTGCCGCTGTCCGTCTGGCTCGCGCGCAAGGATGCGCTGGCCGACCGCATCGCCAAAGGCGAGATCGGCGTCTGGCTGGCGACCCACGAGGTGCTGGAAACGCTGACCGAAGCCCAGGCCGACCTCAATGTCCTGCCCATCATCGCCGTGTACGTCGAGCGCTTCGCCGATGGCCGCATCTTCTCCATCGGCAACCTGTTGCGCACGCGCCATGGCTACAAGAACGAACTGCGCGCCTTTGGCGACGTATTGCGCGACCAGCTGTTCTTCCTCAAGCGCTGTGGCTATGACAGCTATCTGATCCGTGCCGATCGCTCGGCCGAGGATGCGCTGGCCAGCCTCAAGGATTTCACCCAGCCCTACCAGGGTGCGGTCGACATCAACCAGCCGGTTTGGCGTCGCTTCAACAGGACTGTGGCATGAGCGATACCGTATCACCGTTGATCCTCAAACCCAACGCCAACAACTCCGTCAACCGCCCTGAGATGACGGATGCATTGCGCCAGAGCATCACTGCCAAACGCGATGCAGTAGAAAAGCTGTTGGCCGATGCCGTCGCCGAGTTCGGCGGCCGCGGCACGATCACCTTCGCCAACAGCATGGGTGCCGAGGACATGGTGCTGACCGACATCATCCTCAGTGAGCGCCTGCCGATCGAGATCTTCTCGCTGGACACCGGTCGCCTGCCGGTCGAGACCTACGATCTCATCGCCGAAGTGGAGCGTCGTTACAAGACCAGGCTCAAGCTGTATTTCCCGCTGGCCGAGAACGTCGAAACCTATGTGCAGCAGCATGGCATCAACGCGTTCTACGAATCGATCGATCTGCGCAAGGCCTGCTGCCATATGCGCAAGGTCGAGCCGCTGGGTCGCGCCCTCAAGGGCAAGAAGGCCTGGATCACCGGCATGCGCGCCCAACAGGCAGCCACGCGTAACGCATTGCCGGTACGCGAGTTCGACAGCAACAACGGCATCGAGAAATTCAACCCGCTCGCCGACTGGACAGAGCAGGAAGTCTGGGGCTATATCCGCAACCGCGATATCCCCTATAACAAACTGCATGACATCTTCTACCCTAGCATCGGTTGCGCGCCTTGTACGCGTGCCATCGCCATGGGCGAAGACGTGCGTGCCGGCCGCTGGTGGTGGGAAGACCCCACCTCCAAGGAATGCGGCCTGCACGTGAAGAAATAGACGGACTACCACCGAACATACGATCTGATTGGAACGCAAGCTCGCTCATGACCACTTTGACCAAACCCACCCTGTCCCACCTCGACTGGCTAGAGGCTGAGGCGATCCACATCCTGCGCGAAGTCGCCGGCCAGTGCTCGAACCCTGTGTTGCTGTTCTCCGGCGGCAAGGATTCGCTGTGCATCCTGCGCCTGGCAGAAAAAGCGTTCCGCCCGGGTCGTTTCCCGTTCCCGCTGATGCATATCGATACTGGTCACAACTATCAGGAAGTCGTGAATTTCCGTGATCGCCGCGCAGCCGAGCTGGGCGAACGACTGATCGTACGGTCAGTGGAGGATTCCATGCAACGCGGTAGCGTCGTGCTCAAATCCCCTGATGAACCCCGTAACAAGCATCAATCCGTGACCCTGCTCGAAGCCATCGCCGAATTCGGCTTCGACTGCTGCATCGGCGGCGCACGCCGCGACGAAGAGAAGGCGCGCGCGAAGGAACGCATCATGAGCTTCCGTGACGAGTTCGGCCAATGGGATCCCAAGAACCAGCGCCCGGAGCTGTGGAACCTCTATAACGCCCGTTCGCACAAGGGCGAGAACATCCGCGCCTTCCCCATCTCCAACTGGACCGAGATGGACGTCTGGCAATACATCGAGCGCGAACAGCTGGAGCTGCCAAGCATCTATTTCGCGCACCAGCGCGACGTGGTCATGCGCGACGGTGCGATCTTCCCGGTGAACGTGCCGCTAGCGAGCGGCCAAGTCATCAATCAGCCCAAGACTGGTGAAGAAGTCATCAACATGCAGGTGCGCTTCCGCACCGTCGGCGACATCACCTGCACCGCGCCTGTGTTGAGCGATGCGGACAGCACCGAAAAGATCGTGCTGGAAACCGCCACCACCACCATCACTGAACGCGGCGCGACGCGTCTGGACGACCAGACCTCGGACGCTTCGATGGAACAGCGCAAGAAGGAAGGTTATTTCTAAGATGTCGAAACTGGAACAACTCCCCATGACCGGACAAGCACATAACGATAGCCTGCTGCGCTTCATGACCTGTGGCAGCGTCGATGACGGCAAGAGCACGCTGATCGGTCGCCTGCTATACGACACCAAGACCATCCTCGCCGATACGCTGACCCAGATCGAGAAGACCTCGAAGAAGCGCGGCATGGAAGCGGTCGACCTATCCCTGCTGACCGACGGCCTGCAAGCCGAACGCGAGCAAGGCATCACCATCGACGTCGCTTATCGCTATTTCAGCACCGGCACGCGCAAATACATCATCGCCGATGCCCCTGGCCACGAGCAGTACACCCGTAACATGGTGACCGCCGCTTCCACCGCCAATCTCGCCATCATCCTGATCGACGCGCGCAAGGGCGTGCTGACGCAGACGCGTCGCCATTCCTTCCTGGCGCATCTGGTCGGCATCCCGCATATCGTCGTCGCCGTCAACAAGATGGATCTGGTGGATTACGATCAAGCGGTGTTCGACAAGATCCGCGCCGATTACCTGGCGTTCGCCACCGAGATCGGGCTCGCTCAGGCACGTGACATCCAGTTCGTCCCCCTGTCAGCCCTCAACGGCGACATGCTGGTCGATCGCGGCGATGCCATGCCTTGGTACAGCGGCCCGACCATGCTGGAGATCCTCGAGGATGCGCCGCCCGCGCACACCGAAAAGAACGAAGCCTTCCGCTTCCCCGTGCAGTTCGTCTGCCGTCCGCACGCGTCGGATGACCCGGAGCTGCATGACTTCCGCGGCTTCATGGGCCGTATCGAATCGGGCGAGATCGCCGTCGGTGACAGCGTGACGGTACTGCCGTCCGGTCTTAGCTCCAAGGTCAAGGCCATCATGATCGGCGACCAGAACCTGCAGCGCGCCATCACCGAACAATCGGTGACACTGCTGCTGGAAGACGAGATCGACACCTCGCGCGGCGATATGATCGTCAAGTCCGGCCAAGTCCCAGAACCGGTAAAGCAGATCGACGCCATGGTCTGCTGGTTGTCCGAGACTCCGCTGTCGGCAGCCCGCACGTACATCATTCGCCATACCACACGCGAATCGAAAGCCAAGGTCGGCGAGATCTCCTACAAGATCGACGTCAACACGCTGGAGCAATTGCCCACCCAGGGCCTGGCCATGAACGACATCGCTCGCATCAGCTTCCGTCTGGCACAGCCGATCATGGCTGACGCTTACAGCGAGAACCGTGCGACTGGCGCGTTCATCGTCATCGATGAATCGACCAACAATACGGTCGGTGCCGGCATGATCACACGGTAGATATATCCGGTAGATGTATGCGCCGCAGATGTAATTAGCGGCCGAATTCCATTAAAATGACGCTTTGCGATTCATACAAAGCATGAAGAGGACTCGAATATGACTTATGTAGTGACCGAAAACTGCATCCAGTGCAAATACACCGACTGCGTCGATGTCTGCCCGGTGGATTGCTTTGTAGAAGGCCCCAATTTCCTGGCGATCAATCCAGACGAATGTATCGACTGCACCTTGTGCGTCGCCGAGTGCCCGGCTGAAGCGATCTTCGCGGAAGACGACGTGCCTGCGGACCAGCAGCACTTCATCGAATTGAATGCCCGTCTCTCGCAGGTATGGCCGGCCATCACCAGCAAGAAAGACGCACTGCCTGACGCCGACGCCAACAATGGCCGTAGCGGCAAACTGGCTGAACTGGTGGAATAGGCTCAAGGGCGCTAGGTCGACCGACCCGGCGATGCATATGGCTATACGCCACCAATAAAAAAGCGACTCTAGGGTCGCTTTTTTTATTAGGTGGCGTTTGTATTTGTGGGGTGTTACGCGTAACGCACACCAGCGCGTTTTTTGCCCACGCGCGTTAGTTAAACTTATAATTACCCCCTCAGGCTGACTTGAACGCCAGACCGCGCTGCTGCGCGTACTGAACCAGCCGATCAGCAGATACCCCAGCATGCCGAAGGCCAAGCCCAGCGGATGATGCCAGATGAGCGGAATGATCATCCCTGCTGACACCGCCGACAGCAGCATCTGCATGAAAGCCTGCCCAGACGCGGCAGTACCGCGCAACTTAGGCATGCGGTCGAGGCCGGCGATGGACAGGATGGGCATGGCCAATGCCATGCCGACGTTATACAGCGCGATGGGCGCGATATGCGTCCAGGGGCTGGGTGGCAGCCACCAGCTGATGCCGATGTTGAGCACTGCCGCTGCCGCCATCCAAGTGTAGGCGAAGCGGATCACCTGGTGCGGCGCGAACTTGCCGGCACTTTGCCGCGCCAGCCACGAGCCCAGCACCATACCGCAGACCGTGGGGATGAACATGGCGCCGAACTGCTGCTCATTGAGGCCAAGGTGCTGTATGAGGAACACCGGCGACGCCAGCACATAGACGAAGAAGCCGGCAAAGTTGGCGCCGACGCCGATGATGAGCCGCAGGTATTCGGTATCGCTAAACGCCTGGTGATAGCCCTTCAGTACCTGTTTCGCCGAGAGCGGCACGCGTTTGTGCACAGGGACGGTCTCCGGCAGCACCCATTGCGAAGCGAACAACGTCGCTATCGCATACAGGAACAGGAAAATGAAGATCGCCTGCCAGTGGATCCCGAGCAAGAAACCGCCGATGATGGGCGCGATCGC
>CAMLMA010000065.1 GCA_946481065.1 uncultured Nitrosomonadales bacterium
CTAGCGAGGTTTGTATTGGGTGGGGCAATAAGCGCGCGTGACTTCCGCGCTGCGCAACGCCCTGTGTTTAGTGACACGACCGCTCATGCGCTCACGCCACATCTTGAACGAAGAACGTTTCATGTTGCGGCGCATCAGGCTGATGACCTCTGCTTCGCACAGGCCATAACTGGCCTCGATCGCTTCGAACGGGGTGCGGTCTTCCCATGCCATCTCGATGATGCGCGAAATGTCTTCCGCAGAGAGCGTATTCAACGCTTGTCGGTGCTTGCTTGGCCGGCTGTGGCGGATAGGCTGCGGTGGCGGACGCAATCCGGCCCATCCTTGTCCACGCAGTAAGGCTTGAACTTGCAAAAGCAGGTGAGCGCGACGACATCATCCAGCGTGGGTGCATCCGAGCGCTCACGCAGCAACTGTGCGAAGGCCTGTCTTTCCTGTTCCATTCGATCTGTCTGATCCATCGGTCTCACTCTCCCCAAAACAAGTCTTTGAGACTATCAAGCCGGCCGCTTGTTCACTGCCGAAGCAAAATTCAGCTACACCGGCAAATCGGGGCATCGGCATTGAACAAATCGGGCGTCAGAGCGTCTTTGTGAAGTACCTCGTTAGAAATGGATATCCATGCGACTGCTGCTCACGTGCCTGACTATGTTGTTCGCCCTCGCCTGCCAGGCGGAGGAGACTATTCTCGACCTGCGCACGGGAGACACGCTGACGCGCGCGCAACTCATCGAGCAGATCGCGCAGCAGGATGTCGTTTTGCTCGGCGAGATCCACGATGACGTTCGCCATCACGCATTGCGTGGGCAGTTGCTGCGTGATCTTGCCGCCAGACGGCCGTTGCAGGTGGTGGCCGAGCAGCTCGAGAGTGGCCAGGTATTCCACAGGCAGGGCACGCTCTTGCAAGGCCTGCAGCTGGCGGGGTTTGATCCAAGGCTTTGGGCCTGGCCTGCGCATGAGGCCCTGTTCGCCGCCATCGATGAAGCCGGGATCCCGCTGGTGGGCGGCAACATTCCGTTGCCGGTGGCGAAGAGCATCTCGCGCCAGGGCGAAGCGGCCATGCCGGCCGACCTGCTGGCGACGATCGAACAGGCGCCATTGTCGGTGCCTGCCAGCGCAACGCTCGATGACGATCTACTCGCCGGCCACTGCGGGTTCCTTAAACCTGCCATGCTGCCGACGATGCGCCTGACCCAGCGCGCGCGCGACGCCGCGATGTTCGAAGCCTTGCAGGCAAGGCCGGCCGGTACACTGGGCGTGCTCGTCGCGGGCAACGGCCATGTGCGCATGGATTACGGTGTGCCTGTGCTGCTGACGCAACATTCGCCACAAAGCCGTTGGCTGAGCATCGGCTTCATCGAGCAGCAAGACCAGCTGGACGCGCTGCTGCCGACCCTCAAGCAACGCTACACCCATGTCTGGATCACCCCTGGCCACGCGCGTGGCGACCCCTGCGAAGCGTTCGGCAAACCCTAGCCGGCAGCCGGCCAACCCATGGCCAGCGCGTAGTGCCTGCCTGCACTGGTTTCACCTGCATCACTTCGTTCACATTTGATAGGCGATGCGATACAGTGAATACCTCTCGCAGGAGGCCATATGCGCACAACCGACAACACCATGCAGGACGACAGTACCGTCTACAAGACCTTGCTCGAATCGACCAAGGCCATCCCCTGGAAGATCGACTGGGCGACCATGCAGTTCGCCTATATCGGTCCGCAGATCGAGCAATTGCTGGGTTGGACGCCCGACAGCTGGCAGACGGCCAACGACTGGGCCGAGCGCATGCACCCGGAAGACCGTGAATGGGTCGTCAACTTCTGCGTTTCGCAATCCCAGAGCGGGATAGACCATGAGGCAGATTACCGCGCGCTGACCAAGGACGGCCATTACGTCTGGATCCGCGATGTGGTGCATGTGGTACGCAAGGAGAACGGCGAAGTCGATTCCCTGATCGGCTTCATGTTCGATATCAGCGAGCGCAAGAAGACCGAGGAGCAGTTGGCCAACCTGCGCAAGGAACTGGAAGAGATGTCTTACAAGGACGGTCTCACCGGTGTCGCCAATCGCCGCATGTTCGATTCGGTGCTGGAGCTTGAATGGTCGAACGCGCGTCGCAGCCGGCAACCCTTGTCGCTGATCATGCTCGATATCGACCATTTCAAGGAATACAACGACCACTATGGCCACATCCAGGGCGACGATTGCCTGATCCGCGTGGCCAAGGTATTGGCCACAGCCGCCACGCGCTCGCGTGATTTCATCGCCCGTTTCGGCGGTGAGGAGTTCGTGCTGGTGTTGCCGGAGACCGACGCCGAAGCCGCCGCCAAGATCGCCGAGCGTTGCCGCCAGCTCATCTTCAAGGCACAGATCCCCCACCTCAATTCCTCTGTCAGCAACGTCATCACCATCAGCGTCGGTGTCGGTACCATCCTGCCCAGTCATCAGGATCAGCCGATGGCGTTCGTCGAAGCCACCGACAAAAAGTTGTATCTGGCCAAACAGCAGGGTCGCAACCGGGTCGCCTGATCCTGCACAACATGC
Organism: uncultured Nitrosomonadales bacterium; assembly: GCA_946481065.1. The sequence continues at coordinate 2,545 of CAMLMA010000065.1, forward strand.
ACTCGATGCAGCCAGGGCTGTGGCGGCCTCTGGGGCGCCTTGCTGTGCTTGCTGCCATCCGCGCCAAATTCTATTCAGCAGATTGGCCGACGGATGGATAGACCGATCGTCTATCTAGCTGATAGGATTGTCAAAACAACAAAAAAGCCTTACGGCGAAAGTTGTGCATGTGAACAAGCGATCGGGGAATCAGAGTCATCACGCTCTGCCTTTGGAAATCAGCGAAGGCCGCTATCGCACACTCTTCGAATACGCGCCTGACGGCATCCTCATCGCCAATACCCAGGGCTACTATCTCGACGCCAACCCGCGCATGTGCGAGATGCTGGGTTACAGCCACGATGAACTGACACGCCTGCATTCCACCGATATCGTCGCGCCCTCCGAACAGCAATATGTCGAACCGGTGCTCGACGAAGTGCTCAGCAACAATCGCCACCAGCGTCTATGGATCTTTCAGCGCAAGGACGGCAGCCAGTTCGAGGCTGAAGTGTTCGTCACTGCAATGCCGGACGGCAACCTGCTCGGCATGGTGCGTGATGTCAGCGAAGCCCGCGCCCATGAACGCGAGATCGCCCGCCTGTCGAGTCTCTATGAAGCCCTGAGCCGCATCAACCATACCGTGGTGTTGCGCTCGACGCGCACCGAGTTGCTGCAGAGCATCTGCCAGATCCTGGTCGAACAGGGCGGCCTGTGCATGGCCTGGGCCAGCCGTTATAACCCGACGACCCGCCAGCTGGAGCCGATGGCGATCGCCGGCGACGATGTCGGCTATATCCAGTCGATCAAGATCTATGCCGATGAACGCCCCGAAGGGCAGGGGCCTTCGGGTATCTGCTTCCGTACCGGCGCACCCTTCATCTGCAACGACATGCAGAACAACCCGGTGACGCTGCCCTGGCGTGAGGAGATCGTGCGTCGCCGCTTCAAGGCCTCGGCCGCCTTTCCCATCCGCCAGTTCGGCGAAGTCTGGGGCGTGCTCAACGTATATTCCGATCGCACCGAATTCTTCCATGAGAAAGAGATCGCCTTGCTGCAGGAGGCGAGCACCGATGTCTCGTTCGCGCTCGATAACATCGCCCATGAAGAGGCGCGCAAGAGCGCAGAATCGGAAGCGCGCAACGAGCGGCGTTTCTCCGAGACCATGGTCGACAGCATGCCGGGCATCCTGTATTTCTATGACGATCAGGGGCGGTTCCTGCGCTGGAACAAGAACTTCGAGGCGGTCTCCGGATATTCGGCCGACGAGATCACGCGCATGCATCCGCTCGATTTCTTCCCCGAGCACGAAAAGACCATGCTGCAGACACGTATCGGCGAAGTCTTCGTGCAGGGCGAATCGTCGGTCCAGGCGACATTCCTGTGCAAGGACGGGACACTGCGGCCGCATTTCTTCACCGGGCGTAAGGTGCGCTTCAACGGCATGGATTGCCTGGTGGGCGTCGGCATCGACATCACCGACCGTATCGAGGCCGAATCGCGGTTGGCGGAGAGTGAGCAGAAATACCGCGAGCTGGTCGAGCTCGCCAACAGCATCATCCTGCGCTGGGATGCCGAGGGCCGCATCACTTTCCTCAACGAGTACGGCCAGAAGTTCTTCGGATACACGCTGGACGAGATCATCGGCCGCCATGTGATCGATACGCTCGTGCCCGATACCGATAGCGAGGGCCGCGACCTCAAATCGCTCATGGCCCATATCTGCGCCAACCCCAAGGCCTTCGAGCAGAACATCAACGAGAACATCAAACGTAACGGCGAACGGGTCTGGGTGGCCTGGACCAACAAGTTCGTCAGCGACGCGGACGGCAATATCCAGGAGATCCTGAGTATCGGCAGCGACATCACCGAACAGCGCGAAGCCGAGCTGGCGGTGCAGGAGCTCAACGCCACCCTGGAACAGCGCGTGATCGATCGCACCGAGGCACTGAACGCGGCACTGGTGCGGGCTGAGGCCGCAGACAAGATCAAGTCGGCCTTCCTCGCCACCATGTCTCACGAGTTCCGCACGCCCCTGAATTCCATCATCGGCTTCACCGGCATCATCCTGCAGGGCCTGGCCGGGCCGCTCAACGAAGAACAGACCAAACAGCTCAGCATGGTGCGCGGCAGTGCCCGTCACCTGCTCGAGCTGATCAACGACGTGCTCGATATCTCCAAGATCGAGGCCGGGCAGCTGGAAGTGCACCCACAACCGTTCGATCTGAAGGAATCCATCGAACGCGTGGTCGCCTCCGTGCGGCCGCTGGCGGAGAAGAAAGGGCTGACGCTGTCCATGACCATGGCCGGCGTGCCCGGCAGCATGGAGAGCGATCGTCGTCGGCTGGAACAGATCCTGCTCAATCTGCTCAATAACGCCATCAAGTTCACCGAGACCGGCAGCGTCAGCCTGAACATTGCGCCGGCGCCGGTGATCGCCGAGGATGGCGTCAAAAGACCCGGCCTGCGTTTCAGCGTGAAGGACAGCGGCATGGGCATCAAACCGGAAGACCTGGGCCAACTGTTCCAGGCCTTCCATCAGATCGACTCCGGCCTCACGCGGCAATACGAAGGCACGGGCCTCGGTCTTGCGATCTGCCGGCGCCTCGCCAACCTGCTCGGCGGCGAAGTCAGCGCTACCAGCGTTTGGGGCGAGGGCAGCGAATTCAGCGTCATCCTTCCACTGCATGCGGAGGCTGTAACGACATGAGCACCACCATCCTGATGATCGAAGATAACGAGCAGAACCGCTATCTGGCCACCTTTCTGCTCAAGCAGCACGGCTACGAGATCGTGTCCGCCTTTGACGGCCCGAGCGGCATCAGCATGGCGCAGACATTGAAGCCGGCCTTGATCCTGCTGGATATCCAGCTGCCGGGCATGGATGGTTATTCGGTCGCACAAGCGCTGCGCAGTATCGGGGCGCTGGAAGCGACGCCCATCGTCGCCGTCACCTCGTACGCCATGGTCGGCGACCGCGAAAAGGCGCTGGCGGCCGGCTGCAACGGCTATATCGAGAAGCCGATCAACCCTGACACCTTCGTCTCGGAGATCGGCAAATTCCTCCCATCGCAAACCGCAGTGCAGGGCCAGCCATGACACGCATACTGATCGTCGACGACAAGGATGAGAACCTCTATTACCTGCAGGCCCTGCTCCAGGGCTACGGCTACGAGGTGGATAGCGCCAAGCATGGCGCCGAAGCCCTGGTGAGGGCGCGGCAATCGGCACCTGACGTCGTCATCTCCGATCTGTTGATGCCGGTGATGGACGGCTATACGCTGCTGCGGCACTGGAAGATCGACTACGCGCTGAAGCGCATCCCTTTCATCGTCTATACCGCCACCTACACAGAGCCGGAGGACGAACGGCTGGCGCTGAGCCTCGGCGCCGATGCCTTCATCCTCAAGCCGGCCGAGCCCGAGGATTTCATCGAAAAGCTACGCGCGGTGGAGAAGCGCGTCGCCAAAGGCGTGACCGCACAACCGTCGGCAGGTACCGAAGAACACATGCTGAAGGTCTACAGCGAGACGCTGATCCGCAAGCTCGAGGAAAAGACGCTGCAGCTGGAAGAAGCCAACCGCGAGCTGCAGCTCGATATCGCACGGCGCAAGGAGGCCGAAGACAAGATCGAGCATCTCGCCTTCTACGATCCGCTCACCGGCCTGCCCAACCGCCGCCTGATGCAGGACCGACTGCAGCACAGCTTCGCCGCGGCCTCGCGTCACCAGCTTCAGGGCGCGCTGCTGTTCATCGATCTCGATCACTTCAAGAACCTCAACGACACCAAAGGCCATAATTTCGGTGACAGCCTGCTGCGCATGGTGGCGGAAAGGCTGCAATCCTGCGTGCGCGAGGGCGATACCGTGGCGCGGCTGGGAGGCGACGAATTCGTCGTCATCCTCGAGAATCTGAGCGAGAACGCCGAGCAGGCCGCGGCCTTGGCCGAAGCCGTGGGTGACAAGGTCCTCGCCACCCTGGGCCAGCCCTACCTGATCGGCGGCGATGAGTATCACTGCACCGCGAGTATCGGCGTCAGCCTGTTCAAGAAGCATGAGGCCACGGTCGAAGAGCTGGTCCGGCGCGCCGATACCGCCATGTACGAAGCCAAGAACAGCGGCCGCAACACACTGCGTTTCTACGACCCGGCGATGCAGGCCGCGCTCGAGGCGCGCATGCAGCTCGAGAGCGATTTGCGTCATGCGCTGACGGCCGATCAGTTCAAGCTCTTCTACCAGCCGCAGGTCAATACGCAAGGCGAGGTGTTCGGCGCCGAAGTGTTGATCCGCTGGATATCGCCGGAGAAAGGCTTGATCCCGCCCATGCAGTTCATCCCGCTGGCGGAAGAGACCGGCCTCATCGTCCCCATCGGCAACTGGGTGCTGCAGGCGGCTTGCGATCAGCTGCTGCAATGGCGCAAGGATCCGCGCACCGCACGGCTGCAGCTTGCGGTCAACGTCAGCGCCCGGCAGTTCCACCAGCCGGATTTCATCGAGCAGGTGCTGCAGATCCTCATCGACAAGAAGGTCGATCCCAGCCGCCTCAAGCTGGAACTGACCGAGAGCCTGGTGCTGGACGATATCAATTCCGCCATCACCAAGATGAACGCGCTGAAAGAGGCCGGCATCAGCTTCTCGATGGACGATTTCGGCACCGGTTATTCATCGCTTACCTATCTCGCCCAATTGCCGCTGACGCAGCTCAAGATCGATCAGTCCTTCGTCCGCAATGCGCTCTCCAACCACGGCAGCGCCGTCATCGTGCAGACAGTGCTGGGCATGGCGACCAACCTCGATATGGAAGCCATCGCCGAAGGGGTCGAGACCGACGCCCAGTATCATTTTCTCAAGGAGCACGGCTGCAAGCTCTACCAGGGATACTATTTCGGCAAACCGGTCCCGATCGAGGATTTTTCCTACAGCGCCAGAAGCGATCTGACGAAGCATTGAGATCGCTTTGCGCTAGCGCAAAGCCATGCGTGGCGTTCGGCGCATAATAGCCATTCCATATCACGGGCCCTAGCCAGCCGATCCGCATCATGAGCGAATTCCCATCAGGGTTGTCGCACCACCAGGCCGCGGCACGGCTCGCGCGCGATGGCGCGAATGAGATCCCCAGGGCACAAGCCGGTGCCTGGCGCGCGCTGGTGGCCGAGATCGCGGGCGAGCCCATGTTCCTGCTGTTGCTCGGCGCGGGCGTCATCTATCTGTTCACCGGCGATACGCGCGAAGCCCTGCTGCTGCTCGGCTTCGTTGTCGTCATCATGGTCATCACCACGCTGCAGGAGCGCCGCACGCAGCATGCGCTGGAGGCCTTGCGCGATCTTTCGAGCCCGCGCGCGCTCGCCATACGCGAAGGCCAGCCGCTGCGCATCGCCGGCCGCGATATCGTGCGTGAGGATGTGCTCATCCTCAACGAAGGCGACCGTGTCCCGGCGGATGGCACACTCATCGGCGGGCACGAACTGGTGGTCGACGAATCGCTGCTCACCGGAGAATCTGCCCCGGTGAGCAAGTTCGATAGCGATCTGCTGGTGTTCGCCGGCACGCTGGTGGTCAAGGGTCAGGGCATCATGCGTGTCAGCGCGACCGGCATCCACAGCGCACTCGGCCGCATCGGCAAGAGCCTGCAGGCCATCGGTGACGCACCGTCGCCATTGCGTCGCGAGATCGCGCAGCTCACCCGCCGGCTTGCCATGCTCGCCGCTTGCCTTTGCCTCGGCTTGACGCTGTTGCACTGGTACTTGCGCGGTGAATGGGTGGCGGCGCTGCTATCGGGTATCACGCTGGCGATGAGCATCCTGCCGCAAGAGTTCCCGGTCATCATGACCATCATGTTCGCGCTCGGCGCGCGGCGCATCGCCCGCCAGCGCGTACTGACGCGAAGACTCAACGCCATCGAGACGCTGGGCGAGACGACGGTGCTGTGCGTGGACAAGACCGGCACGCTGACCGAGAACCGCATGGCGCTGGCGGCCCTGTCGGTAGACGGCGAGCTGCTGGAGTGCACGGCGATCGAGGGACAGGCGCTGCCCGAGCGTTATCATGAGCTGCTTGAATACGCCGTGCTCGCCAGCGAACTGGCGCCGCACGACCCCATGGAGCGTGCCTTCCACCAATATGCGCACGCCTATCTCGCCAATACCGAGCATCTGCATCCGGACTGGTCGCTGGTGCATGAATACGAGCTGACGCCAGAACTGCTGGCGATGACGCACCTCTGGCGCGGCGACGGCGATAGCGCGGACGTGGTCGCGGCCAAAGGCGCGCCAGAAGCGATCGCGGATCTTTGTCATCTTTCCGCTACTGAGCATGCCGCACTGCGTGACCAGGTCGAGCAGCTGGCGAGCCGCGGCTTGCGCGTGCTGGCCGTGGCCAAGGCGCGTCATCCGGTCAGGCACTCGTGGCCGGCGATCCAGCATGATTTCGATTTCACGCTGGTCGGCCTGCTGGGACTGGCCGACCCCCTGCGCAGCAACGTGCCAGCGGCCATCGCCGAATGCCAGGCAGCCGGTATCCGGGTGGTGATGATCACCGGGGATTACGCGCGCACGGCCAGCGCCATCGCTGCCCAGGCGGGGATCGCGCATCGAAGGGTCTTGACGGGGGACGAGCTGCGGAACCTGGAGGCCAAGGAGCTGCGGCAGGCCATCCGCGAGGCCGGTGTCTTCGCGCGCGTCACGCCGCAGCAGAAACTCATGATCGTCGATGCGCTGAAAGCCGAAGGTGCCGTGGTGGCGATGACGGGTGACGGGGTCAACGACGCGCCGGCGCTGAAAGCCGCCCATATCGGCATCGCGATGGGCAAGCGCGGCACCGACGTCGCGCGGGAGGCGGCATCGCTGGTCTTGCTGGAGGACGATTTCGCTGCCATCGCCTCAGCGGTGCGGTTGGGTCGCCGTATCTTCGCCAACCTGCGCCAGGCGTTCATGTATACCTTCGCCGTGCACGTGCCGATCATCGCCTTGTCGATAGCACCGGTCTTGCTGGGTGCGCCATGGATACTGGCGCCGATCCATATCGCCTTCCTGGAGCTGGTCATCAATCCGGCCTGTTCACTGGTGTTCGAAGCGGAAGGCGGTGGGCGGGACCTCATGCACCGACCGCCGCGTTCGACGCATGAGCCGCTCATGACCCTGGGACATATCGCGCTCAGTTTGACCGAAGGCCTGATCGTGGCGGTAGCCGCCGCTGCTGTCTACCTGGGGCTGCTACAGGCCAAGGGCGATAGCGAAGCTGCGCGCACTTCCGCATTCATGGTGCTGGTCATGGCGAACCTTGTGCTGATCTTCCCCAACCGCGCAGCTGCGCCGGGCTGGCGCAGCCTGTTCGCGCGACTGCCCAAGGCCAGCCTTTGGGTGCTGGCGGCCACGCTGACCGCGCTGGCGCTGGTGACCCATGCGCCGCCCCTGGTGAAGGCCTTCGGCTTCCGGTCGCCGACACTATTGCAATGGCTGCTGACCGTACTCGTGAGCTTGGCCGCGCTATTGTGCTTCGAGGCGGCCAAGCGCGTTTTCGGCTGGCTGGAAAGTCGCCGTGCAAAGCACGAGCCGCAGACCGCCAGCTAGCATGCGCCGCTATCCAGCTGGCAGGGCGCCGCTAGGGATGGCCGATCAGGACGTCGGATAACCGCTCAGGACGCTTGGCCGAGCTGCAGGCGCTTACGCAGCGTGAACTTGCGCGAGGCGCGGATGCGGCTCAGCAGATTGGCGCGCTGGCCGGTGAACCAGCTGTAGAAACTCCAGATGATGGCGATGACGTAAGCACTGACACCGCCGATGACGGCGCCCTCGTAGGCAAAGGCGAACCAGCCGAATGCGGCGACGAATGCAGCGAAGACGGCCGGGATAACGG
>CAMLMA010000066.1 GCA_946481065.1 uncultured Nitrosomonadales bacterium
TTCTGCGGCAGCCCCACGTTACATCCCCAGGTTAAATAGAGCCGTCATCAGCAAGCTCGTGCCACTCACTCTATGCCGCATCTGGTCCCGAATCTGATACATCGCGAATTTTGGGTATCCAGTGCTTACCCGACCAAGATTCACTCATCCGGCAATTCCACTCCCTGTTTGATGTTGCGACCATCCATGGCGCCAGTGGCAGGTTTGCAACCAGTTTTGCGGTGGTTAGCGAGGCGGTGCTGGCATGCCACAAGCCGCTTATGCAGAACCAGATCACGCGACAGGCCGAAGCCCTTGCTAGCCAGGGCTTCGCTTGACCTCGATATCCTGGTTGCCAGAAACACTTTTACGACTCCCTGCGATCTGCACATGCGGAACGCCCAGCGGAACAGAACTGGCTGCGTCTAGCCGGTCGAGCTGACCGTCTTCTAGCACCAGCTCGACGGCAGCCAGCGTTTCGTCCAGTTGCACTGCGGTTCTGGGGCCGAGTATCGGGATCAGGGCCGTGGACGATACGCTCGCCTTGGCCAGTAGCCAGGCGATCGATACTTGTGTCGGTGAGGTGTCAGTCTCATGAGCAATGGCCGTCAGCGTATCGAGCAAGTGCGTCTCTCGCTCAGTCGCCTCGGTATGTACCAGCATGCCGAGCTTGGTCAGCCGTGTGTCATCCGATCCCGCTCTATATTTTCCGGTCAGGAAGCCACCACCCAATGGCGACCATGTCGTGATGGCCAAGCCCAAGGCATCGGCCATCGGTAACAACTCACGATCAGCTGTTCGCTCTGCAAGACTGTACTCGACCTGGATCGAAGTGACCGGCGCCCAGTTCCTTGACTCTGCCAGTAATTCCGCTCGGGCGATCCGCCAGGCTGGAAAATTGGAAAGGCCTGCGTACAGTATCTTGCCGGAGGAGACCAAATCATCGAAGGCGCGGAGGATCTCATCCATCGGGGTCATGCCGTCGCTGATGTGTGCCCAATAGAGGTCGATGTGGTCCGTATTCAGCCGCTTCAGGCTCTCTTCCAGCGACCTCACCATGTTCTTGCGGCTATTCCCTGTTGCCGAGGGGCCCGCTCCCGGCATGGTCGGGTTGGTGTATTTGGTAGCGACCACCAAGTTATCACGGTCCGACTTGATGAACTTCCCTACCAGCGCTTCCGATTGCCCCCGCTGATAGCCATTCGCGGTGTCGATGAAATTGCCGCCGGCCCGCACATAAGCGTCGAATATCCTTTTTGCCTCTTCAGGCTCCGCGCCATGCCCCCAACCGGTGCCGAAGTTGCCCGTTCCCAGACATAGTTCGGATACTCTTAAGCCAGTCTTCCTGCCGAATTGCGTGAATTTCATATAGTCCCGAACGTAGTGTGGTGCATGGCCAGGGTGCCGCCTCAGCCCATGTCGGATGATTTGAGCGCGACTCCCAGGATCTCTTCAGATATGGGATTGCCGGCGGATGCGCGGGCGAGCACCAGCGCGCCAAGCCATTGGCTGAACATGGCGATGGCTTCCGCTCTTCGATCCTGCCCATGATCTGGTAACAGACCCGCCAGAAAATCCATCAGCGCATCGATATTTTCAGCAAAGACGGCCTTTACCTTATCGTCATGCCTGGGCACTTCGGCGGCAAGTGTCGAAAACAGGCAGGTGTTCTGCAGATCGTCGCGGTTCTTGCCGGAAAGATAGGATTGGGCGATCCGTTTCAGTGGATCCTCGATTGCAGGATTGTTCGCGTGTTCGCTCCAGTGACTCAATGACTTCTTCGCGTTCCGCTCGCAAGCCTGGGCGATGAGATCCTCTTTCGATTCGAAGCTTTTATAGAAGCCGCCCACCGTCAGCCCGGCGGCCTTCATCAAGTCAGAAAGTCCGATGCCGTCGAACCCTTTCTGCTTGAAGAGCATGGCCGCCGTATCCAGCACCAGTTCCTTGTTCTCAACCGCTTTGGCTCTAGTGACTCTCATGGCACTTCCCGATGTTATGAAGGCTTCATTATAGATGACGGATGGAATCTAAAAACAATCCCGTTTTCCGCCCTCTCAAATAAGCCAAGACCGAACAGCTCATTCACTCCCGGTATGGTTGACTCTCCATATCGTGTTGCCAACATCATCGGCAACGAGGAGTGCGCCAGCCTTATCGACGATGACCCCTACCGGACGACCCTGCGCGTTCTCATTTTTATCGATGAACCCAGTCAACACATCCAAGGGCTCACCCGCCGGCTTGCCGTCCTTGAATGGTACGAATATCACCTTGTAGCCGCTATAGGGCTTCCTGTTCCAGGAGCCGTGCTGGCCGATGAACATGCCTTCTTTGAACCGGCTGCCAAGCTGATTGCCAGTGGCGTTTGCCAAGCCCAGGGAAGCCGTGTGGGCACCCAGCGCATAATCTGGCGCGATGGCCTTGGCGACCAGTTCAGGGTTCTGTGGCTGGACCCGCTCATCCACGTGCTGGCCATAGTAACTGTATGGCCAGCCATAGAAGGCGCCCTCCTCGACCGAGGTCATGTAGTCCGGCACAAGATCGCTGCCGATCTCATCGCGCTCATTCACTACAGTCCATAGCTTTTTCGTGATCGGCTCGATGACCAGACCATTCGGATTCCTGATGCCGGAGGCGTATACCCGATACTTCCTGGCAGCGATATCGACTTCAAGGATAGCGGCACGGTCTTTCTCGATCTGCATGCCGTTCTCTCCGATATTGCTGTTTGAACCCACGGTCACATAGAGCTTGCTGCCGTCTTCGGATGGAATGATGTTCTTGGTCCAGTGGTGATTGAGTGGTTGCCCGGGCAAATCGACAACGCGCGTTGCGGATGCCTTGATGGTCACATCCCCTGGGTGATAAGGGAAGCTCACGATGCTATCTGCATTGGCGACATAGAAGGTCTCCCCGATCAGCGCCATGCCGAATGGCGAATACAGATCGGAAAGGAATACCGACTTGAGCTCGGCAACCCCATCCCCGTCGGCATCCCGTAACAAGGTGATCCGGTTTGGGCTTTTGCCGGTTGCCCCCGCCTTCGTCAGGAAATGCTTTGCAAACCAGCCCTTGATACTTCCATCCAAACCCTGCATCTCGAAGTTCGTCTCAGCGACGAGAACGTCACCATTCGGCAATTCGTATAGCCATCTTGGGTGTTCAAGCCCCTTGGCAAAGGCATTCACTTTTGTCCCCGAAGCAGGCGTTGGTTGCACCCCATCCTTCCAGCCCACGACAGAAGCCACTTTGACAGTGGGTACCACAGTGCTTACTGGTTCGGGTAGTGCTGGGTTCTGGCCGTAACCGGCAGAGACGTTATGCTGGGCGGATTCTCCACAGCCCAGCAACGCAACGCTCAGGAGTGCGGGAATGACCAATGATCTGGTTTGCATCGTGAGCCCTCCGTTACTTCAGCAAGTTCTTTACGGCATCAAGACCAGCCATCGCACATGCTTCATCTTCATCAGGAAACCCGCCACTCACACCCACGGCACCAAGGAACCCTGCACTGGTCTTGATTGGGACGCCACCCGCCATGGAGACAAACCCAGGCAGGTACGCCAGGCCTGGTACCAGGCCACCTCCTTTATGGTCCTTGCCAAAGGACAACTCCTCAAACAAGCGGGTAGGCATCTGCATCTTTGCTGCATTCTCGGCTTTGAGTTTGGAAAGCTCTGCTGAACCAAGATATGCGGCATCCATGCGCTGGAAGTAGATCGGGTTCGCGCCTGCATCCACGACCGTCACGCTCATCTTCCAGCCCTTCTCGGCTGCCTTCGCCCGACAGCCCTCGGCGATCTTGGTGGCGGTGTCCAGATTCATGACCGGAGCGCTTTCAAATGCGCCGGCCTGAAAACTCATACCCATCAATACTAGTGTGCTAGTTACGATTCGCTTTGCAATCATGTTCATATCCTCTATCCAAAAATGAGATTCGCACATCCGTTATATATTACGAACGTAATCAATACTACGTTCCGCGAACCGGTCCTGTCAACATAGATTATGAATATAATTTAATTTATGTGTCTCCGCAGCATTTCGTTGCAAGGACATTCATGAGGTGGGAGGTATCGAATCTTCGAACTATCGAGGCGCCAGGCGGGCAACATGCCACCGCTATTCGAGTGTGTTTTTTAGATATGTTGGGCAGGCGGATATCCAATCAGCCTTGCAGCTGATATCCGATTGAATTGATTAAATGACTATCGATGAACCTTGAGCCATGACGTGGCGCGAGGGCATTCTCGTTGAGAATATGGCTATTTCTCAGATTTACATACGCTCACCCTGCTGAACATTGCGCTTATGCGCTCCGTCAGCGGAAGACCATATTTAGTCCACTGGCCTTATAGCGAGGCAAATCGCTCGGCCATGGCTTCCCATGGCATCGCGAACCTTTGGCTATTCAGTTCGCCGAGCTTTCAGCGTAGGTCTTGAGACCAGCCAAGCCATGCTCATAGAACGCCGTGACCGCGGCGATCGCGGTCGCGTTATCCTTGCCTGCGGGAGCATCCAGCATATTGGCCTGGTTGTTGAAGCGCCCGAGCCAGGTCACGATAGCCTCGCTAGGCGTCGCGCCCGGCTTGACCTGAATGATGCCGCGGTAATTGCTCACAGGAAAATCACCGTCCGTCATCTGATAGTCGAGCTTCATCTCGCCGGAAGGCAGTAGTCGACGTTTCTCCTCCAGCGTTTGCCCGTTCTTCAGGGTCAGTAGCCGATGTGGCGCATCGGCATCTTCGCCGAACTTCTGCACCGAGGCACTCTTCTCGACATCCGGATGCCATTGGGCGATCGCATCGAAGCGATCAAGGATACGCCAGACCTTTTCTGGCGCCGCCTGGATAGTCACCGTCTCGATGACTTTTTGCGGCGTAGGGCCGCAGGCGAAAGCCACCGACCCGACCATGAGTATCCCGGCCATGACGGCCCCAGCGATGAACAACCGTTTTTTGATCTGCAACATCCGATTTCCTAAATGATTCATTGGCAAGCCGGTCCGGCTCATTGATCTATGAATTGCCCCAAAGCCCGGCTTTGCGCGCCAGTGGGGATGCTTTGGACATTCATGTTGATTTTGGCGTCGATGACCGTTACTGCGTCCTCCATCCAGCTTGCGACATAGACGCGGTCATGCGCCTTGTCGTAGGCGATGCCTTCCGGCGAGCCATTGACATCAATGGTCGCGATGACCTTGCGGGTGGCGGTATCGATCACTGAAACCGTGTCTGCACCGGTATTGGTCACATAGATGCGAGACCCGTCGGGATTGCTGGCCGCGCAATACGGATGTTCGCCGACCGGGATCGTCGCCACCACAGCATGGCTGGTCGTATCGACCACCGAGACATCGTTGCTGTAGACGTTGACCACATACAGGAATTTGCCCTCTCCACCGAGCGCCATACCGAATGGATGCTTGCCGACCGGCAGCTTCTTGATCAATCGCTGGCTATGGGCATCGACCACGCCGATGTCGTCACTGTCACGGGTAGCGATATAAAGCTCGCTACCATCGCGGTTGAGCACCATACTAGCCGGGGCCTTACCCATGGCGAACTCGGTCCGCTGGCTCGGGTGGCGCGTATCGACTGCCCATACCTGGTCGCTATACCATGCCGCGACGAAGAGGACCGAACCGTCCTGGTTGAGGGCAAGCCCCACTGGCGCGACATCGAACTTGAATCGATCGATCACTGTTCGGCTATCGCTGTCGATCACAGATACGGAGCTGTCTTCGACGTTGGATACATAGACACGGTGCCCGGCGTGATCGATAGCGACGCCAGCCGGCGCCTTGCCCACCGGAATAGTGGCGACGACCTGATTACTTGCGATATCGAGCACCGAAACATCGTTGGCCCCCTGATTGGTCACATAGGCAAATGGTGCGGCGTTAGCGTTGGTCATTGCAAACAGCCATAGCATGCTTGCGGCGAGTAGATGATGGGAAGTCGGGATCATGCGCATAAGAAGATATTCTGTTGATGTCCAGGAAATGAAGTCATGTGTTCATAACGCCTGTCGCGGGCGATACGATGACTGAGGCAAGGATATTTAAATCGCCAGCCATCGTCGCACAGCGATTCTAGGCCTTGAGCGGACAGCATCGATCGTTTTTTGTGGTTTTTTAGTCCATTTGTATCAATTCGGGCGGTTTCAGGAACCTTTCTTCTTGAACTGATTCCATGTTTGTATGTAAGCTAACATTTCTAACGACTTAATTTTAGGAGATACACATGAAATTATGGACGAAAGCAGTATTTGCCACGTTGCTGATGGGCGCATTCCTGACTGGCTGTAACAAAGCCGAAGAGCCGGCTCCGATGGATGCCGCACCTGCAGATGCAACCTCCGCAGCGCCTGCTGACGCGCCAGCGGCCGCACCTGCCGAGCCTGCCAAGGAAGAACCAGGCGGCTGGGTACCTCCAGAGTCGGAATCCAAGTAATTCTGCATCACCTAGGGCTGGCCTGCGTAAAGGCCAGCAAAAAAAGCCAGGTTCCGACCTGGCTTTTTTATGGGCACGCTTCGATGCGTGCGCCGGAGATGCCGATATTCGACCTAGAGCGTGATGCGCCAGTAATGATCGACCAGCAAGGCCGCAAACAGCAAGGTGAGATAGAGGATCGAATAGCGGAAAGTGCGGCGCGCCAATTGATCTGAATACTGACGATAAAGTCCGATGGCATAAGCCATGAACCCAGCATTCAGTATCAGCGAGGCCACGAGGTAGATCACCCCGCTCATGCCATGGCCGTAAGGCATCAGCGCAACAGCGAACAAGATGATGGTATAGAGCAGGATGTGTAGCCGCGTGAACTCCTCGCCGTGGGTCACAGGCAGCATTGGCATGCCCACCTTGGCATATTCGGCTCGCCGATAGAGCGCCAGCGCCCAGAAATGCGGCGGGGTCCAGGCAAAGATGATCAGGAACAGGATCAGCGCTTCAGGGGCAACCACATTATTGACCGCAGCCCAGCCCAGGATAGGCGGCATGGCACCGGAGGCACCGCCGATGACGATGTTGAGCGGCGTCGCAGGTTTGAGGAAAACGGTATAGATCACCGCATAGCCGACAAAGGTCGCGAGCGTGAGCCACATGGTCAGCGGATTGACGAAGACATACAGGATCAATAAGCCGGTAGCGCCTGTCAGCGTCGCAAAGATCACAGTCTGGGTGGACGTTACCATACCGGTCGGCAACGGACGTCCACGGGTCCTCGCCATGCGCGCGTCGATCGTTTGCTCGATCAGGCAGTTGAACGCCGCTGCGGCTCCGGAGGCCATGCCGATCCCGATGGTCGCCGCCAGCAACAGGCCCAGCGGCAGGACATCCGGCGTCGCGAGGAACATGCCGATCATCGCGGTGAATACGATGAGCGCCGTGACACGGGGCTTGCATAACGCCAGGAAGTTACGACACCCCAGGCTTACTCGTTGCAGTTTCAAGGTACTGACAGCGCTCATGTAACCTCCCTATTTTGGTAATTCTGTTATTTTTGAATTCAGTATTACGATAGTGATCAACAACAAGGCAGCACCTAGATTGTGCGCCACCGCAAGCACTAGGGGAAGATGCAGCAGAAGGTTTCCGATCCCCAGGCTGATTTGCGTCAGCAGTAGCAAAAACAGCGCCTGTGCGAACGGCCGCAACTGTGGATAACGAGACAAGCGCCAGGCCAGCACACCCAGATAAAGGAACACAACGATCGCCCCTAGGCGATGGACCCATTGGATCGCCACCAGCGCAGGCAAGCTCAGCGGCGAACCGTCCGGGCCCTGGCCCAGGTCGCGGATCATATGGAAAGCGACACCGAAATCCATAGGCGGCACAAGCTCGCCGTGGCAGGTCGGGAAATCCATGCAGGCCAAGGCTGCATAATTGGAACTGGTCCAGCCGCCCAGGAATATCTGGGCGAAGATCAGCACGATCGCTCCCCGCACCCAGAACCGCAGCCATGGACTGGTCAGGAAGCGCTGTGAGGCGACCCCCCAGTGACGATGTGCGATCCATACCAGCAAGGCTAGCGTGCTCATGCCGCCAAGAAGATGCGCCGACACGATGACAGGTTTGAGCAGCAGCGTCACAGTCCACATGCCGAGCATGGCCTGCAGACCGACCAGCAACACCAGCGCTGTAGGCACCCAAGGCGAAACGCGGAGGACTTTTCGGCCATGCCACCCTAACACGCACAATCCGAGGATCAATATCCCGAGCGTGCCGGCCAGGTAGCGATGTAGCATCTCTTTCCAGGCCTTGTGCACTTCCACGGTCGATTGCGGATAAGCGGTTTGCGCCTGCTGGATAGCCGCCTCGCTTTGCGGCACAGTCATGCTGCCGTAGCAGCCCGGCCAATCCGGACAGCCGAGACCCGCGTCCGAAAGGCGGACGAACGCGCCCAGACCAACCACGCAAAAAGCGAGCAGGCTGGTGATGATCACCAGTTGTCTGAAGCCGAAGGCGCTACGGTCCGTTCTCACTGGTCCACTCCGCTCATCCTGCCCACGCCGCTTTCAGTAACCGCACCAGATCCTTGCGCACGGCCTTAGGGGGAACGGACTCCGGAAAGCTCATCATCAGATTCGCCAATGGATCGATGAGATAGATGCGGGACTCAGCCATAGGCATCACTTGCAGATCCTGACTCAGCGAAACGATAGCGGCGCGCGGCTGATTGATGATGACCATGTCCGGATAGTCGGCTTGCAGACGTTGCCAGTCAGCGTCCTGTGCGACGAGGATGCGTTGCAGGCGCGCGCTGTCCTTGGCCATCGAGGCATGCAGCTGTCGCATCGTGTGCAAGCGTTCCAGGCACTGCGCTTCGCATTGCACGGTGACATAGACCATGCTCCATTTATCACGCAACAGATCCGCCGGGAGCGGCGCCGCATTGGCGTCTCGCAGGTCGCCGGAAAGAAGGATCGGTCGCGGCGGCGCAAGCAACTCGCCTTGACTCGCGCCTTGCGGATGCCATTCAAAGACATACATCAGAGCCACGATGATGATGGGCAAGGCGAAAAAGAACGCTAGCAGGCAGAACACCCACCGACCTCTCGCTTGCCTTTGTTCTGCAGTTAAATTGACGCTGGACATTTAGGCAGGTCTTTTCCTGAAACCGACATAGAGATAGATGCAAAACGCCGCCACTGCAAAACCGAACCACTGGTAAGCGTATCCGATATGGGTTTCGATACGCTCGGCAGGTCGCGGCCAATCCCGGACATAGCCGCCAGCCGCATCCTGATCGAGCCGGATGACGATCGGCGACACAGGCTGTTGCACGATACCGGCATAACGTGCCATGTCGAGGTTCTGCCAGACCGGTGTCCAGGCGGATGGCGAGTCTTGTGGAGCCGTGCTCTCCAGTGAGAAGAACTTGCTCGGCGGGATCCATACCTGGCCAGTGATCGTCTGCTCGCCCGTTGGCACGGTGGTTTGCGGCAATCGCGTGTGATCTGCCGCGCCGGGGACCCAGCCGCGATTGATCAGCACCAGTCGGTTGCCTGCCGTGCGCAGGGGCGTCAACACATGGTAGCCAGCACGATCCTGATATACCTGGTTGTCGAGCAGGATCTGATGGCTGGCGTCGTAGACGCCGGTGACTCGTACCCGGTGATAGCGCCATGCAGTTGCGTCATCCATGGTTACCGGCAACGGGACTGCTGGTGCATGCAGATAACGATCGAATTGTTGCTGTAGCTGCAGCTTTTGCTCAGCCTTGTGATATTGCCAAAGGCCGAGCTTGATGAACGTCGGGATCGCCAGCAACACCACTATCGTACCCAGCCATGTAGGACGAAATGAAACGTCGGCAAGGCGAAATTGCAAATTACTCATGCGCCACGCATAATCAATGAACACTCACTTGGGAAACTGTCATGTTGCTTAAAATCGCCATCGTTCTCATGTTGTTACTCATCGTCGCCAGCCTGTTCTCGGCCTTGTTCTATCTCATCAAGGATAAAGGTACCGGTGAAAGGACTGCCAAAGCGCTGACCATCCGTGTCTCTTTATCGCTTGTCTTGTTCCTGCTGCTCATGCTCGGCTATTACACCGGCGTCATCGGTCAACCCGCCCCCTGACAGTCCAGGCAAGGGAAAGGCGATGCTTTCAGGCATCGCCTTTTTTATTGGTGGGTTAGAGCCAGTAAACGAAGATGAACAGGCCCAGCCACACCACATCGACGAAGTGCCAGTACCAGGCAACGCC